>NZ_JAAKZV010000255.1 GCF_011044975.1 Streptomyces coryli | reverse complement strand
GGGTTGGGTTAGGCGGCCGGTTTTGCGGAGCGGGGTGGGCCACTAACCAGCCCATCCGGCGCTTGAGGATTCCGCGCGCAGCGCGGATGCCGCGGTCGCCAGGCGCCAGCCGTTACGCAGCCGCCCTCGACGCAGTGGCCACCGCCAGGTGATAGCGGGCCAACACCAAGCGCGCCAGCGCCGGATGTGCCCCGAGGGGTGCGCTCACCAGGCCCGGCGCGGCCGCGCGTACCTGATCGGCGAACAGGCCCGGCGCCGCAAAGCATGACGCCACCGCGATGTTCCGCACCCCCTCCCCCCGCAGGCGCCGCAGGGCATCCTCCACCCGCGGGCCGGGGCCCGAGGCGTACGCCTCCACCACCCGCACCCCGCCCAGGCGCTCGCTCAGCAGGGCCGCGGTTCCGCGCGTGTCCGCTGCCGACTCGGGTGCTCGCGACCCGGCCGCCGCGAGCACGACTCCGTCGCCGGAGGATCGCTGCCAGCCGGCCTCCACCAGCCGCGCGTGCAGGGCGGCGGCCAGCAGTGGATGTGGGCCCAACGGTGCCGCGACGGCGCCGTGTACCTGCGGGGCCGCTGCTGCCAGCGCTTCCGGCAGGTCGTGGCGTACGTGGTAGCCCCGGCCGAAGAGCAGCGGGACCAGTACGACCTCTCCGCTGAGTTCGGCGAGGGTGTCGGCGAGCAGTGGCTCGTTCAGCTCGATGTGGCCGAGCCGGACGTCGAGGCCCGGGCTCTGCTTCCGTACCGCCGCGACCAACTCCCTTACCGCCCCCACCGCCGCCGGATGCCGGCTGCCGTGGGCGACGGCGACGAGCGTCGGCCGGTGCTCGGCCCCGCCGGTGCCGCGTCCCCGCTCCGGGGGCGTGATCGCTCGCAGCTGGGCGGTGAGCTGCGTCGTTATGCTCCCCAGCAGCTGGCCCGCGCTGTCGAGCGAGCTGTTCGGTGCGACCGGTGAGAAATCCAGCGAAGCTGTCATGCACCGAGCCTGCCGCGCCGTGATTGCCGCACCATTGCGCCGCGTTTACGACTTGTTGAGCGCGGCTCACACTCTCCCCCCTCGCCCGCTGAGGACGCGGACGCCCCCGCGTAATCGGCCCGGGGCCCGGTCCGTAACACTCGCGCCGCAGCATGGGGACGCATGAGCGACGCGACCGATACCCACTGCCCGTACTGCTCCCTGCAGTGCGGCATGCGCCTGAAGGCTACGGGCCCTGACCAGCCCCGTTCGCTGGAGGTGCTGGAGCGCAGCGACTTCCCGGTCAACCGCGGGGCGCTGTGCGGCAAGGGGCAGAGCGCGCCGGCCGTGCTCGACTCGGCGGTCCGTCTCACCGAGCCGCTGGTCCGGGACCAAGCCTCCGGTGAGCTGGTTCCGGCGAGCTGGGAGGAGGCCCTGGAGCGGATCGCCGCGGGGATTCGTTCCGCTCAGCAGTCGCACGGGCTCGATGCGGTCGGTGTCTTCGGGGGTGGTGGGCTCACCAACGAAAAGGCCTACAGCCTCGGCAAGTTCGCCCGGATTGTCCTGCGCACCTCCCAGATCGACTACAACGGCCGCTTCTGCATGTCCTCGGCCGCCGCCGCGGGCAATCGCGCCTTCGGCGTCGATCGCGGGCTGCCCTTCCCGATGGCCGACATCGCCCGCACCGGCTGCGTCATCCTCGTCGGGTCGAACCCGGCCGAGACGATGCCGCCCGCGCTGCGCTACTTCACCGAGCTGCGTGAGCGTGGCGGCAAGCTGATCGTCATCGATCCGCGTCGCACCCGCACCGCCGAGCTGGCCGATCTCCACCTCGCTCCCCGTCCCGGTACGGACCTGGCCCTCGCGCTCGGGATGCTGCATCTGGTGGTGGCGGAGGCCCGTACCGACGAGGAATTCATCGCGGCCCGCACGACCGGGTGGGAGGAGACCAGGGCCGCGGCGATGGCGCACTGGCCCGAGCACGTCGAGCGCGTCACTGGTGTCCCGGTGCCGCAGCTGCGCGAGGCGACCCGGCTCTTCTGCGACGCCGAGCCCGGCGCGATGGTGCTGACCGCCCGCGGTCCCGAGCAGCAGGCGAAGGGCGTCGACACGGTCTCCGCCTGGATCAACCTCTGCCTCGCCACCGGCCGCGCCGGCCGACCGCTCTCCGGCTACGGCTGTCTGACCGGCCAGGGCAACGGGCAGGGTGGCCGCGAGCACGGGCAGAAGGCGGACCAGCTGCCGGGCTATCGCATGCTCAACGACCCGGCCGCCCGCGCCCACGTCGCGTCGGTGTGGGGTGTGGACCCGGACTCGCTGCCGGGGCCCGGGCGCAGCGCGTACGAACTCCTCGACGCCCTCGGCGGTGACATCCGCGCGCTGCTGCTGATGGGGTCGAACCCGGTCGTCTCGGCGCCGCGCGCGACGCATGTCGAGGCGCGGATCAAGTCGCTGGACTTCCTGGCGGTGGCGGATGTGGTGCTGAGCGAGACGGCGGCGTTGGCGGATGTGGTGCTGCCGGTGACGCAGTGGGCCGAGGAGACCGGGACGATGACGAACCTGGAGGGGCGGGTGCTGCTCCGCCGCCGGGCCGTCGATCCGCCGGATGGTGTGCGCAGCGACCTGGCGGTGCTGCGCGGGCTCGCCGAGCGGCTGGCGCCGGAGCTGGCTGCCGGCTTCCCGCCGGCCGCGGAGGAGATCTTCGCCGAGCTGCGTCGCGCCTCGGCCGGTGGCAAGGCGGACTACTCCGGCATCTCGTACGAGCGGATCGAGGCGGAGGACGGGGTCTTCTGGCCGTGTCCGGAGGGCGGTTCGCCCACGCCGCGGATGTTCCTGGACCGCTTCGCGACGCCCGACGGCCGGGCGGTCTTCACGCCCGTCTCGCACCGTCCGGCGGCGGAGGAAACCAATCCGGATTACCCCGTGTTGCTCACGACAGGCCGGGTACTCGCGCAGTATCAGTCCGGCGCGCAGACCCGCCGGACCGCAGAGCTCAACGAAGCCTCACCCGGTCCCTACGTACAGCTCCACCCCGAGCTCGCCGCCCGCGTGGGGGCCGCTGAGGGCGACCCGGTCGCGGTTCTCTCCCGACGCGGCCGGGCCGTCGCCCCAGCCAGGATCACGGCGGGAATCCGGCCGGATACGGTCTTCATGCCCTTCCACTGGGCGGGCGAAGGGCGCGCGAACGCGGTGACGAACCCGGCACTCGACCCGATTTCCCGGATGCCGGAATTCAAGGTGTGCGCGGTGCGGGTGGAACTGGCGACGTAACCGCGGCAGCTCAGCCGACCTCGCCTTCCACCCACGCCAGATACTCGTAGCTCCCCCGCGCCACCGCCACCGCGATGATCTCCGGCACCTCATACGTGTGCGCCCCGCGCAGATACGTCTCCAGCGACTCGTACCGCGCCTCCGTCGTCTTGAACAGCACCTGCCACTCGGTGGCGGTCTCCAGCTCTCCCTCCCACCGGTACACGCTCGTCACCGGCGCGCTGATCTGCGCGCATGCGGCGACCTTGGCCGCGATCGCGCCGCGGGCCAGCTCCTCGGCCGCCGCGGGGCTGTCCGTCGTGGTCAGGACGGTCAGTACGGTCTGGGGTGCGGTGCCACCGGCCACGTTGCGCCTCCCGTGCTCAGCCGAGCCACTGGTCGTAGGCAAGCTTGCACACCAACGTAACCACGACCACGACCAGCACCGCCCGTACGAAACCGGCTCCCTTCTTGAGCGCCATCCGGGCGCCGAGCACGCCGCCGCCGAGATTGAAGACGGCCAGGACCGCGGCCAGCTGCCACAGCACCGTGCCCTGGACCGAGAACATCACCAGGGCGCCGAAGTTGGTGCAGGTGTTGACGATCTTCGTGGTGGCCGAGGCCGTGACCATGTTCAGCTGCAGGATGCCGGTCAGCGCGATCACCAGGAAGGTGCCGGTGCCGGGGCCGATCAGGCCGTCGTAGAAGCCGATGCCGAGGCCGGCGACGCCGATCGCCGCCAGCACCCTGGTGCGCGTCGCGGGGCCGCCCGCCGGGGCCGTACCGAAGGCCGGGCGCAGCATCACGAAGGCGAGCACGCCGAGCAGCACGACCATGATGACCGGGCGGAGGACGTCGCTGTCTATCCCGGCCGCGAGGAAGGCGCCGCCTGCCGATCCGGCGAGTGCGGCCAGGCCGATGCGGAGCGCCAGCCGGACGTCGATGACCGTTTTACGGGCATACGTCACCGCCGCGGCCGAAGTGCCCACGATCGCCACCGCCTTGTTGGTGCCGAGCAGATACGCGGGCTGCAGATTCGGATACCCGACCAGCAGCGCGGGCAGGAGCAGCAGGCCGCCGCCACCCACCACCGCGTCGATCCAGCCCGCCGCTCCGGCGGCAAGACAGAGGAGGACCAGCGTCACCAGGGATATGTCGTGCATGATCACAGGAGCCTATGCGGCGGACCGCCGCCGCTCATGGGAGTATCAATGGCTGGACGGGACTGCTGTGATCGCGCGACTGCGCTGTGTCAACTCACAGCTGCCGATGGTCAGTTGATCTCCCGATCAGTAACATCTGCTCCGTCCGACAGGCTCGGTCACGTCTGCGAGGGCTCATGACCCGTTCCCCGACCGCCTCCGCCACCGCCTACTGGCTGTGGGCCGTCGCCACGGCCGCCGTCTCCGCCGCGGCCGTCGCCACGGTGCTCGGGCTGCGCTCCGGCACCGCCGCGGCCTGCGTCGCCGCGGCCACCGTGCCGGTCGCGGCGCTCAGCCTCGCCTGGGCGCTGCGGGAGCGCGAGGAGGTCAGACGGCAGCGCGCCATCGCCACCGCCCGCGCGGCCGAGCTGGAACGCGCCGCCGCCGTCGCGGACGAGCGCGACCAGGCCGCCCGCCGCGAGCGCAACCTCCGCGACTCGGTGCAGGCCGCCTTCGAGACGGTGGCCGGAAACGTACACGCGATGGCCACCGTCCAGGGCCGGGTCCTGGACGGCATCGAGCAGCGGGTGAGCGATCCCGAGGTGCTCTCCGAGGTGATGCGCGCCGACCACGCGGCCGCGCAGATGACCCGCAAGGCGCAGACGCTGATGGTGCTGTGCGGGGTGTGGCCGGCCCGCCGGGCCACCAAGCCGATCTCCCTCTACGACTGCGTGCGCGGCGCGCAGTCGCGGATCGTGGAGTACGGGCGGGTGGAGGTGCACGGCGGCCAGGGCGTGCACGTGGCCGCGGGCGCCGCCGAGGGCCTGATGCACACCCTCGCCGAGCTGCTGGAGAACGCCACGGACTTCTCGCCGGCGACCTCCCCCGTGCTGGTGTCCGTTCGGGAGGTGGCCTCCGGCGCGGTCGTCGAGGTGGACGACGCCGGTCTCGGCATGCCGCCGGACGCCCTGGAGGAGGCGGGCGCGCGGCTCCGCGACGGCCTGGAGATCACCGACCTGGGCGCGGTCCCGCGCCTCGGCCTGGCCTGCGTCGGCCGCTGGTCCCGCGAACTGGGCTTCACCGTGGAGCTGTCGACGGCCTCCGGCTACGGCGGCACCAGGGCGGTGCTCTTCGTACCGCACCGCCTCCTCACGATGCCGCCCGCCGAGCCGGAGCCGCCCGCCCGGCGGCGCACCCGCGGAGGAGCCCGCGACCGCCACCGCGGATACGGACCCGTGGTCCCCGGACGCGGCCCGTAACAGCATCGCCGGCGTCATCGCCGGCACCCGCCGCGGCCGCCTCCTGGCCCAGCAGGAAACCGCCGGCGCCGCCGACCCGACCCCGCGCAACAGCAACGAAGGAGACCGCTGATGCCCGCCGCCAGGCTCACCGCACTGCCGGACGTCGGCTGGATGCTCCGCCCCATCACCGGGATCCCCGGCGTCCGGCACGCCGTCGTCGTCTCCGACGACGGCCTCCACCTCGGGCACGCCTCCGCGAACAACCTGACCGGCGACATCCCCGAACTCGGCCGCGGCGAGGCGGAGGCGCTCTCCGCCGCCTGCGCCGCGCTCACCATCACCAGCCGCTCCGCGGTGGCGCTCTTCCTCGGCGAGGAGGCGGGCGTGCGGCAGCTGATGGTGGAATCCGCGCAGGGCTACGTGCTGTTCACCTCCGCCGGGTCCGGCGCGTCCCTCGCGGTGGCCACCGGCGCGGACGCCGATGTCGCCCTCGTGGCGCAGCAGATGCAGATCCTGGTGGTGAAGATCGGCGCCCAGCTGACCGCCGGGAACCCGCCCGCCGAGACCCCGCCCGCCGAGACGCCGAAGAGCGCGGCCAGATCCCCAGAGCCCGGCTCATGACGTGGGACCCGCAGCAGGACGGCAGCGGCCGCGACGCCTCCCCCGTACGCCCGTACGTGATCACGGGGGGCCGCGCCGCCGGGGCCGCCGACGCCGAACCGCTCCCGCTCGAGGCGCTGGTGGTCGCGACCGGCCTGCCGCTGCCCCCGCAGACGCAGCCGGAGTACCGCCGGATCACCGACCGCTGCCGCGGCCTGCTCTCCGTGGCCGAGGTCTCCGCGCACCTCGAACTGTCCCCCGGGGTCGTGCAGGTCCTGCTCTCCGACCTCATCGCGGCGGGCCACATACAGGCCCGCCCGCCCCTCACAACGAGCGAGTCAACCGCCGCAGGCGACCCGTACCGAGACGTCCTAGGAAAGGTGCTCCATGGGCTCGAGAACCGGCTCTGAGGCCCCGGCCGCCGGTGCTGTCGCCGATCAGGCATACGTGGACTCCGGTGTGACCGGATCCGCGAAGATTCTGGTGGTCGGCCCCATGGGCGTGGGCAAGACGACCCTCATAGGCACGGTCTCGGAGATCACCCCGCTCTCCACGGAGGCGGTGATGACCCGGGCAGGACAGCTCTCCGACCGCCCGGCGGGACCGGCGAAGACGACCACCACCGTGGCCCTGGACTTCGGCCGCATCACCCTCGACAGCGACATCGTCCTCTACCTCTTCGGCACCCCGGGCCAGCAGCGCTTCCTGCCCGCCTGGAAGGAGCTCGCCCGCGGCTCGCTCGGCGCCCTCGCCCTGGTCGACACCCGCGACCTGGAGGCGTCCTTCGACTCGATCGGCCATCTCGAGGACCTCGACATGCCGTTCACCGTCGCGGTCAACCACTTCCCGGACAGCCCCCGGCACGGCGAAGCCGACCTGCGCACCGCCCTCGACCTCCTCCCCCACACCCCCCTGGTCGTCTGCGACGCCCGCGAACACACCTCGTCCGTACGGGCATTGATCTCCCTCATCACCCACCTCATCGAATCCGCCACGGAGCGCACCGGATGACCTGCCCCTACGCGCCCGGCAGCGGCGCCCGCGCCGCGCTGCACGAGGCGGGGCTCGACGGTGGTTCGCTGCCGGAGCTGTACGAGAAGCTGCGCGCCGAGTACGGCCCGGTCGCGCCGGTGACGATCGCTCCCGGCATCCCGGCGTGGCTGGTCATCGGCCACCGCGAGCTGCTCGAACTCACCGGGGACGAGCACCACTTCTCGCACGACCCGCGCCGCTGGACCCCGCTGCGCGAGGGCCGGGTGCCGCCGGACTCGCCGCTGATGCCGATGGTCGGCTGGCGCCCCGCGCTGCTCTACGCCGACGGGCGCGAGCACCGCCGCCAGCGCGCCGCGGTGGCCGCCGCCCTGGGCGGGGTGGACGGGCACGGCCTGCGCCGCACCGTGCAGGAGGCGGCGGACCGGCTGATCGACGGCTTCATGGACAGCTTTACGGCCCAGCGTCCCGTAGACCTCGTGCCGCACTACGCGCGCAAGCTGCCCCTGGAGGTCATCATCGCGCTGCTGGGCCTGGAGGAGCGCACGGCGCAGCTCCTCGTCCAGGCGATAGCCGGCACGGTGGCGCACAACGCCGACTCCTCGAACGCCAGCCGCCGCATGGCCGAGATCCTGACGGAGCTGATCGCGCACAAACGCGCGCACCCCGGCGACGACTTCACCTCGGCCCTCATCCACCACGAAGCGCAGCTCACCGACGAAGAGATCCTGCACAACCTGGTCGTGGTCTTCGTCGCCGGCAACCAGACCACGGTGAACTGGATCTCCACCACCCTCCGCATCCTCCTCACCGACGAATCCTTCCGCTCCTCCCTCGCGGGCGGCGCGCTCACGGTGGACGACGCCCTGGACCTGGTCCTGTGGCGCTACCCCCCGACGCAGAACTTCCCGGCCCGCTACGCCACCTGCGACCTGGAGTTCGGCGGCCAGCAGGTGCAGACCGGCGACATGCTGATCCTCGGCCTGGCCGGCGCCAACGCCGACCCGGAGGCGCTGCCGCCCACCGGCCGTCCGGTCACCGGCAACCGCTCCCACCTCGCCTTCGGCGCCGGCCCGCACGCCTGTCCGGCCCAGGACATGGCCCGCCTGATCACCCGCACCGCCGTCCGCACCCTGCACCACCGCCTGCCAGAACTGCGCCTCGCGGTACCCGAGTCCGAGCTGTCCTGGGTCACCTCACCCTGGTCGACAGGCCTGGCCGCGCTGCCCGTACGCACGCCGAGCCCCCAGGGAGACGTCCGATGACAGCGCAGCCGGAAACCGAACCTTTCCGTCTCGACCCCGACGGCGCCGACGACCGCCACACCCTCAACGCCCGCCTGCGCGCCCACGGCGGCGCGGCCCCGGTGGCCCTCCCCGGCGGTCTTACGGGCTACGCGGTGACCCGGCACGCCGACCTGAAGGACTTCCTCGCCCACCCGGATGTCGCCAAGGACGCCTGCCACTTCGCGGCGCTGGCGGAGGGCCGAATCCCCGAGGGCTGGCCGCTGCTGACCTTCGCGACGGTACCGGGCATGACGACGGCGGACGGCGCCGACCACCGCCGCCTGCGCGGCCTGGCGACGAAGGCCTTCACCCCGCGCCGGGTGGAGGAACTCCGCCCGCGGGTGGCGGAGCTGACGACGTCCCTGCTGGACGGCCTGGCGGAGGCGGCGGCGACGGATGCGGACGGTTACGGCACGGGGGTGGCCGACCTCCGCCGCCACTTCGCGCTCCCGCTCCCCATGGGCGTCCTCTGCGGCCTGATGGGCATCGACGCGGAACACACCGACCGCCTGCACACCCTCTCGAACCGCATCGTGAACACCAACACCACCCCCGAATCGGCGGTGGCGGCCAACCGCGAAATGGTGGCGATATTGGCCCAGTTGGCGGCGATACGGGCGGCCGCCCCCGGCGACGACCTGATCAGCGCCTTGATCACGGCCCGCGAGGAGGACGGCAGCCGGCTCAGCGAGCAGGAGCTGATCGGCACGATGCTGCTGCTGATCGTGGCGGGCCACGAGACGACGCTCAACCTCATCACCAATGCGGTACGGGCCCTGTGCGCCCACCGCGACCAGCTGGCGCTGCTGCAGGCGGGGAAGGTCGGCTGGGAGGCCGCCGTCGAGGAGACGATGCGCTGGGACGCGCCGGTGAGCTTCTTCCCGTTCCGCTACCCGACCCGCGATCTGGAGGTCGGCGGCACCCTGATCCCGAAGGGCGCCCCGGTGCTGGCGGGTTACACGGCGGCGGGCCGCGACGAGACGGCCCACGGCCCGGACGCGCACGTCTTCGACGTGACCCGCGACCAGTCGGCCCGCCATCTGTCCTTCGGCCACGGCGCCCACTACTGCATCGGCGCCCCGCTGGCCCGCCTGGAGGCAACGACGGCGCTCCGCGCCCTGTTCACCCGCCACCCGGACCTGGACCTGGCCATCCCGGAGCCGGAACTCCCCGCCCACCCGAGCTTCGTGGGCAACAGCCGCCAGGTCCTGCCGGTCCGGCTCACGCCAGTCGGTCAGTGATCCGCGCGCGGAGAGCGTCGTGCTGTGGCCCGAGGGCGGTGGCGGGATCGTGCCACCGCTCCGGCGGATAGAGCCATACGGGCCTGGGCCGGATCTCGTCGGGCTCCCACGCGTAACGCGGCCAGACGTGGGCGTGCAGGAACGGGTCCGTATTACCGAGAATCTCCAGATTCACCCGCCGGAAGGCGGGATCGTGGGCCCGGCAGGCGCGCTCCACGGCTTCGCCCAGCCGCTCCATGGAGTCGAGGAAGGCGAGCCGTCGGGGACGGGGCAGATCGGTCAGCCGGTCGACGCCGGGCTGATCGGTGAGCAGGACGGAGTATCCCGGCAGAAACTGCACATCGCCGATGACGGCGAAGCCGCCGTCGAGGCGTCGCATGACGGTCGGGTTCTCGCCTTTGAGCGCGCTGCCGATGCGATCGGCTTTCCAGTCATCACGGGCCACAGGAACCATTCCAGCAGCTGACCGCGTCGCACCTCCCACGGGGAGGTCACTTTGATCAGGAAAGCCATCATCGCCGTCCGGCGTCTCTTCCACACCCATCGGGCGCGCCGCCGCGCCCTGCGCATCGCGGTGCTGGTGTGCGCGCTCGCCCTGCTTCCGCCGGCCTGGCTGTTCGTCTCCGCCGGCGACCGGGTGGCGGCGGACACGGCGGACGCGCCGAAGGCGCCGGTCGCCGTGGTCTTCGGCGCGGGCCTCTGGGACGGCGAGCCGTCCCCGTATCTGGCCCACCGCTTGGACGCCGCGGCCGAGCTCTACGACCGGGGCAAAGTCCGCGCCCTCCTCGTCAGCGGCGACAACAGCACGAAGGCCTATGACGAACCCACCGCCATGCGCCGCTACCTCGCCGACCGCGGCGTCCCCGCGAAGCGCGTGGTCCGCGACTACGCCGGCTTCGACACGTGGGACAGCTGCACCCGCGCCAAGAAGATCTTCGGCGTCCACCGCGCGGTCCTGGTCAGCCAGGACTTCCACATCCGCCGCGCCCTGGCCCTGTGCCGCGCGGCCGGCATCGACGCGTACGGCATCGGCGTCCCGGAACCCCGCAGCGCGTCGTGGTACTACGGCGGCCTCCGCGAAATCCCGGGCGCGGGAAAGGCAGCACTGGACGCGATCTTCACGCCGGCACCCCGCTTCCTGGGCCCGAAGGAGTCGCTGCCGGTCGCTCGCTAGCCCACGCCCCTCACACCGCGAAGCCCCCACCGCTGAGGGCACCGTTTCCCCCGGGAAACAGCCGTGATCCGCCCGGGTAACGGCGGCCCCGCAAGCTCGAGGACATGAGCCGAAACGGGACCGAGCGGGAGCCGCACTCGCACCGCGTCGTCGTCGTCGGTGCCGGCATGGCCGCAGGGCGCCTCGCGCAGCGACTCGCGACGACCGCGCCGCCCGCCTCCGCGACCGCGCCCACCCCCACCGTCACCCTCATC
>NZ_JAAKZV010000254.1 GCF_011044975.1 Streptomyces coryli | reverse complement strand
GATACGGCTCCGCCCCACCCGGGCACACCAGCGCCCGCCCCGCCAGGCTCTCGTCCGCTATCAGCCGCACCACCGCCGACGCGATGTCCTCCGGCGCCAACACCGGCGGCAGCCGGTCGAGGTCCGGACCGCTCATCGTCGCGCGCACCCGGCGCGAAGACGGCGTGTCGACCATGTCGGGGCAGACGCAGTTCACCCGGACACCGGCCGACTCCCGAAGGGGAGCGCAGCCCGCCGTCAGGCGGATGACCGCCGCCTTCGCCGCCGCGTATTCGGGGACCCGGTGCGGGTCGGTGCCGAGGCCGGCGATCGAGGCCATGTTGACGATCGCGCCGCCGCCGCGCTGGGTCATTGACGCCAGCGCGAGCTGGGTGCAGAGCATCAGGGCGAGCAGGTTCAGTTCCATCACGGCGCCCCATTCGCGGCGGCCCGAGTGCGGGTAATACGGTCCGTCGACGCCGCCGGCACCGTCGGTGCCGGGGTCCAACACACCGCCCGCGTTGTTCACCAAGATGTCGATGCCGCCCAGCTGGGCGGTCGCCGCCCGCATCGCCGGGGTCACGTTCGAGCGGTCCGACAGGTCGGCGGGTACGAAGACCGCGCCCAGGGCGCGGGCCGTCGCCTCCCCGGCCGTCGGGTCGTGGTCCACTATCGCGAGCTTCGCGCCGTCGTCGGCGAGCCGTGCGGCCACCGCCGCGCCGATGCCCGTCGCCCCGCCTGTCACCACTGCGGTCTTGCCGGCTGTCTCCATGGAGCCTCCGGTGCTTCGAGAAATCGATTTCTCGCCTGCCGTGGCCGGGTCGTACCGCGGCGTCCTCGGGGGCCCGGCTCTGTTCCCGGGCTTCGCGTGATTTTCCTGCGGCAAGGCCATTGACCTCGGCTGTCGCGCGCTTTTAACCTCCCCGTGAAATCGATTCCACGCGACTGGCCTCCCTCCTCAGCCCCTCCCCCAAAGGAGCGCGACGCGGTGCTCATGAACATCCACCCCTACCTCACCGGGGACCTGCTGCGGCATCTGGACGCCATGGGCCACGGTGACACCGTAGTGCTCGCCGACGCCCACTTCCCAGCCGCGCGCACGGCCGCCGCGCACGGGCGGATCCTCGACTTCCCGGGTGTGACGACCCCGGGCCTGCTCGCCGCCATCAGAACCGTCATCCCGCTCGACGAGCACGAGACGGCGCTGTACCTGATGAGTTCGCCGGACGGGCGGCTGCCGGTGCAGGACGAGCTCATCGGCGCGGCGGGCGCACAGGCCAAGGACGTGCGGGAGCTCCAGCGCGGTGACTTCTACACCGCCGCCGAGGCCGGCTTCCTCGTCATACGGACCGGGGAGACCCGTACCTACGGCAACGCCATCCTCCGTAAAGGAGTGGTCTCTTGAGCACCGAAAACACCGAGTCCCTCCTCCGCGTCCGCGGCGTCGGAAAGGCCTTCCCCGGCGTCCAGGCCCTCCAGGACATGCACCTCGACCTCGCGCCCGGCGAGGTGCTCGCCCTCGTCGGCGAGAACGGGGCCGGCAAGTCCACCCTCATGAAGCTGCTTTCCGGGATCTACACCCCGGACGCGGGCGAGTTCTTCATCGACGGCGCGCAGGTGCGCATCGACGGGCCGCGGCACGCGCAGCAGCTCGGCATCAGCATCATCCACCAGGAGTTCAACCTGATGCCCGACCTCACGGTCGCGCAGAACATCTTCATCGGCCGCGAGCCGCGCGGCCGGCTGCTGCTGCGCGACCGGGAGCTGGTCGCCCGCACCCGCGAGCTGCTCCAGCGCCTGCAGCTGCCGCTCGACCCGAACGCCCGCGTCGGCACGCTCACCGTCGCCCAGCAGCAGATGGTCGAGATCGCCAAGGCGCTGTCGTACGACGCGAAGATCCTGATCATGGACGAGCCGACGGCCGCACTCAACGACGCCGAGGTCGCCGCCCTGCACGACCTCATCCGGCGCTTCGTCGCCCCGCGGACCGGCGTCATCTACATCTCGCACCGCATGGACGAGCTCAAGGCGATCGCGGACCGCATCACCGTGATCCGCGACGGTCGTTATGTCGACACGCTCACGACCGAGGACGCCTCCATGCAGGACGTCATCGCGCGGATGGTCGGGCGGGAGATCGACACCGGCGCCGGCCCTGAGGGCGTACGGGACGATCGCGAGACCGTGCTCAGCGTCGCCGGGCTGAGCACGAAGGCGCTGCTCAAGGACGTCTCCCTGGAGCTGAAGCAGGGCGAGATCCTCGGGCTCGCCGGGCTGATGGGCGCCGGGCGTACGGAGGTGGCGCGGGCGATCGTCGGGGCGGATCCGGTGGAGTCGGGGACCGTGACCCTGCGCGGCACGCAGGTCCGCATCAAGAATCCCGCCGACGCCGCCGCCCACCGCATCGGCTATCTCTCCGAGGACCGCAAGCGGCTCGGGCTGCTGGTGGAGCAGGACGTCAGCGCCAATATCGGGATCAGCTCGCTGCAGGAGCGCTTCCTCTCCCGCGGCTTCGTCAACGACCGTGCCGTACGCGAGAAGTCGAAGGAACTCGTCGCCGCGCTGCGCATCCGCACGCCGTCCGTCGACCAGCCCGTCAGAAACCTCTCCGGCGGCAACCAGCAGAAGGTCGCGCTCGCCAAATGGCTGGTCAAGGACTGCGACATCCTCATCGTCGACGAGCCGACCCGCGGCATCGACGTGGGGGCGAAGGAAGAGATCTACCGGCTCCTCAACGAGCTCGCCCAGCAGGGCAAGTCCCTCATCATGATCTCCTCCGAGCTCCCCGAACTGCTGCGCATGGCGCACCGCATCGTCGTGATGAGCGAGGGCCGGGTCACCGGCGAGCTGACCGCGGCGGAGGCCACCCAGGAGAAGGTCATGCATTACGCGACGCTGCGGCCCAGCCCCGGCGACGGCGGCGGTGACGGAGACAGCGACGCGCACGCGGCCTGACCAGCACACCCCCCACGTACGAACCGAAGGAACGAACCATGACAGCGCCCGCAGCCGTAGCGCCCGACCAGGAGCAGCAGCCCGAGCGGCCCGGCGGACTGGCCGCCCTCAAGGGCAAGTTCCAGCAGCTGCTGGCCTTCGCCAGCCTGGTCGTCATCGTCCTCTACTTCTCGATCGCCAGCCCGAACTTCCTCAACTACAGCAACATCACCTCGCTGCTCTTCTCGACCGTCGTGATCGGCACGCTGGCGCTGGGCGCGACCTTCGTGATCGTGGCCGGCGGGATCGATCTGTCGGTGGGCACGGGCATGACCCTGTGCGCGGTGATGTCGGGTGTCTTTATCGTCAATTGGGGCGTGCCGATCTGGCTCGGGGTGCTGATGACGCTCGCCTTCGGCGCCCTGATCGGCCTGGTGAACGGCCTCAACGTCACCTTCCTCAAGCTGCCGCCCTTCATCGCCACGCTGGCGATGATGCTGGTGGCGCAGGGGCTGGCGCTCGTCATCTCCAAGAGCGCGCCGATCTACTTCGAAGGCGACTCCGGGTATACGGACATCTCCACCGGCTCGATCATCCCCGGCGCGGACTTCCCGAACGCCGTCCTGATCCTCGCCGCCGCGGCCCTCATAGGCGGCATCGCCCTCAACCGCACGCTGCTCGGCCGCTACACGTACTCGATCGGGTCCAACGAAGAAGCCACCGGCCTCTCCGGCATCGACGTCCGCAAGTGGAAGATCATCATCTACGTCGTCTGCGGCCTCTTCATCGGCCTCGCCGGCGTCCTCATCTCCGCCCGGCTCGGCTCGGCGCAGCCCGCCACCGGCATGGGATACGAGCTGCAGGCCATCGCGGCGGTGGTGATCGGCGGCACGTCGCTGTCCGGCGGCAAGGGCTCGATCGTCGGTACGGTCATCGGCGCCCTGATCATCTCGGTGCTGAACAACGGCCTGCAGATCACCTCGGTCCCGCAGGAGTGGCAGAACGTGATCCTCGGCTGCGTGATCGTCGCCGCGGTCTACGCCGACCAGGCGCGTAAGCGCACGGCCTGAGGGGGCGGCAGGATGCGGATCAGGCGACTGACGGCCGCGGCCGGCGCGGCGACGGCGATGGCGCTCGTGCTCAGCGGGTGCGGTGGTGACGTGAACGGGGACGGCAGGAAGCCGTACATCGCGATCGTCTCGAAGGGGTTCCAGCACCAGTTCTGGCAGACGGTGAAGGAGGGCGCGGAGAAGGAGGCGGCCAAGCGCGGGGTGGAGATCAGCTTCGAGGGCCCGGCGACGGAGTCGGAGGTGGAGGCGCAGGTCAACATGGTCTCCAACAGCCTCGGCAAGAACCCCGACGCGATCGGTCTGGCGGCGCTCGACTCCAAGGCGGTGGAGCCGATGCTCAAGCAGGCGCAGCGGGACAAGAAGCCGGTGATCGCCTTCGACTCGGGCGTCGACAGCGACATCCCGCTGACCACGGCCGCCACCGACAACAAGGCCGCGGCCGCCGAGGCGGCGAAGCACATGGCGAAGGCGCTGGGCGGCAAGGGGCAGGTGGCCCTGGTCGTGCACAGCCAGACCGCGGCCTCCGGCGTCGACCGGCGGGACGGCTTCGTCGACTGGATGAAGAAGCACGCGCCGGGGATCAAGCTGCTGCCGGTGCAGTACGGCGGCGGCGATCAGACCAAGTCGGCGGACATCACCAAGTCGATCATCGCCGCGAACCCGCGTCTTGACGGCATCTACGGCTCCAACGAGGGGTCCGCCATGGGCGTCGTCCAGGGCGTCAAGGAGAGCGGCAAGGACGACCTGAAGATCGTCGGCTTCGACTCGGGACAGGGGCAGATCAACGCGATCAACGAGGGCCGGATGATCGGCGCGATCACCCAGGACCCGGCGGACATCGGCGCGCAGGTGGTGGCGGCGGCGGTACGGGCGATCAAGGGCGAGAAGCTGCCGAAGGTCATCGAGACCGGCCACTACTGGTACGACCGCACGAATATCGACGACCCGAAGATCGCGCGGGTGCTGTACCACTGACGCCTTCTTTGCCGGAACGGCAAAGGTGCTGGGAGCGGTGGCAACCATGCCGCACGATTGGATCATGACGCCATCACCCCTGGTCCACCGCACAGTTCCCGGCCCCGCCGGCCGGATCCACCTCGTAGAACAGGGCGCTGGCCCACTGGTGCTCCTGCTGCACGGCTTCCCCGAGTCCTGGTACTCCTGGCGCCACCAGCTCCCCGCGCTCGCCGCCGCGGGCTACCGCGCCGCTGCCGTCGACGTACGCGGCTACGGGCGGTCGTCGAGACCGGCCGACGTGGCCGCGTACCGGATGACGGAGCTGGTCGAGGACTGCGTGGCGGCGGTGCACGGCCTCGGCGAGCGGACCGCCGTCGTCGTCGGCCACGACTGGGGCGCGGGGATCGCCGCGAACAGCGCGCTGCTGCGGCCCGACGTCGTCACCGCCGTGGCGATGCTCAGCGTCCCGTACGCGCCGCGCGGGGGGCCGCGGCCGAGCGAGATGTTCGCCGGGATGGCGGGCGGCGCCGAGGAGTTCTACGTCAGCCGGTTCCAGGAGCCGGGGCGGGCGGAGGCGGAGATCGAGCCGGATGTGCGGGGGTGGCTGGCCGGGTTCTACGCCGCCTTCTCCGCCGACACCATGCCGGGCCCCGACGCTCCCGACCCGCACTTCGCCGCCCGGGACGGGCAGTTGCGCGACCGCTTCCCGGCCGGGCCGCTGCCGGGCTGGCTGACCGAGGCCGATCTCGACGTCTACGCCGGTGAGTTCGAGCGCACCGGAATGGCGGGCGCGCTGGCCCGCTACCGCAACATGGACCGCGACTGGGAGGACCTCGCCGACCTCGACGGCGCGCCCATCACCCAGCCCTCACTCTTCCTCGGCGGCGGCCGCGACGCCTCCACGATGTGGCTGGCAGCGGCCATCGAGGCGTACCCGAAGACGCTGCCGGGCCTGGTCGGCTCGCACATCCTGGAGGACTGTGGCCACTGGATCCAGCAGGAGCGCCCGGACGAGGTCAACCGCCAGCTGCTCGACTGGCTCGACGGCCTCAGCCGTCCAGCGGGAAGCCCTGATCTTCCTTGATCAGCTTCATGCTCATGTGCGACGTGAGCTGACCGAGCCCCGGCAGGTCCGCCAGCACCTCCGAGTGGAAGCGCTCGTACGCGGGGAGGTCCCGCACCGCCACGCGCAGCAGGAAGTCCGGCTCCCCGAAGAGCCGATGGGCCTCCACCACCTCCGGACGGGAGGCGACGATGTCCTCGAAGGCCGCCACCGTCGCCCGGTCCTCCCGCGCCAGCACCACCGTGACGAAGACCTGGAAGCCGCGGTCGACGGCCGCGCCGTCGAGCAGCGCGCGATAGCCGCGGATCACCTCGTCCCGCTCCAGCTGCCGCACCCGGCGCAGGCAGGGCGACGGGGTCAGGCGGACCCGCTCGGCCAACTCGGCGTTGCTGAGGCGGCCGTTCTGCTGCAGCTCCCGCAGGATTCTGCGGTCTATCCGGTCCATGGCGCAATATTCTGCCCGCAGTTCGCCGCCCCGGGCCATAAGTCACCAGCGGCTGCCAGGACGTCGGCCCTAGCGTCGACGCCATGGATACCCGACTGCTGCTGCTCTTCCTGGGAGTCGACGTCCTGCTGATCCTCACGCCGGGACCCGACTGGATGTACATCGTCGCCCGCGCCCTGCGGCAGGGCCGCGAGGCCGGGCTCTACGCGGTCGCGGGCATGGCCACCGCGTATACGGCGCACACGCTGCTCGCCGCCGTCGGCCTCGCGGCCGCCTTCGCCGCGCTCCCCGGGGCGCTGGTGGCGCTGCGCTACGTGGGCGCGGCCTACCTGGTCTTCCTCGCCGCCGGGCTGCTCCTGTCGCTGCGGCAGCGCCGGGGCGACCGACGGCAGCGGCTCGACCGCGCGGTGGCTGAGGCGAGCCCCGCGAAGGTACTGCGGCAGAGCCTGCTGACGGCACTGCTCAACCCGAAGGGACTTCTCCTCTACCTGGCCCTGATCCCGCAATTCGTCTCCCCGGAGGCGGCCTTGCCGCTCGGCGCGCAGACGGCGGTGCTCGGGCTGCTGCACGTGCTGTGCTGCTCCGCGGGTTACGTGCTGGTGGCCCTGGCCGCGGCCCGCGCCGGCACCGCGCTCGGCCGGAGTCCGAGGGCCCGGCGGGGCATCGGGGTGGTGTCGGCGGTGCTGCTGCTCGGAGTGGCGGGAGTTACGGCGGGTGTGCACTGACCCTCGACCTCGGGTCCCGAGCCCCCTACGCTACCGGCCAGTTAACTCCGATGTGAGGGAGCGACCGTATGCGGCACCGGCGCTGGGTATGGCCGCTCTTCGCGGGACTGCTTTTGGTGACAGCTGTCGGCTGGGGCGCGGCCGTGTCCGTATCGGACGGGGGCGCGGGGGATGACGGCGCGAGCGCCGAGCCCGGCCAGGTGCAGTGGTCCGACAAACCGGGGAAGGCAGCCGGCGCGAAGCCGACCCGGAGCGCGGCACCGACGCCGACCGCGACCGCGCCGAAGGCCCCGGACGTCCCGCACCGCGTGCTCTACCTCGGCGACTCGCTCGCCATGGAGACCCAGAACGAGCTCGGCAGCTGGCTCCGCCGCACCGGCGCCGCCTACCGCAGCGAGCCGGTCGGCGGCACCACGCTGTGCGACTACATCCAGGGCCGTAAGGGCGACTCGCTGGTCAAGGCCCGGCAGAAGGCCGCGGCGCTGGTGGCGAGCGAGAAGCCGGGCGTCGTGGTGATGCAGTTCTGGGGGAACGCCTGGGGCTATACGCCCTGCATGGACAACATCAAGTGGGGCACGCAGGAGTACTACGACCGCTACGCGGCCGACGCCCGCGCCCTCACCGAGCAGATCGAGGACGCCGCGAAGGAAGCCGGCACCCCGCGCCCGCGGATCGTCTGGGTGCTGCAGCCGCCGGACGCCCTCAATCCCGCCCGCACCGACGGCGTCAACGACATCTACCGCCGCCAGGCCAAGGCCGCCCGCGACCTCACCGCCGATGTGGGCAAGCGGCTCGGCGGCCCGGACGGGAAGTGGGCGGAGCAGGTGGACTGCGACGCGTACGAACAGTCCCACGGGCTGTGCAAGAACGGCCGGGCGGCGCTGCATCGCAGCGACGACCCCCAGCACTTCTGCCTGGCCAAGCCGGTCGAGGGCGGCCGCCCCTGCCCGGTCGACTCACCGGGCATCACCCGCTACAGCCGGGTGGTGACGGCCACCGTCGACGGCTACTTCAAGCCGTCCAGCAGCGGCAGCAGGTAGTCCTCCGAGCCCTGCCGGGTGATGCCGAGGTCGGCGAGGACCTTGGCGCCGTCGCTGCCCTCGTTGCGGAGCAGTCCGAGGAGGATGTGCTCGGTGCCGATGTAGTTGTGCCCGAGCCGGAGGGCCTCGCGCAGGGCGAGCTGCAGCGTCTTCTTCGCGCCGCCGCTGAAGGTCGTGGCCTCGGCGTCGGAGAGCTTGACCGGGCGGTCCGGGGCGGCGCCGTTATCGTCCGTCGCGAGCCCGAACTCCGCCTCGTAGGCCTCGCGGACCATCGCGACCGCCGAGCCCTGCGCGTTCATGGCCTTGGCGGCCAGCCCTTCGGGCTCCTGCAGCAGGCCGAGCACGAGATGCTCGGTGCGGACCTGCTCGTGCCCGTACCGCCGCGCCGCGGCCTGCGCCTCGACGACGACCTGCCGGGCCCGGAGCGTATAGCGCTCGAAGGAGAAGGCGGTCTTGGTGAGATCGTCACCGTCCTTGGCGACAAAGCGCTTCTGCGCCGCCTGCTTGCTCACGCCCAGATGCTGGCCGATATCGGTCCAGGAGGCGCCGGCGGTACGGGCCTGGTCGACGAAGTGACCTATGAGGTGGTCCGCGAGCTCTTCGAGGCGGGTGGAGACGACGACCGCGTCCTCGAGGTGGGTGAGGGGGTCGGCTTCGGGGTGGAGGCGTTTGACGAGATCGATCAGTTCATTGAGACGTACGGGATTCGCGTCCATGCGTCAACCGTAGGTTGACGGTGACTGTGTCGTCAACCCGGGGTTGACGATTGCTTTCGGCTAGGCCGGCTCGACCTGCCTGCGTGACCGCCGCCGCGGGTGCTTCACGAGATACGCCGCCCCGGCCCCGGCCGCGAACAGCGCCAGAATCGACACCAGCGTCGAGACCCAGCCGGTCCCGAGCCACTGCCCGCCGAAGTACCCGAGCGTCACGCCATACGCCGCCCACACGACCCCGGCCAGCGCCGACCACGGCAGGAACTCGCGCACCTTGCGATGCGCCGCACCCGCACCGAGGCTCACCACCGACCGCCCCGCAGGCGCGAACCGGGCGAGCACCACCAGGGCGCCGCCGCCCCGGGCGAGTGCCGCACCGAGGCCCTCCTGCGCCGCGGACAGGCGGCGGGAGCGGGACAGGGCGCGGTCCAGCCGGGCGCCGCCGCGCCAGGCCAGGCGGTACGCGACCAGGTCGCCGAGCACCGACGCGGTGGCGGCGCAGGCGACGAGGCCGAGGAGTTCGGGCAGATGGCCCCCCTGGTCCAGCACCGCCGTGCCCTTGCGGACCGCGGTCGCGGCGGTGGACGTACCGGCCGCAGCGGCGGCGGCCATGATCACCAGGGCGCCGCTGGGCAGCACCGGGAGGAAGACGTCGAGGAGAACGGAGGTGCCGATGACCAGGTAGATCCAGGGGGAGTCGGTGAGCGACCCCAAGAATTCCACGGCAGTACTCCAGTCGGTTCCTGCCGCGAGGACCTGTGTTCACGCTTGGCGGCTAGGTCAGTTTTCGTTCCTGTACAGCGTACGCCTCGGTAGGTGCGTGATGTCCCGGGGGTTCCTTGATGTTGTTCGAATCACGCTTGCCCCTTCTTTACCACGGTCACCCGGATGCCTCGCGCGTACGGCACGCTGCGGCCACTCGGGGCGGGGAACGTGTTTGGCGTAACCGACTCAGTACGCGTTTCAACGAGGAGGACGGCGGCGATGGTGGCTAAGGCCAAGGGTGCGGGCGTAGTAGTGGCGTTGGCGGCGAGTCTGACCGTGATGGGCGGTGCGGCGCCGGCCGGTGCGCAGAGCGCTCAGGGGGATGGGTGGCTGGTGAAGTCGGGCACGTTCTCGCCTGCGGTGGGGGCCGGCTCCGGCTCCGGCGACGCCGTGACGTATGACCGGGAGCTCGTGCCGGAGGGGGCGGACATCGCCGTCGTGGAGCGCACCACCGGCAAGCGCACCTATCTCCTGCTCGGCGTGCGTGGCCTCAAGGCGGACCGCGAGTACGGCGCCCACATCCACACCAAGCCGTGCGGCGACGACGGCGATGCCGCGGGGCCGCACTACCAGGACGAGGCAGATCCGGTGACGCCGTCAGTGGACCCGGCGTATGCGAACCCCCGCAATGAGGTGTGGCTGGACTTCGCGACGGATGGGGAGGGCGCGGCGCACGCGTTCGCCGCGCAGGACTGGCGCTTCCGGAAGGGCGGGGCGATGTCGTTGGTGCTGCACGAGGAGAAGACGCACACGGGGCACGGGGAGGCGGGCATGGCCGGGGACCGGCTGGCTTGCTTTACGGTGCCGTTCGCGTAGTCGCGACGCGGTCCCGGTGATCGCTGTCCCGGTGATCGCTGGGCCGCATGCCGCGCAACCGCTTGAACGCCACGCTCAGCGCGAAGGCATTGGCGTAACCCACCTTCTTCGCGATGGTGCCCACCGTCAGGTCGGTCTGCCGCAGCAGATCCGCGGCCAGAGCGATCCGCCAGCTCGTGAGGTAGGCCATCGGCGGTTCACCGACCAGCACGGTGAACCGCCGGGCGAGCGCGGCCCGCGACACCCCTGCGCCGGCCGCCAGCTCTGCCACCGTCCAGGGGCGGGCGGGGTCGTCGTGCAGCAGCCGCAGCGCGGTCCCCACCACCGGGTCGTCCAGGGCGCGGCACCAGGCCGGGGCGTCGGCGTCCGGGTTGTCGAACCAGGTACGCAGGGCGGAGACCAGCATGAGGTCGAGCAGCCGGTCCAGGACCAGCTGCTGTCCTGGGCGGTCTTTGACGATCTCCTCGGCCATCAGGTCCGCTGCGAAGGAGCTGGCCTCGGCTGGTGCGAGGAGTACGGGGGGCAGGGAGTGCAACAGCCTTTCGCTGAGCTCGCCTTGGCGCTCGAAGGCGCCGCTCAGTAGCACGGTGGCATCTGCGGAGGGGGTGGGCATTCCGCAGGTCCGGGC
>NZ_JAAKZV010000253.1 GCF_011044975.1 Streptomyces coryli | reverse complement strand
ATGCGGTACGCGGCCGCGCCCACCGCGGGCGGGACGGGCGGGCGGACGCCGGCGTCCGGCGCCGCTGCCGCCGGCTCCGCGCCGTCCAGCGCGAGCTGCACCTCCGCCCCGGCCGCCCGGGCCGCCTCGGCGAGGTCGGTGAGGCCCGCGAGGCCGGGCAGCGGTCCGCGATCCGGCGGTTCCGCGGCGGTCGCGTTGGCCCCTCCCCCGGCGTCCGGCAGCTCGCCCGTCCGCAGCACCTTCAGCGTCGTACGGAGCTCCTGCCGGGCGTCGCGGCAGGTGTCCGCGATCGCGTCCAGCGACGACGCCAGCGCCGTGCGGTCGAGGCGGTCCGGGTCGGCGACCAGGACGTGGGCCGCGACGGAGGTCTGCACCCCGATCACGGTGATGCTGTGCGCCAGCAGATCGTGCAGATCGCGGGCGATCCGCAGCCGCTCCTCCGCCACCCGGCGGGCGGCCACCTCCTCGCGGGTGCGCTCGGCGCGCTCCGCCCGCTCGACGATGGCGCGGATGTAGTTGCGGTGGACGCGGACCGCCTCGCCGAGCAGCGGTGGGAGCAGGATCCAGCCCGCGGTGCGTCCCATCTCCGGCAGCTCGTGGGGGTCGATGGAGAGCACTGCCGCCACGGGCACCATGAGGACCAGCGGCACCGCGATCAGCGTGCGCCGGCGCGGCCCGGCGACGGCGAGGGAATAGATGGAGATC
The DNA here is from genome assembly GCF_011044975.1 of Streptomyces coryli. Classification (GTDB taxonomy): domain Bacteria; phylum Actinomycetota; class Actinomycetes; order Streptomycetales; family Streptomycetaceae; genus Streptomyces; species Streptomyces coryli. Next base: position 10,594 of record NZ_JAAKZV010000253.1, on the reverse strand, counting down.
ATCGCCGCCAGGGACGGCGCCATGTGCGTGTTGTCCATCATGTGGTACGGCGCGATCACCGCGATCAGCACCACCAGCGAGCCGAGCGGGAAACGGCGGCGCCACGCCACCATCAGCACCCCGAGCACGAGCAGCGTCCAGCCCAGCGCATCCGGCCGGTGGCCGTCGTCCTTGGGCCCGACGAGCGCCAGCACCACCGTCACCACCGCGACAGCGGCGGTGAACAGCCAGTCCCGCCGCTCCGGCCACACCGAGCGGTGCTCGGGGTGCACGCGTACGTTCAGGGTCACATGGCCTCCAGCGGCAGCTCGGCGGTGACGGTGAAGCCCGGCTTCCCGTCCCCGCGCGGCCCGGCCGCGAGCCTGCCCCCGACGCTGCGGGCGCGCTCGCGCATGCCGGGGATGCCGTAGCCGCCGGGGGACGGCGTGGGCGGCCGCGGGGCTTCCTGGTGCGCGGCGGCGGGGCCGGAGTCCGTAACGGAGAGGTGCAGGGCCTGGTCCGCGCGGCTCAGCTCGACGCGGATCGAGGCGCCGGGGCCGGCGTGCTGCACCGCGTTGGTGAGGGATTGCTGCACGATGCGGTACGCGGCCGCGCCGACCGCGGGCGGCACCGGACGGCGGGGCGGGCCGGCCGCGGTGGCCTGCGGGGCTGCAGCGGCCGGTCCGGTGGCGGTGTCCGGGGCCGCGCCGTCCGGCCCGGAAGCGGGCTCCGGCCCCGCGGTGTCCGAGGCCGCGCCGTCCCAGGCCAGCTCCACCTTCAGCCCGGCCGCGCGAGCCGCCTCCGCGAGGTCGGAGAGGCCGGGCAGGCCGGGGAGCGGGCCGCGCTCCGGCGCGCTGCCGACGGGTCCCGGAGACGGGCCGGCGGGAGACGGGCCGGCGCCGACGGTCTCGGGCACCGGCAGGGCGCCTCCCGCCTGCGGTCCTGTCGCCGCGTCCGGGTACTCACCCGTCCGCAGCACCTTCAGCGTCGTACGCAGCTCGGCCCGCGCGTCCCGGCAGGTGTCCGCGATCGCGTCCAGCGACGACGCCAGCGCCGTGCGGTCGAGCCGGTCCGGGTCGGCGACCAGGACGTGCGCCGCGACCGACGTCTGCACGCCGATCACGGTGATGCTGTGCGCCAGCAGATCGTGCAGGTCACGCGCGATCCGCAGCCGCTCCTCCGCCACCCGGCGGGCGGCCACCTCCTCGCGGGTGCGCTCGGCGCGCTCCGCCCGCTCGACGATCGCGGCGATGTAGTTGCGGTGCACCCGGACCGCCTCGCCGAGCAGCGGGGCGAGCAGCAGCCAGCCGGCGGTGCGGAACATGTCCGCGCCCTTGTCCGGGTTGACGAACATCATCATCGTCATGGTCCCGGCCATCAGCGTCGGGATCACGATCAGCGTGCGCTTGCGCGGACCTGCGACCGCCAGCGAGTACGTCGCGACCATCGTCGCCACGGTCGCGGCGGCGTGTGCGTTGTCGAGCGCGTGGTACGGGGCCTCGGCCGCGAGCATCGCCAGCAGCACGCCCAGCGGGTAGCGCCGCCGCCAGGCGAGCGTCAGCACCACGAGCCCGAGCAGCACCCAGCCGAGCAGGTCCGGCCGCCTGCCGTCCTCCGCGAAGAGCGCCAGGCAGACGCTCACCGCCGCGACGGCCGCGGTGAACAGCCAGTCGCGCCGGTCAGGACCGGCGGCGCGGTGCCGGAGGTGTGCGCGTACGGTCAACACAGGCTCCATCCTCCCCGATGCATGCGACCGCCGGAGCCCCCACGGGCCCCGGCGGCCGACCACCCCCTGACCGTCACCTCAGGGTGGCGGGCTCCCGCTCGGCGGACGCCGCCGGCGGTGGCGGCTGTGCGGCCGCCGGCTCCTTGGACAGCTCGCCCGGCCACCACAGCTTGCGGCGCAGCAGCACGCTCGCGGACGTGACCAGGTAGGTCCGTACGAGGAAGGTGTCCAGCAGCACACCGACCGCGATGATGAAGCCCATCTCGACCAGGAACACCAGCGGCATGTTCATCAGCACCGAGAAGGTCGCGGCCAGCACCAGGCCCGCCGAGGCGATTACGCCGCCGGTGGTGCGCAGCGCGGAGAGCGCGGCCGGGACCGGCTCCTGCCCTGCGAGGCCGTTCTCCCGCATCCGGTGCATCAGGAAGATGCCGTAGTCCACGCCGAGGGCGACGAGGAAGACGAAGGACAGCAGTGGCAGCCCCGGATCGGCGCCCTCGAAGCCGAAGACCGGTTCGAAGACGAGGCCGCCGATGCCGAGCGCGGCGCCCCAGACCGCCACCACGGCGGCCACCAGGATCAGCGGGGCGACGATGCTGCGCAGCAGCGCGATCAGGATCAGCAGCACCGAGACCAGCACCAGCGGCACGATGACCTTGGTGTCGCGGGAGTTGGTGTCCTCCAGGTCGATCAGCTGGGCGCTGGCCCCGCCGACGTACGCGCCGAGGTCGCCGTCGAGGCTCTCGCGCAGCGCGTGGATCGTCGCCGTCTCGCCCGCGCTCTCCGGGGCGTCCTTCGCGACCACCGCGATCTCGGTCCAGCCGCCGCCGCTGCGGCCGCGCTCGACCGACTCCACGCCCTTGACCTGCTGGGCCTTCGCCACGGCCGCGTCCGCCTTGGCCGTCGGGGCGGCGACCTCGATCGGCTGGCTGCTGCGGCTGGGGTAGGCGGCGGCGAGGGTCTCGGTCGCGGAGATGGACTCGGGCTTGTCGGTGAAGGAGTCCTCGTTCTTCAGGCTGCCCGGCAGGTTCATCGTGCCCAGCGCCAGCGTGCCCAGCAGGATCGCGCCGCCGGCCAGGACGGCGAGCGGCCGGCGCCCCGCACTAGATCCCATGGCGGCGAAGATCGACCGGCGCTGCTTCGGCTCGCTCCCGTAGGCGGGGATCAGCGGCCAGAACGCCTTGCGGCCCGCCAGCACCAGCAGCGCCGGCAGCAGCGTCATCATGGCGAGCAGCGCGCTCAGCACGCCGATCGCGCCCATCGGGCCCATGCCGCGGCTGGAGTTCAGATCGGCGGCGAGCAGGCAGAACAGGCCGGCCGCGACCGTACCCGAGGAGGCCAGGACCGCCGGGCCGCAGCCGCGCAGGGCGGTGCGCATGGCGTCGTACGGCTTCTCGATGCGGCGCAGCTCCTCGCGGTAGCGGGAGACGAGCAGCAGGGCGTAGTCCGTACCGGCGCCGAAGACGAGGATCGTCATGATGCCGCCGGACTGGCCGGAGATCGTGGTGCCGAACCATTCGTGCGCGCCGTAGGCCGCGGCCATCGAGATCATGTTCGCGACGCCGGCGGCGACGAGGGGGATCAGCCAGAGGATCGGGCTGCGGTAGATGAGGATCAGCAGGACGGCGACGACGGCGACGGTGGTGTAGAGCAGCGGGCCGTCGAGCGAGTCGAAGACCTTGCTCTGGTCGGCCTGCATGCCGCCGTTCCCGCCGACCTCGGCGCTGAGGCCGCCCTCGCCCTGCACGACGTCGCGGACGTCGGCGACGAACTCGTTGCGCTTCTCCTCGTCCGTGCCCGGCTCATTGGTGGAGACCGGGTACATGAGGGTGGTGCCGTCCTTGGACGGGATCCCCTCGGGCTTGGTGGTCAGGTCGTGGGCGCCGGCCACCTCGTCGACCTGGGCGGCGGCCGCTGACCGGTCGGCGGCGGTGAGGCCGGCGTCGCGGTGATAGACGAGCACCAGGTCGGTGGTCTCGCCGCCGGGGAGCTTGTCCTGGATCTTGGCGACCTGGGTGGAGTCGGCGTTGGTCGGGAGGTAGTCGACGGCGCGGTTCTGCTCGGCGTCGCCGAATTTGCCCGCCGGCGACATGGCGAGCGCCAGGATCCCGATCCAGATCGCGAGCAGGGTCCACGGCACGAGGCGCCTTCGGCGGTGATTCGGCGGCGGTGGTGCGGTCTGCTGTTCCGTTACGGCACCCATGGCGGGGCCCACCCCTCTTCGGCTTCGGTCTCGGCGATTTCCGGTCCGCTAACCAGGCTCCCGGCGGCGGCGGACGCTTTCGTCGCGCGCCGGGCCGAGATCCGGGCTACTGCCCGGGGCGGCCCGGGGCGGGGGTTACTCCCCGGGGAGTACACCGCCGGGCGGCGCCCGCTCCCGGGGCTCCGCCCCGGACCCCGTATCGGCGCCTGCGGCGCCTCGGCCTCAAGCGCCGGCCGGGCTGGAATTGGCGCTGACGCGCCTCGGCCTCAAACGCCGGCCGGGCTTGATATGGGCGGGACCTGCACCGATCCAAGCCCGTCCGGCGCTTGAGGACCAGGCGCGGAGCGCCGGTATCAAGCCCGGCCGGCCGCTTGAGGCCGCGCGCCGCAGGCGCGACCCCCGCGGGCGGAGCCCCGGGCAAAGCGGACACGCCCGCCGCCAGGCGTATCGCATACTGATACGGACCCTCGCGAAGCGAATCGCTCGGTTAAGCTCGTCGCACTATGCGTTTCGGGCTGCTTCTTCTTAGCTGCCGCGGCGAGGGTCTGCGTCCGTAAGACCGACCCCCTCCCCGCGGAGTTTGGCGTTGCCCACGTCGGTCTCATGAAGCTCTCCGCGGAGGAAGCCACCACATCATGAGCATCAGCAAGAAGCCCACGCCGATCACCAATGCGACCGCCATGCAGCAGCCGTCCGGCATGCCCACGCACCGCTACGGGCAGTACGACGCCGTCGACATCCCGGACCGGACCTGGCCGAACAACCGGATCACCAAGGCGCCCCGCTGGCTGTCCACCGACCTGCGGGACGGTAACCAGGCGCTGATCGACCCGATGTCGCCGGCCCGCAAGCGGGAGATGTTCGACCTGCTGGTGCGCATGGGCTACAAGGAGATCGAGGTCGGCTTCCCGTCCTCCGGGCAGACCGACTTCGACTTCGTACGCAGCATCATCGAAGAGGGCGCGATCCCCGACGACGTGACGATCTCCGTCCTGACCCAGGCCCGCGAGGAGCTCATCGAGCGGACCGTCGAGTCCATCGTCGGCGCCAAGCGCGCCACCGTGCACCTGTACAACGCCACCGCCCCGGTCTGGCGCGACGTGGTCTTCCGCGGGTCCCGGGACGCCGTGAAGCAGATCGCCGTGGACGGCACCAAGCACGTCATGCAGTACGCGGAGAAGCTGCTGGACGAGCGGACCACCTTCGGCTACCAGTACTCCCCCGAGATCTTCACGGACACCGAACTGGACTTCGCCCTGGAGGTCTGCGAGGCCGTCTGCGACGTATGGCAGCCGGGCGAGGGCCGCGAGATCATTCTCAATCTGCCGGCGACCGTCGAGCGCTCCACGCCCTCCACCCACGCCGACCGCTTCGAGTGGATGTCGCGGAATCTGACCCGCCGCGAGCACGTCTGCCTGTCGGTGCACCCGCACAACGACCGCGGCACCGCCGTCGCCGCCGCCGAGCTGGCGATCATGGCGGGCGCGGACCGGATCGAGGGCTGCCTGTTCGGGCAGGGCGAGCGGACCGGCAATGTGGACCTGGTGACGCTGGGGATGAACCTGTTCTCCCAGGGCGTCGACCCGCAGATCGACTTCTCGGAGATCGACGAGATCCGCCGCACGTACGAGTACTGCAACCAGATGGAGGTCCACCCGCGCCACCCGTACGCGGGCGACCTGGTCTACACCGCCTTCTCCGGCTCCCACCAGGACGCCATCAAGAAGGGCTTCGAGGCGATGGACGCCGAGGCCGAGCGGCAGGGCAAGCCGGTGGACGAGATCGGCTGGTTCGTGCCGTATCTGCCGATCGACCCGAAGGACGTCGGCCGGTCGTACGAGGCCGTGATCCGGGTCAACTCGCAGTCCGGCAAGGGCGGCATCGCCTACGTGCTGCACAACGAGCACCAGCTGGACCTGCCGCGCCGGATGCAGGTGGAGTTCTCGCAGCTGATCCAGGCGAAGACCGACGCCGAGGGCGGCGAGGTCACCCCGGCGCAGATCTGGTCGGTCTTCCAGGACGAGTACCTGCCGACGCCGAACGGCAACGCCTGGGGCCGGATCCAGCTGCGCAACGGCCAGTCCACGACGGACAAGGACGGCGTCGACACGCTCACCGTCGAGGCGGTCGTCGACGGCGACGAGCGGACCCTGGTCGGCACCGGGAACGGCCCGATCTCGGCCTTCTTCCACGCGCTGCAGGGCATCGGCATCGACGCGCGGCTGCTGGACTACCAGGAGCACACGATGTCCGAGGGCGCCCGCGCCCAGGCGGCGTCGTACATCGAGGTCGCCGTGGACGGCAAGGTCCTGTGGGGCATCGGCATCGACGCCAACACCACGCGTGCGTCGCTGAAGGCGGTCGTCTCGGCCGTCAACCGCGCGGCCCGCTGACACCCGGCACACACAGCATCGAGCGCCCGGCCCGGCGCAGCATCGCGGGGCCGGGCGCTCGTTCGCGTACGCAACCGTCCGGAAGGGGGCTGACGGACGGCAGTCGTTGTGGCTAACATCACGTCCAATGCGGCAGCGTTGCCGGATTGTTACGGGAGGTACGGGACGTGATGCACTCTCGACGGCGCAAGAGCCAGGAACAGGGAGCCCGCAGAATCCGCGCTGCCGTGGGAGTACGCACCGCCTGGCATACCGTCGCCGACGGCGAGTTCTTCTGCCCCGACTGCGGGGGCGATCGCAACTACCGGCGGTGTACGGGCCGGCGGCGGTTCACCGTGCTCGGCATCCCGCTGCTCCCCCGCGGCGTCGCGGGTCCGGTCGTCGAATGCGCCGACTGCCGCGGCCACTTCGGCACCGACTCCCTCGACCACCCCACCTCCACCCGGCTGTCGGTCATGCTCCGCGACGCCGTGCACACCGTCGCGCTGGCCGTGCTGGCCACCGGCGGCGCGCAGACGGAGCCGGTGCGGGACGCCGCCCTGGGGGCGGTGCGGGACGCGGGGTACGAGGACTGCACCGAGGAGCAGTTGCTGGCGCTGGTGGCCGCGCTGGAGGCGGACACGGGACGACTGCCGGAAATGTTCGACTCGTCCGGCAGCACCTCCGGCGGCGCGCCCTCGCTGGAGATCGAGCTGCACGAGGCGCTGGAGCCGCTCGCCCCGCATCTGGCGCCCGCCGGGCGCGAGCGGGTGCTGCTGGTGGGCGCGCGGATCGCGCTCGCGGACGGGCCGTACTCGCCGGTCGAGCGCGAGGTGCTGACCACCATCGGCAGCGCGCTGCTGCTCTGCGCCGACGACACCGCCCGGCTGCTGGCGGCGGCGCGGACGCCGTCGTAGCCACAAGACCGGCAACCCGGCACCCCGCGCCCACTCGATCTCGGTAAATACGCTTACTGTCCGGCGACAAGACGGTCACGCAGTGCCACATTGCGGGGCATGAACACAGTCTTCTGCGGCATCGTGCCGCCGCACATGCTCGACAAGCTGGCACGCAACGACGACGACCGGCTCGCGACGCCGGCCCGCCGCACCCTCGAGCGCGACGCCCTGCAGCGCACCCGCCGCCGCATCACCACCGTCCGTACCGCCGCCGTCGCCCCCAAGCCCGCGGCCGAGGCGAAGCCGAAGCGGACGATCTGCGACGCCAAGGGCAGGGAGACGCTGCCGGGCAAGAAGGTCCGCGCCGAGGGCGGCAAGGCCGTCAAGGACGCCACCGTCAATCGCGCGTACGACGGCCTGGGCGCCACCTTCGATCTCTTCCTCAGCGCCTACGAGCGCAACTCCATCGACGCCGCCGGGCTCCCGCTCGACGCCACCGTCCACTACGGCGAGGACTACGGGAACGCCTTCTGGGACGGCGAGCGGATGGTCTTCGGGGACGGCGACGGGGAGATCTTCCTCGACTTCACCATCGCCCTCGACGTCATCGGGCACGAGCTCACCCACGGCGTCACCCAATACACCGCCAACCTCGAGTACTTCGGCCAGTCCGGCGCGCTCAACGAGTCCATGTCGGACGTCTTCGGCTCCCTGATCAAGCAGCACGTCCTCGGCCAGACCGCCGAGAACGCCGACTGGCTGATCGGCGCCGGACTGCTCGCCCCGCGCGTCACCGGCAAGGCGCTGCGCTCAATGAAGGAGCCGGGCACGGCGTACGACGACGACGTCCTCGGCAAGGACCCGCAGCCGGCCACCATGGACGGCTATGTGCGCACCTCCTCCGACAACGGCGGCGTGCACATCAACTCCGGCATCCCCAACCACGCCTTCTACCTCGTCGCGTACGAGCTCGGCGGGAACGCCTGGGAGCGGGCCGGGCAGCTCTGGTACGACGTGCTCACCGGCGGCGAGCTGCGCACCTCCGCCGACTTCGCCGAGTTCGCGCGGCTGACCGTCCAGGCGGCGCAGCAGCGTTACGGCGAGGGGCCCGAGCTCGCGGCCGTGCAGAAGGCGTGGTCGCAGGTGGGCGTCGCGGCGGCGGAGGAGCCGGCGTCGGTGCCGAAGCAGGCCGGGAAAGTCGAGGCGGAAGGTGCACCACCGCAGCCTCAGGGGTAGGCGGCAGGCATGCGTATCAGCGTGAAACGCACCGGCGGCTTCGGCGGCATACCCCGCCACCGCACCCTGGAGACGGCCGGCCGCGCGGACGCGGTCGGCCTGCAGGCCCTGGCCCGGCAGGCGATAGAGGCGGGCCGGCAGGCGCCCCCGGTGGGGGTGCCGGACGGGTTCACGTACGAGCTCACGGTGGACGGCCGCACCGTCTACTGCGCGGACCCGCGGCTGACGGACGCCCAACGGGCGCTTATCACGGCGGTGATGAAGGAGGGCGGCTAGAGGCGCGGTCCGCTGTCTTGACGCCGTCGTGAGGTGATCACCAGAATCGCGGCGCATGACGCCACGCTCGCTGCCGCGCTTCCCCGACGGTTTCCTCTGGGGAGTCTCCACCTCCGCCCATCAGATCGAGGGCGCCGTCGCCGAGGATGGCCGCGGCCGGTCGGCGTGGGACGACTTCACGGCCGTACCGGGGCGGATCAAGGACGGCGCGACGGCGGCCGTCGCCTGCGACCACTACCACCGGTATCGCGAGGACGTCGGGCTGCTCCGGGAGCTGGGCGTGGACGCGTACCGCTTCTCGGTCGCCTGGCCGCGGGTGCTGCCGGACGGGTCGGTTCTCAACGAGGCGGGGCTCGACTTCTACGACCGGCTGGTCGACGAGCTGTGCGCGGCGGGCGTACGGCCCGTGCCGACGCTCTTCCACTGGGACACCCCGGCCGCGGTGGAGGCGGCCGGGGGCTGGCTCGCCCGCGATACGGCGCAGCGCTTCGCCGACTACGCGGCGGTGGTCGCGGAGCGGCTCGGCGACCGCGTACGACAGTGGATCACCATCAACGAACCGGCCGAACTCACCCTGCTCGGCTACGGGGTGGGGCAGCACGCGCCGGGCAAGCAGCTGGTCTTCGACGCGCTGCCGGCGGCCCATCACCAGCTGCTGGGTCACGGGCTTGCGGTGCGCGCGCTGCGGGCGGCCGGGGCGGAGTCAGTGGGGATCGCGAACTCGCACGGGCCGACGTGGGCGGCTTCGGAGGCCCCTGCCGATCTGGAGGCGGCCGAGCTTTATGACGTCCTGCTGAACCGCCTCTTCGCGGATCCGGTGCTGACCGGGCGCTACCCGGACGACGATCTGGCGGCGCTGCTGCCGGGGCCGGTCGCCGAGGATCTGAAGGTGATCGCGGAGCCGCTGGACTTCTACGGGGTGAACTACTACCAGCCGACGATGGTGGGGGCGCCGGGACCTGACGGTGTCGAATTCTCGGGCGTCACGCTCCCGCCCGGACTCCCTTTCGCCCCGCGGGAGATCGAGGGCTATCCGCGTACGGACTTCGGCTGGCCGGTGGTGCCGGAGGCGCTGGGCGAGCTGCTGCGCGGCTTCCGGGAGCGGTACGGGGACGCGCTGCCGCCGCTGGTCATCACCGAGAACGGCTGCTCGTACGGCGGGGTGGACGACGCCGAGCGCATCGCGTATCACGACGGCCATCTGCGGGCGCTGCACGCGGCGATGGCGGAGGGGGCGGATGTGCGGGGGTACTTCGTCTGGTCGCTGCTCGACAACTTCGAGTGGGCGGAGGGCTATACGCAGCGCTTCGGGCTGGTGCACGTCGACTACGACACGCTGGCGCGGACGCCGAAGGCCTCGTATCGCTGGCTGCGCAAGGCGCTGGCGGAGGAGCTGCGGTGACGGCGACGCCGGCGCGGCCGACCGCGGCGGATCCCTTCGCCGAGCCGCGGTTACGGGTCCGCCCCGGCTGGACGACGGCGCTGGCGCTGGCCAACGGCGGGGTGTGGGTGGGGTGGTACGGGCCGATCCAGATCCTGCTGGCGCTGCAGGCCGAGGATCTGGCGCCGGCGGGGAAGGAGTCGGCGCTGGCGTGGGTCACCGGGATCGGCGCGGCGGTGGCGCTGGTGTCGAATCCGGTCTTCGGCGCGCTGTCGGACCGTACGACATCCCGCTTCGGGCGGCGTACGCCCTGGGTCTGCGGCGGCGGGCTGGCCGGGGCGGGCGCGCTGGTGCTGCTGTCGGGGGCCGGGTCGCTGACCGCGATGGTGCTGGGCTGGTGCCTGGTCCAGCTGGCGCTGAACGCCTCCTTCGCCGCCCTCACCGCCGCGGTCCCCGACCGGGTACCGCGGCTGCAGCGGGGCGAGGTGGGCGGCTGGCTGGGAGTGGCGCAGATCCTCAGCG
>NZ_JAAKZV010000252.1 GCF_011044975.1 Streptomyces coryli | reverse complement strand
GAGGGGGGACGGTGCGGGGCGGGTTATGGCTGCGCGTGGCCGCGGCGGTCGCTGTGGTGGCGGCCCTCGTGGTGTACGCCCTTGCCTGCAGGGCGTGGTGGGTCGGCGAGCTTGATGCGGCTTTCCAGCAGGCCCAGGCAGCCGAGGAGGAAGAGGATGACGACTCCACCGGAGAGACCGAGGAAGCCTCGCCCGAGGAGCTGGCGGGCAAGGAAGTAGAGCGATACGGAACCGGGCCGAAGCGCGAGGTCACCACCGTGCTCAAGGTGAGCCGCGACGGCGGCACCACCCGCATCCGGGCGACCCATACGTTTCGGCTGCCCGCCGGGGACCCGTTGCTGAAGGCCGTGCGTACGAAGAAAATAGACGTCCTGGCGGTCGCCATGCCGCCGCTCGGCCTGGCGGACAAGAGATGCCTGGACACCTCGATCGACAGCATCGACCGCTCGGTGAGGGTGGTCCAGCGGGCCCCGGACGCCGCGGCGACGGTCAGCGGTGCCATCGATCCGCGGGAGTTCGACTGCGGTCCGCAGATGAACTGGCAGCTCCGGACCGAGAGCCCCCGCGGCTGGATCGGTGCGAAGGGCCTGTACGACCGCTGGACGGTGGAGCTGGATGTCCCCGGCTTCACCATCGATCAGGTCGTCGGCGTGACGCCGCGCGCCCAGTCCGCGCACCGGGTCGAGTTCATGCTGCCCGGCACTGGTAAGGCGAGGGTGGCGTTCGCCTCGACCGGTGACACGGCGAGCCCTGCCGCGGACGACAACTACAGCGAGTTCACCCGCTACCTCAAGATGGACTTCTTCCGCGAGATCGCCGCGGTGTTGGGGGTGCTGGTGCTGCTCCTCGCCGCCGAACGCTGCCTGCAGCCCGCCCTCCGGGAGCGCACCGATGCGGCCCGCTGGCCGAAGGCCGCCATGGTGGTCGCGGCAGTGACGGCGGCCGCCGTGCTGCCAGGTCTCGGCCCGCTGGAGCCGACGCTGTTCACGGTGGATACCGAGGTGATCGGCCGCTCTGCCGAGGCGACTTGGGGCAACGTCCACACCGTCTGGCTACTTGTGCTGCTGCCGCTGCTCGCGCTCGCCGCGGGGATCCGGTTCGCGACCGGCCGCAGTCCGAAGCCACGGCAGCTGGCGCCGCTTCTGGTGCCGGCCGTGCTGCTCTTCACCGGCCCTGCCGCCCTGGCTGTGGCATCGGATCGGCCGGGCGTGCTGTGGCTCATACTGCTGAGCCTGCCACCGGCCGTTCTCGTAGGCGTGCTGCTGCGCAGCGGCCTGATCGGCGACATCGGCCGCCGCTGGGCGGTGACCGCGGCCGCGGCCGCCTGGCTCGGCTACGCCGGCACGGCGGTGGCGACGGGCCTGCCGATCGCGGACCACACCCAGTGGTACACCTCCGCCTGGGAGCTGGCCAATACCGGCCTGGCCGCCTTCGTCATCTGGGCCTGGATTCCCGCGCTCTGGCTGCTCGTCGGCCGCCAGCTGACCGGCCCTCGCCTGACGCTGCTGCTGATCCCGCTGCTGGTTTGGTACGCCCTTGGCGGGGCCTCGGCCTTCGGTCTCGTGGCCTACCTTGTCCGGAGCCGATCCGGCGAGCTGGTCTCGGATGCCGGGGAAGTCCCGGCGCTGCACCCGCTGACCAGTGCTGGACTGATTGCCACCGAGGTCCAGCTGGCAGCGCTGGCCGGCATCCTCCTGTACCTGCGCCGGCATGGGCGACGGCCGGGGGAATGGCCCGCGGAGGCGCAGCCTCTGGCCGTGGGCCTCGGCTTCCTCGCCGCGCTGGGGCACGTGATGGTCGCCTGGCCGGTCCGGGGTTTCTCTTCTCCCGGCTATCTCGCAGTGCTGTGCGCAGTGTTCGGGTTCGGGTTGCTGCTGCCGGCGGACCGGGAAGCCGCGGCGCGGCGCCTGCACCGGCTCCCCGAGACCGCCCACAACCGGGTGATGCATGCGCTGCTGCGCGACCTGACGCTGGAGACCAGCCGGCATGAATTCCACACCACCTCCCGCGGTGAGCTCGCCGACGGCTCGCTCACCCCTGCCGCATGGACTGGACGCTGGCGGCAACTCGGTGCGCTGGGCCGGCGCGGGCGGGCTCCCAGCCGCTCGCGGCGGCTGTACCGCGTCGCTCTGGGCACCTCCGCCGGCCGCCCCGCCTGGGAGAACGGCGTCGTCGCGGCAGCCCTGCTCACCGCGCTCTCGCTGCCGTGGCAGGCATACACGCTGCCCAGGTGGTCAGGGGAGCAGTACTTCTGGGATGGCGCAGCGATCGGCATGTGGGCGCTGCGCTGGCCGCTCTACGGACTGCTGTACGGCTACTTCTACCCCTGGCTGCGTGGCCACAGCCCGCTCGGCAAGGCGATGCGGCTGCTGGCCGTCGTCCTTCCCGTGGAGCTGCTGCCGACGCTGGACTACCCGGTGCACACCGACGCCGACCTGGCCGCCCAACTGCTCAGCACCACGGGCAACGCGCTCGCGATCTTCCTCGTCCTCGGCCTGTACTGGGAGGCCAGGCTGGTCCGCGTGGCCGGGCTGCGCTGGGGCCAGATCCGCAACTTCCGCACGATGTCGGCCCTCGCGGTGCCGACCACCACGATCATTGTCGCCGCGATCACCGCCTTCGTCACCGCGTTCGCCGGCACCTGGGCCACGGACTTCGTGCAGCCGGACAACGAGAACCGCCCGCCGGCCACGTCGCCGTCCGAGAGCCCGACACCAGGCAGGCCATGACGTAGGACGTGTGTCGTACACTCGCGCCGCACTTGCCACCGCCCCCGTTCGACGGGCCGTACGAAGGGCTACTCACCACCATGCTCGACATCGCGATCCGCGCCGCCGCCGAGCTCGGCGAAGGCCCCACCTGGGACGCGGCCGCGCAGCGCCTGATCTGGGTGGACATCCTCGGGGCGCGTATCCATACGTACGACCCGGCCACCGGCCGCCGCACCGTCCAGGCGACCGAGCAGCACGTCGGCGCCGTAAAGCCGCGGGCCGGTGGGGGACTGGTGGCGTGTCTGCGGGACGGGATCGGGCTGTATGACGCGGACGGGGCCTTTCGGTGGCTGGTGCACGAGCCGGTCGCCGGGCGGCGCGCCAATGACGCGGGTGTCGCGCCGGACGGTGCGCTGTGGGCGGGCACGATGCGCTACGACGCGGCGCCCGGTGGCGGCACGCTCACCCGCGTGACGGGCGACGGCAGCGCGGAGCTGGTGCTCGACGACGTGACGGTCAGCAATGGTCTCGGCTGGACGGCCGACGGCACGAAGCTCTACTACGCGGACACCCCGACGGGCCGGATCGACGTCTTCGACGTAGCGGAGGGCGGCGCGAAGATCTCCGGCCGGCGGCCGTTCACCGAGATCGAGTCCGGCGCGGGCTCCCCGGACGGCCTGTGCGTGGACGCCGACGGCTGTGTGTGGGTGGCGCTGTGGGACGGCGCGGCGGTGCGCCGCTATGCGCCGGACGGGAGCCTGGACCGGACGATCGACCTGCCGGTGGCCCGCCCGACGGCCTGCGCCTTCGGCGGCGCGGATCTTACGGATCTGTACATCACGTCGGCGGCGCTGGACGACAGCCACCCGATGGCGGGTTCGGTGCTGGTGGTCCCGGGAGCCGGCCGCGGGTTGGCGCAGCCGGCCTTCGCGGGCTGAGTCGTACGCCGCGAGAACTGGCACGTTCTCGTACGCCGCGAGAACTGGCACGTTTTCACGCCTCTCACGGCGCGTCTCTCTGCCACGCTGGGCAGAGCGTCACTCCCCAGGTGCGATCGCAGACGCCGGGAGGCAACGATGGCTACCGCCGCGCAGGGCCCGGCCGGGAAACTTCCGTCGAGGCGGACCGCGATGGTCGGAAGGACCGAGGAGCTGGCGCGGCTGCGGGTGTTGTGCCCGCGGCGGCCGCTGGTGACGGTGACCGGGGTCGGCGGGGTAGGCAAGACGTGTCTGGCCGTGCACGCAGCCACCGCGCTGCGGCCGGAGTTCCCGGACGGCGTGTGGTGGGCCGGGCTGTCGGCGCTGGGCGACGGCACCTTGGTGGCGCATGCCATCGCCGAGGCGCTGCCGCTGGCGGACCAGTCGACCCGGCCGATGATCGAGGTGCTCGGCGAGTATCTGTCCGAGCGGCGGCTGCTGTTGGTGCTGGACACGTGCGAGCACCTGGCGGACGCCTGCGCGTTCGCCACCGAGCTGCTGTTACGGGCCGCGCCCGGGCTGCGGATCCTGGCCACGAGCCGGCAGCCGCTGGGGCTGCTGGCCGAGGAGGTGCTGCAGCTCGAGCCGCTGTCGGTGGCCGACGCCCACGACCCGGGCGCGGGGCAGGGCGACGCGATGGAGCTGCTGAAGCGACGGGCCGCGGAAGCCGGATCCGACCTGGCCGACGCCGATCGCGAGGAACTGGTGCGGCTGTGCCGCCAGTTGGACGGACTGCCGCTGGCCATCGAGCTGGCCGCGGTGCGGCTGCGGGAGTGGACGCCGGCGCAGCTGGCGGTGGCGCTGGCGGACCGGTTCGCGGTGCTGGGCGAGCCGCAGGCGGTGGTGCTGGACGCCGACCCGCCGTGGCATCAGGCATTGCGCACCGCGATCGGCTGGAGCCACCAGCTGTGCACGCCGGCCGAACGGCTGCTGTGGGCGCGGCTGTCGGTGTTCGCCGACACCTTCGACGTGGAGGCCGCACGAGAGGTCTGCGCCGATACGTACCTGCCCGGCGAACGGATCCAGCGGCTGCTCGCCGATCTGGTGGACCGGTCGATCGTGGTGTGGACGCCGACCGGGGGCGGCGAGCACTACCGGATGCTGGACACCCTCCGCGAATACGGTCTCGGCTGGCTGCGCCGGCTGGGCGAGGAGCGGGAGCTGCGGCTGCGGCACCGGGACTATTTCGCCGGGCTCGCGGACCGCGCGGACGCCGCCTGGATCGGCCCTGACCAGTTGCTGTGGCGGGACCGGATGACCGGCGTGCACGCCGATCTCCGCGCGGCGCTGGACTTCTGCCTGGCGGAACGGGACGCGGGCGCGGCGCAGCGGCTGGGCGGCGCGCTGTGGTTCCACTGGCTGGCATGCGGTTTCACCCAGGAGGGCCGGCACTACCTGGACCGGGTGCTGGCCCTCGAACCGGCATCCGGCCCTGTCTGCGGCAAAGCCATGTGGGCGCGCGGTGTCATCGCCGCCGCCACCGGCGACGTGGCGTCCCTCCGGCGCCTGGACGCCGCACTCCGCCCGACCGCGGAGCAGGAGGCGGACGAGAGCGCGCTGGCCGCCGCGAGCTACCTCCGGATCGCCGCCCACACGCTGTGCGGTGAAGCCGCGGAGGGCATCCGGGCAGCCGAGTCGCTGCCGCCGTCGCTGCCCGGCGGACGCTATCCCGAGGGGTGGCTCATAGCGCAGGCCGCGCTGGCGGTGTGCCACATCCATGCCGGGCACTTCGATCTCGCGTCGGCCGCGGCGGACGCCGTGTCCGCCGAGGCCGCCCGCCGCGGTGAGGTCTGGGGCCGTTCCTGGGGTGACTGGGCGCGTGCCCTGGCCGCGATGGGGCTGGGGGAGGCGGAGGCGGCCGAGGCGTATGCCTGCACGGCCCTCCGCGGCAAGCACCGCCTGCACGACAGCTCCGGCATGGCCGCCACCGTGGACCTGCTCGCCTCCGCGGCCGTCTCCTCCGGACGCGGCGAGCGAGCCGCCCGGCTGCTCGGCATCGGCCAGCGGATCTGGGACACCCTGGGCGTCCCGCAGGCGGGGGTCCCCGAACTCGTCGCCTCCCGCCGGGAATGCGAGGCGCAGGCCCGCGTCCTCATCGGGGACGAGGCGTACGAGACCGAGTTCCGCGGCGGGCGTGCCGCAGACACGGACACCGGTGTCGGCTACGCGCTCAGCACCGAGGACACGACGCTCCACCAGCCCTCGGCCGAGTGACCAGCGCGCTGCGGGCCCCTCTCACGCCGCCGCGGGCAGCACCGGCTCCGCCGCCACGGCGAATTCGCACCAGATCACCTTCCCGCTCCCCCGAGCCTCCACCCCCCACACATCCGCCAGCCGGTCCACCAGCAGCAACCCCCGCCCCGACACCCCGGATTCACCCGGCTCCCGCCGCCGCGGCATCGCACTCGACCGGTCCTCCACCTCGATCCGCAGCCGCCGGTCAGGCCCCGCCGACGCGACCATCCGCACGGTCGCCTCCGCGGGACCGTCGGTGTGCAGCAGCGCGTTCGTGACCAACTCGTCCGCCACCAGCTCGATCTCGTCCGCCCGCTCACCCGCGCCCCACGCCCGTACCGCCGACCGGATCATGTGCCGCGCCGCGGACAGCGCGTCCGGATCGGCGGGCGGAATGTGCTGCCGCAGCCGCCCGGCGGATTCGCCCTTGCCGACGGTACGGAGCGCGCCCCCGCCGCGCCGCAGCAGCACCAGCGCCATGTCGTCCTTCACCCCCCGCTCCTCCACCACATCGCACAGCCGGTCCGCCATCTCGTCGACGTCGCACGGCCCGGCCGCCACCAGCTCGCGCAGCTCGAGCATCCCCGTCCCCAGATCGGTCCCGGGCTGCTCGAGCAGCCCGTCGGTGCACAGCAGCAGCGCGTCCCCGGGGTCGAGCGTCAGCCGGGTCACCGGGTACTCCAGCCGCCCGAAGTCCGCGGACAGCCCGAGCGGCAGCCCACCCGGCACCGCGAGCCACCGGGTGATGCCGTCCGGGTGCCGTACGAGGGGATCGATGTGCCCGGCCCGTACGACCTGCAACGACCCCGTGGCCAGGTCGATTTCGGTATAGCAGCACGTCGCGAAGCGCTCCGTGTCCAGCTCGTAGAGGAACGACGACGCCCGCGCCATCACCGTCGCCGGGCTGTGCCCCTCGGTCGCGTACGCGCGCAGCACGATCCGCAGCTGGCCCATGACGGCGGCGGCCTGCGTGTCATGCCCTTGTACGTCCCCGATCACCGCCGCGACCCGCCCGCGGGGGAGCGGGATGACGTCGTACCAGTCGCCGCCGATGTCCAGGCCGGTGCGCGGCGAGCGGTAGCGCACCGCGACCTCGGCGCCGGGGACGTCGGGGATGCTCGGCGGGAGCATCGCCTGCTGCAGCCGCTCGGCGAGGTCGTGCTCCTGGTCGTAGAGGCGGGCCCGCTCCAGGCTCTGCGCGATGGTGCTGGCGAGGGCGAGGAGGAGATTGCGCTCCTCGGGGGTGAACTCGTGGCGGCCGGCGTAGAAGAGGCCGAGCACGCCGTTCGGCCGCCCCAGCGCGACCAGCGGCAGATACGCGGCGGCGGTGATGCCGAGCGGCTCGATGTACGGCCACAGATGCGGGTAGCCGTCGGCGAACTCCTCCGCCGAGGTGATGAACAGCGGCCGCATCGTCCGGACCACCTGGCCCATGGGGAAGGCGTCCTCGTCCACGTCGGTGTACTGATGCTCGTGCACGTAGCTGCCCGCGGTGCCCTCGGCGACCAGCTGGATGTGGTGGTCCTCGACCAGGCCGAGGAGGACGTTGACGGCGCCGAGGCGCTTCAGGTTGTTCTGGTTGCCGAGCACGCCGATCACGTCGCGGACCGTACGGGCGTGGGCGAGCGCGGCCGTCGTGGACTCGACTATGCGCGCCTGCCGCTCCCGCTCGGCGTCCAGGGCGAGGCGCTGGCGGGAGAAGTCGAGCTCGAGGGTGGCGTCGCGGACGATGCCGATGACGCGGCGGGCGCGGCCGGTCTCGTCGCGGCGTATGGAGCCCTGGGTGTGCGTCCACTGCAGGGAGCCGTCCCGGCGCCGGACGCGGAAGTACACGCC
Source organism: Streptomyces coryli (assembly GCF_011044975.1). Taxonomy (GTDB): domain Bacteria; phylum Actinomycetota; class Actinomycetes; order Streptomycetales; family Streptomycetaceae; genus Streptomyces; species Streptomyces coryli. Next base: position 3,547 of record NZ_JAAKZV010000252.1, on the reverse strand, counting down.
GTAGTCCTGGCTGCCGTCCTTCAGCGCCTGCGAGACGACGGCGTCGAGGCGGATGCCCTCTTCGGTCGGGACGCGCGGCTTGAGGTCGATGGGCCAGCCGTCGAAGTCCGCGGGATCGAGGTCGAAGACGGCGAGACCGCTGTCATCCAGGTGCATACGACCGGTGTCGAGGTCCCAGTCGAAACTGCCCATCCGATTGAGACTGAGCGCGAGCCCGATATCGGTATGCGTAGCCGAGTCCCCGGGCACTGCGCCTCCCGGAGACGCCTCCCGCGCCTCCGCGTCCGGGTCGCCCGACATAAGCCCACTTTGCCAGCATTCCGCGCTTTCCGCGCTTTCTGCGCGTCCAGGCGGCTTGCGCTAAAACTTTCCGTCCTGGCGGTCCGTACGGTGCCCGAGCCGCCGCCGGAACGCCTCGTGGAAGCTCTCGGACAGCGGCGGCCAGTTCCAGAAATCGAAGGCGAGGGCGCCGAGCGCCGTACCGGGCTCCCGCAGGGTGCCGCCGGTGACGCGGGTCGCGTAGATGACGCGCACCAGGTGGTGGTCGTCGGAGTAGCCGGGGCCGTGGTCGTCGGTGTCGTGCTCGTTGTGGATGCCGAGGAGGGCCTCGACCTCGACCGCGTAGCCGGTCTCCTCCGCGACTTCGCGCACCACCGCGTCGTACGGGTCCTCGCGGTGGTCGAGGCCGCCGCCGGGCAGCGTCCAGTGGCCCGGCGCGAGGGCGCTCTCGCTCAGCCGGCTGAGGAGGATCGCGTCGTCGCGGAGGCAGACGGCGTAGGCGGCGACGCGGAGTGAGCGGCGCATCAGGCGGCCGCGTCGGTGCCGCCGGTCCCGCTGCTCTCGCCGAGGAGCTGTCGCAGCAGGTCACGCAGCGTTTCGCGGTCGGCCGACGGCAGCGCGGCGAGAGGCTCGCGGGCGAAGTCCAGCGACGCCCGTACCCGCTCCGCCGTACGCGCCCCCTCCGCCGTCACCGCGGCCAGCTTCACGCGCCGGTCCGCCGGCGCCGGGCGGCGTTCGACCAGGCCGCGCTCCTCGAGGCGGTCGACGATGCCGGTGACGTTCGAGGGCTCGCACTTCAGGCGCTGGGCGATGCGGCGCATGGGGAGCGGCTCGCGGGCCAGCAGGGCCAGCAGCCGGGCCTGGGCGCCGGTGAGGGAGTGCGCGGCGGCGGCCGCCTCGTAGTCGCCGTGGAAACGCGCCACGACCGTCCCGATGAGGTCGACGACCTCACGGGTGACGGTGTCGGGTGCGGGGGGTGTGCTGCGGGCCATACACCCCAGGTTAGCCATTTACTTGACAATCTGAAACATCCAGCAGGATGGTTGTTTCAGGTAGTGAAGTAAATCTCGACGCCTCAGGAGCCCAGCGTGTCCGTACCCCCCGCCGCCCCCGCCACCTCGCGCGAATGGCACCTCACCGCCCGCCCGCAGGGCTGGCCCGAGCCTTCGGGTTTCGCCCTCGTCGAGGCGCCCGTGGCGCAGCCGGGCCCGGGACAGATCCTGGTCCGCAACACCCACCTGTCCGTCGACCCGTACATGCGCGGCCGCATGAACGACGTGAAGTCCTACGTGCCCCCGTTCAAGCTGAACAAGCCCATGGACGGCGGCGCCGTCGGCGTCGTCGTGGCCTCGGAGGCCGACGGCTTCGCGCCCGGCGACCACGTGCTGCACGGCCTCGGCTGGCGCGAGTACGCCACCTTCGACGCCAAGCACGCCGTCAAGATCGACCCGGACCTCGCCCCCATCACCGCCTACCTCGGCGTCCTCGGGATGCCCGGGCTCACCGCGTACGCGGGGCTGCTGCGCATCGGCGGCTTCGAGGAGGGCGACGCGGTCTTCGTCTCCGGTGCCGCGGGCGCCGTCGGCAGCCAGGTCGGGCAGATCGCCAAGCTCAAGGGCGCCTCGCGCGTCATCGGCAGCGCGGGCTCGGACGAGAAGGTGCGCCTCCTCACCGAGGAGTACGGCTTCGACGCCGCCTTCAACTACAAGAACGGCCCGGTCCACGAGCAGCTGAAGGCCGCCGCCCCCGACGGCATCAACGTCTACTTCGACAACGTCGGCGGCGACCACCTGGAGGCCGCGCTCTCCGCGCTGAACGACTACGGCCGCGTCGCGGTCTGCGGGATGATCTCGCAGTACAACGCCACCGAGCCGGTGCCGGCGCCGCGCAATCTCGCCTACGTCCTCACCAAGCGGCTGCGCGTGCAGGGCTTCATCGTCACGGATCAGAGCGACATGCAGCCGGAGTTCCTGAAGGACGTCTCGGCGTGGATCCGGTCGGGCGAGCTGAAGTACCGCGAAACGACTGTTTCGGGCATCGAGAACACCCTGGACGCCTTCCTGGGGGTCCTGCGGGGCGAGAACACCGGGAAGATGATCGTCGCTCTCGACGCCTGAGTCTGGCGAGCTAGACTCTCAACAGTTTGTTGAAGCGTCGTACGGAAGGAACAGCGCCACCATGCCCATCCAGTCCAAGGACGTCCTCTACACCGCCGTGGCCACCGCCGAGGGCGGCCGCGACGGCCGCGTAGCCACCGACGACGGCAAGCTCGACGTCGTCGTCAACCCGCCCAAGGAGATGGGCGGCAACGGCGCCGGCACCAACCCCGAGCAGCTCTTCGCCGCCGGCTACAGCGCCTGCTTCCAGGGCGCGCTCGGCGTCGTGGCCCGTAACGAGGGCGCCGACATCTCCGGCTCCACCGTCACCGCCGAGGTCGGCATCGGCAAGAACGACGAGGGCTTCGGCATCCTGGTGAACATCACCGCCAAGATCCCGAACGTCGACGCCGCGACCGCGAAGGACCTGGTCGAAAAGGCCCACCAGGTGTGCCCGTACTCGAAGGCGACGCGGGGCAACATCGAGGTGAACGTGGCGGCCGCGTAACGCGCCGCTTGGGAGGGGCCGCGCCGCCGTAGGGGCGGTGCGGCCCCTTTTTTACGGGGCGCCCACCCACCCGTTGCTCCGTGCAGCAGGGGGCACGAGCGCGGGGCGCGCAGGGAGGGCGGCCAGCCGGCCATAGCTCTTCGCGCGCCGAAGCCGCGGCGCGCGGCGCGACAGGACACCCGCCGATAGCCCTTCGTGCGGCGAAGCCGCCGCGCACGCCCGGTGCGGGAGGGCGCCCGCCCATGACCCCGTGCGCCATAGGCAGTGCGCGCCGGCTGTTGGCATGGCGCCCGCCCACGACCCCGTGCGCCGAAGGCGCCATGAGCGCCGGACGCAGGAGGGCGGCCCGCCCGCCCATGACTCCGTGCGCCAACGTTGCCACGAGCGCGGGACGCAGGAGCCCGGCCCGCCCATCCATGGTTCTGTGCGCCGAAGGCGCCATCCGCGGGGGACGCAGGGGGGCGGCCCGCCCGCCCATGGTTCTGTGCGCCGAAGGCGCCATGAGCGCGGGACGCAGGAACGCGGCCTGCCCGCCCACGACCCCGTGCGCCTAGGCGCCATGACCGCCGACCCAGGAGCCCGGCTCGCCCGCCCACGGTTCCGTGCAGCGAAGCTGCCGCGCGCCCGGTGCAGGAGACAGCAACGGGCTGGCTCTTATACACAT
>NZ_JAAKZV010000251.1 GCF_011044975.1 Streptomyces coryli | reverse complement strand
GGGCGGGGCGCGTCTATTTGCTTGCTCGTTGCTCCACCGCGATTGCCGCGGCCGCCGCGATGCCCAGTGCTGGGGCGGCGAGTGGCGGGGACAGTGCGGCGGAGGCGCCGATCACCGCCGGGGTGCAGAGGAGCAGGCAGGAGCCCATTGGGTCGGTTGCTGTCCGACGTATCGCGGTGGCGGACAGGGTTCGCCATGAGGCTTCCGGCTGCCAGCACGTCGCGGTTCGCAGCATGACGACGGCTAGTGTCAGGAGGCCGAAGACGCCCACCGCTCCCACCGCCGCGGACCCGGGGACGCCGGCCCGCGCGGCCAGCAGGTCGAGGGTCAGCAGGCCGGCTGCTGCGAGGTATGCGCAGCCGGCTGCCAGGCCGCCGCGTGTCGCCGCGTGGAAGTCCGCGGTGAATGACCGCAGTCCGGAAGGCTCGTGCGCCAGCACGGTGCGCAGGTGCCGGGATCCGGCGGCCAGTGCGGCCGGGAGGGTGATCAGGGGCAGGGCGGCGAGCGTGATCCATACGCCCGTAAGAAGGCATTCGGCGAAGATGCCGAAGCGGTCGCGGAAGCTGGTGGAGCTCGGGGGTGCTGCGGTGGCCATCCGCGTCATCCCTTCAGGCCGGAGGTCGCCATGCCGTCGATCAGGAAGCGCTGGAAGATCAGGAAGAACGCCAGCACCGGTAGCAGGGCCACCAGCGACATCGCGATCATGCCGCCGTAGTTCGCGACGCCCTCCTGGTCGACGAACATCTTCAGGCCCAGCGAAACGGTGTATTGCTGCGGCTCGTTGAGATAGAGGAGTGGGCCGAGGAAGTCGTTCCACGCGTTGATGAACGTGAAGATGGCGCTCGTGATCAGCGCGGGGCGGCACAGCGGCAGCACGATGGAGAGATAGATACGGGCGTGGCCGCAGCCGTCGATACGGGCCGCCTCGTCCAGCTCCTTCGGCAGCGCGCGGATGAACTGCACCATGAGGAAGACGAAGAATGCGTCGATCGCCAGGTACTTGCCGATCAGCAGCGGGGTGTACGTGTTGATCCAGCCGAGTTTCTGGAAGAGCACGTATTGCGGGATCAGCAGCACGTGGTACGGCAGCAGCAGCGTTCCGATCATCAGCGTGAAGAAGATATTCCGGCCGGCGAAGCGGACTCGGGCGAACGCGTACGCGGTCAGCGAGCTGGATATCAGCACACCGATCACCGAACCGATGGCCAGATAGAGCGAATTGCCGAAGAAGGTGGCGATCGAGACGTCCGCGATCCCCTCCTTCAAGCCGGTGTAGTTGTCGGTGATCGGGTCGCCCGGGAACAGGTCCAGGCTGCCGATGACGTCGTCGCTCGGCTTGAACGAGCCGCCGATCAGCCACACCGCCGGATACAGGACGACCGCGAGCACGGCCAGCGCGGCGAAATGCCACACCAGCGAACCGCCGGTCTTGCGGCGGCGTACAGCAGCAGCGAGCGCGCTCATCGGGAGCCCACCCCTCCCTCGTAGTGCACCCAGCGCCGCTGGGACCAGAACAGGACGGCGGTGACCAGGCCGACGGCGAGCAGCAGCATCCAGGCCATGGCGGAGGCGAGGCCCATGCGGCTGTTCTCGAAGCCCTGGACGTACAGGTAGCAGGTGTAGACGAGGGAACCGTCCGCCGGACCGCAGGCGTTGCCGCCCGCGCCGCCGCCGACGATGTAGGCGGAGGCGAAGATCTGGAAGGAGTGGATGGTTTCCAGGAGGACGTTGAAGAACATCACCGGGGAGAGGATGGGGAGGGTGATGTTCCAGAAGCGCCGCCAGGGACCGGCGCCGTCCACCTCGGCGGCCTCGTAGAGCTCCTGCGGGACCTGCTTCAGGCCCGCCAGGAAGATCACCATGGGGGCGCCGAACTGCCAGACGGTGAGCACGACCAGGCTGTACAGCACCCAGTCCGGGTCGCCGATCCAGCCGCCGACGTCGACGCCGAAGAGGCCGCGCTGGGCGCGGTCGACCGGGCCGTCGTCGGAGAAGATCGCCTTCCAGACGATGGCGACGGAGACGCTCGCGCCGACCAGCGACGGGGCGTAGAAGGCGGCCCGGTAGAAGGCCTGGCCGCGGCGCTTCTGGGCGAGCAGCAGCGCCACGCCGAGGGCGGCGGCCAGCTTCAGCGGGGTGCCGAGGACCACGTACAGCAGCGTGACCTCGACCGACTTGCGCCAGCGGGCGTCGCCGAACATCTCGGAGAAGTTGTCGAGGCCGATCCACTTCGGGCTGTCGAAGAGGTTGAAGTCGGTGAAGGCGAGATAGAGCGAGACCGCCATCGGGCCCGCGGTCAGCAGCAGGAAGCCGCACAGCCACGGGGACATGAACAGGTAGCCGGCCAGGTTTTCCCGGCGGCGGCGGGCGCGCAGCCCGGGTGGGCGGGGCGCGCGGCGGTCCGGCGGGCCCGCGGCGGCCGGGGCGGCCGCCGGGCCCGCGGACTTGAGGGAGGAGGGGGAGGTCATGATCCTGGCCCTCAGCCGCCGAGCGCCGTCTTCGACTCGGTGAAGAACTGCTTCACGGCGTCCTTCACCGAGCGCTTGCCGAGCGCCATCTCCTCGTTGATACGGAGGAAGGCCGCCTCGACCACGTCCGCGCCCTCGGGATGCGGGGTGATCGGCCCGAGCACCTTCGCCTCGACGAGGGAGTCCTCGTAGGCGGCGATGGACGTGTTCACCTTCTTCAGCACCGGGTCCTTGTCCTTGTCCGGCTCGTACGCCTCGTACTGGGCGGTGGTCGCCGGCACGCCCCGGTCGTAGCCCATGATCCGGGCCACCTCGGGGTCGTGGACCATGAAGTCGATGAAGGTGGCGACCTCCTTGGGGTGCTGGGTGCGCTTGTAGCCGCTCAGCATGAGGGAGCCCAGGTACTGGCCGGTCTTCTTGCCGTCGGAGGTCGGGATCGGGGCCAGGTCGTAGGCGCTGTCGCCCTCGGCCGTGTAGCGGACGGCGAAGTTGTCCCAGGTGAACTCGCCGGCGGCGAGGCCGTCCGCGGTCGGGGACTTGGGCTTGATCTGGTTGACCTTCTTAGGGTCGGCGAAGAGGCCCGACTTCACGCCCGCGAGGCCCTCCTCCCACCATTCGACGAGGTCGGACTCGGTGAAGCCGAGGCCCTTCTCGGTGAAGAAGGCCTTGCCCTGCTGGCGGAGGTACGGGTCGTAGAGGTACATGATCCCGTGCATGCCGCCGTTCCCGGCGGTCTTCTGGGTGTCGCGGATTCTGCGGAGGGACTTGTAGTAGTCGTCCCAGGTCCAGCCCAGCTCCGGGGAGATGCCGGCCTTGTCGTGCACCTTCTTGTCGATGACCAGGGCCATCGAGTTGCTGCCGACCGGGACGCCGAGCAGCTTGCCGTCGACCTCGCCGAACTTCTCCAGGCCGGCGCGGAAGCCCTCGGTGCGCAGCTCGCCGGCCTTGGCCTGGGCGGTGAGGTCGAGCAGCACGTTCCTGGCGTCGTACTTGCGCAGGAAGCCGATCGCGTTCTGGAACACGTCCGGGGCGTTGCCGCCGGAGGCCTGGGTGTTGAACTTCTTCCAGAAGTCCAGGTAGGGCTGGAAGTCGGTCTTCACCTTGATCTTCGGGTGCTTCTTCTCGAAGAGCGCGATGGACTTGTTGATCCGCTTCGCCCGGTCCTCGGCGCCCCACCAGGCGTACCGGATGGTGACGGTGCCGCCGGAGCCCGAGCCGCTGCCGCCGCACGCGGCCGCCGTGCCGGCGACGCCGAGCGCCGCGAGTGAGCCTCCGGCGGCCTTCAGCAGGCTCCGCCGTCCAACGTCCCTACTGGTGGCCATGGTTCGCTCCTCGAGGGTTATGAATCGTTTCAGGTAAGCGCTTGCCGGGTCAACTTAGAAGGGCCGCTCGGCGGAGTCAATGGTTCGGCCGAGAGAAAGTAAAGCGTTTCGACTAAATGGCCGATGAGGAGGCAAGGGGCCTTGATGTGACTGACGTTGAGGCGTCGAATCGCTTCTAACGCAAGGGCGTTGACGATCCGGGGGCTTGTCCCTAACGTCTGCGGAACCCAGCCCTCACAGCATCGAATCCTTTCAGTCACCATGCAAAGGAGCAGCTGTGCATCCCCTACGCAGCACCACCGCGGCGCTCGCCTGCGCCCTTGCGCTCGCGCTCGCCTTCACGTCCTCGGGCAGTCCGTCGTCCGCGGCCGCCGCCCCTCAGCTGGAGACCCTGGACCGGGGTGTCGTCAGCGTGCACACCGGCGCCGGAAACCTCGTCAGCTGGCGCCTGTTGGGCACCGACCCCGGCGAGGTGGCGTTCAACGTCTACCGGGCCGGCACGAAGGTCAACGCGGCCCCGGTCACCGGCGCGACGAACTACCTCCACGAGGGCGCCCCCGCCCACGCCGACTACACCGTCCGCGCGGTGGTCGGCGGCGTCGAGCAGGCGGACTCGGCGCACGCGATCCAGTTCCGCACCGGCTACCGGGACGTCCCGGTCAGCCCGCCGGCCGGCGGCACCACCCCCGACGGGGTCGCGTACACGTACGAGGCCAACGACGCCTCCCCCGCGGACCTGGACGGCGACGGGGAGCTGGACCTGGTCCTGAAGTGGCAGCCGACCAACGCCAAGGACAACTCGCAGTCCGGCCACACCGGCAACACGGTCCTCGACGGCATCAAGCTCGACGGCACCCGGCTGTGGCGTATCGACCTCGGCCGCAACATCCGCTCCGGGGCGCACTACACCCAGTTCCAGGTCTACGACTACGACGGCGACGGCCGCGCCGAGATGGCGGCCAAGACGGCGGACGGCACGGTCGACGGCACCGGCCGTACGATCGGCAGCGCCGCCGCCGACCACCGCAACTCCAGCGGCTATGTGCTCTCCGGCCCCGAGTATCTGACCATGTTCGACGGCCGCACCGGCGCGGCGCTCGACACCGTCGACTACGTCCCGGCCCGCGGCAACGTCTCCTCCTGGGGCGACAATTACGGCAACCGCGCCGACCGCTTCCTCGCCGGTACGGCGTATCTGGACGGCACCCGTCCCTCGCTGATCATGGCCCGCGGCTACTACACCCGCTCCGTGCTCGCCGCCTGGGACTTCCGCGACGGCAGCCTCACCCGGCGCTGGACCTTCGACTCCAGCTCCTCCACCAATGCCGGCAAGGGCTTCGACGGGCAGGGCTCGCACAGCCTGTCCGTCGGCGACGTGGACCGCGACGGCCGGGACGAGATCGTCTACGGCTCCATGGCCGTGGACGACAACGGCCACGGCCTGTGGACCGCGAGGACCGGCCACGGCGACGCCCAGCACCTCGGCGATCTCGACCCCGGGACGGCGGGTCTGGAGTACTACAAGGTCTCGGAGTCCGCGTCGCAGCCGGCCGCGGTGTATCTCAACCCGGCGAACGGCGGCGTGCGCTGGAAGCTCGGCGCCTGCTGCGACAACGGCCGCGGCGTCGCCGGGGACATCTACGCGGGCAATGACGGCGCCGAGGCGTGGTCCGCTGCCGACGCCTCCATCCGGGACGAGGGCGGCGGGGTCAAGGGCCGTAAGCCGTCGTCGGTGAACTTCCTCGCCTGGTGGGACGGCGACCCGGTGCGCGAGCTGCTCGACGGGACCCGTATCGACAAATACGGGACCGGCGGCGAGACCCGCCTGCTCACCGGCTCGGGCGTCGCCGCCAACAACGGCACGAAGGCCACCCCGGTGCTGTCGGGCGACATCCTCGGCGACTGGCGCGAGGAGGTGATCTGGCGTACGTCGGGCAACACGGCGCTGCGGATCTACTCGACACCGCATCCAACCACGCACAAGATCACCACCCTTCTCCACGACCGGATGTACCGCACCGGGCTGGCCTGGCAGAACACCGCCTACAACCAGCCGCCGCACCCGTCCTTCTTCCTGGGTGCGGGGATGGCGGCGGCGCCGCGCGCCACTGGGTTCGAGATACCGGACGCCAGCTGAAATTTCGTACGCGCACGCTAAGGCCGGGTTTCGGCGGCGTCAACCACTCCGCGGGTGCGGCAACTTGCCCGGTCGCCTTGGTCGCCGGAGCCCGGCAACCTTCTCCCGCCCGGCGGCGACCACAGGGCACCCCCGTCTCCGGCCGATGAGGTCCAGATGCCCGTCCTCCCCCCACTCCCCCGCCGTCGCCGCGCACCGCGGCGGGCCCTGGTCGCGGTGCTGGCCGCCGCGCTCCTCGGCAGCGGCGGCGCGATCACCGCCACCCAGTTCGCCGGCGCCGCCGAGGAGCTCCCCGCCCCGGCCAACAGCGCCGCCAAGGCGCTCGCCGCCGCCCGTGTCGCGGAGAAGCTCGACCGCGGCCCGGTCGCCGTGCCCGCCGAGGGCGGCGTGCTGGTGTCCTGGCGGATGCTCGGCGACGATCCCGAGGACGTGTCGTTCAAGCTCTACCGGGGTGGCGAGCTGATCGAGGAGACGGAGCGGACCAGCTTCCTCGACGCCGACGGCGGCGCCGATTCCGCGTACGAGGTGCGGGCCGTCGTGAACGGCGAGGAGAAGCCCGGCGAGCAGGCGCTCGCCCTGGCTTCCGGCCGGCTGGACATCAAGCTCGACAAGCCGGCCGGCGGCACCACCCGCGACGGGGTGGCGTACACGTACGCCGCCAACGACGCCTCCGTCGGCGACCTCGACGGCGACGGCTCGTACGAACTGGTGCTGAAGTGGTCGCCGTCGAACGCCACCGACAGCGCCAACTCCGGCACCTGCACGGGCCCGACGGTCTACGACGCGTACGAGCTCAGCGGCGAGCGGCTGTGGCGGATCAATCTGGGCACCAATGTGCGCAGCGGCTCGCACTACGACTCGTTCCAGGTCTACGACTACGACGGCGACGGCCGCGCCGAGATGGCGCTGCGTACGTCCGACGGCAGCAAGGACGCCGCGGGCACGGTCATCGGCGACGCCGACGCCTCGCACCTCGAGGACAACTGCGCGGTGATCAGCGGCGCCGAGTACCTGTCGGTCTTCAACGGCGAGACCGGGAAGGTGATGGACTCCGTCCCCTTCGAACCGGCCCGCGGCAATGTCGCGGACTGGGGCGACACATGGGGCAACCGGGAGGGCCGGCTGCTGTCGGCGACCGCCTATCTCTCCGGTTCCAGGCCGAGCATGGTCTTCAGCCGCGGGATTTACGAGCGGACCGCCCTCGCGGCGTACGACTGGAACGGCACCGACCTGACCCGGCGCTGGAAGTTCGACAGCAACAGCTCCACCAACGCCGGCAAGGGCTACGACCAGCAGGGCAACCACAACCTCGCGGTCGCCGACGTGGACGGCGACGGCAAGGACGAGATCATGTACGGCGCCATGGCCGTCGACGACAACGGTGCCGGGCTGTGGACCACGAAGCTGGGCCACGGCGACGCGCTGCACGTCGGCGACCTGGATCCGGCGCGCCCGGGCCTGGAGTCCTTCAACGTGCACGAGCACACCTCCGCGGCGTACGGCTATGAGATGCACGACGCGAAGACCGGCGAGATTCTCTGGGGCAGCAGGACCGGCACCGACGTCGGCCGCGGCCTGTGCGCCGATCTGACCAGCGAGCATGCGGGTGCGGAGTGCTGGTCGAGCGGCGGCGGGCTGTACTCGGCGGCCGGAAAGAAGATCAGCGACAGCGTGCCGTCCTTCGGCGGCGGGCCCTCGTACAACTCCGCGATCTGGTGGGACGGCGACGCCAACCGCGAGCTCCTCGACCACCGCTGGTCGGGCTCGGCGGGCACCGGCTACGGGCAGATCCTGAAGCACACCGGGGGCACCGAGCTCTCCCGCGTCTGGTCGGACCAGGACGCCAAGTCCAACAACTGGACCAAGGGCAACCCGGCCCTCTCCGCCGACCTGCTCGGCGACTGGCGCGAGGAGATGCTCTGGCGCAACGCGGACTCGACGGCGCTGCGGCTGTACTCCACCCCGCACCCTTCGGACCACCGCCTGCCGACGCTGATGCACGACCCGGTCTACCGGATGGGCATCGCCTGGCAGAACGTCGGCTACAACCAGCCGCCGCAGGTGAGCTATTACCTGGGGACGCGGTGAGCCGGCGGCACTTCCAGTCGGCGACACCGCCTGCTGCGCACGGTCACGCCGGAACGACTGCGTAGCGGAGATGCGTGACGTCGCGGTCCTCGAGCCGTCGGACGAGGTCGAGTTCGATGTGTTCGCCGCCCAGGTGGTCGAACAGCCGTCGGCCACCGCCGAGCAGGACGGGCACGAGGTGGATCTCCATCTCGTCGATGTGCCCGCCGCGGAGGAGGGCTTGGGCCGCGCTCGCTCCGTGGACCATGACCGGCCGGTCGCTGGCGGCCGCGCGGGCCTGACGGGCGCAGTCGTCGACGTCGGTGACGAATCGGGCGTGGCCGGGTGGCACGTCCCCTTCGTCCACCTGGTGGGTGAGGACGAAGATCGGCACGCCGTCGTGGTGGTCGCCCTGCCACCGGCCGGCGAGTTCGAAGGTCCGGCGGCCGGAGATGACCGCGCCGGTCGCCAGCGCCTCGCGGTAGACCTGGCCGCTCGGACCGTCGGATTCCCGGTCGTCGAGCCAGTTGAAAAGACGTCCCCCGGCGCGTCCGAGCTCCTGGCCCGGCCGGTCGTCCGGGCCGGCGATGTAGCCGTCGAGCGACATCGACATGTACAGCCGAATCGGATTGCTCATGCTGGCCTCCGTAGGTCCTCCTCCGCAGGGGCGGAAGGTCACAGGGGAAGACTTCAGGCAGCGGGCAAAGTCATCGGCGGGTGCCGGTTCAGCCGGTGGCTTCGGTGCGCATGCGGTCGCGCAGGAAGGTGCCGGATTCCTTCAGGGAGGAGTCGCCCGCGAAGTCGCCCGAGGCGCAGGTGCCCGGCTTGAAGACGGCGCTGGACTGGGCATCGTCGGAGTAGTTCCAGGCGGTCCAGCCGATCTTTTCCCGGGCCATCAGGTCGAGGTATTTCCTGCCCATGGGCAGGTCGTTGGCGCCGTCGCCGGAGGCCTCGTCCAGGCCGAATTCGGAGACGAAGAGGGGGAGCCTGGCGGCGGCGCGCTCCAGGGTCCGGAGGTAGTTCTGGCCGTGGGTCGCCGCGTAGAAGTGGTACGTGTACATGATGTTCTTCGCGGCCACCGGGCTGTCCACGATCTCCTGCTCCGTCGCGCCCTCGGCCTGGCCCAGGGAGGACCAGCCGCGGGTGCCGACGAGGACGACCGAGTCCGGGTCCCGTTCCCGGATCACGGGGATGATGGTCTCGGCGTAGTCCTTGATGGTATGCCAGGAGACGCCGTGCGGTTCGTTGGCGATCTCGTAGATGACGTTGCCGGCGCCGGCGTACTTGTCCGCGATCGCCGAGAAGAAGGTCTTGGCGCGCTCGGTGTTGTGGGCCGGATCGCCCGGGTTGAACTTCTCGGGGTCGGTCTCGTAGCCGCCCTCCTGGACGTAGGTGGAGATCCGGACGGTGTTGGCCTTCCAGTCGGTGGCCAGTGCGCCGAGCGAGGCGCCGGTGACGCACTGGGCGTACCACTGCATGCCGTGCGACGACATGCCGCGCAGCTGGACCGGGTCGCCGTCGGCGCCGCACAGCTGGGTGCCGCACGCCAGGGCGCCGGTCGCGGCGACGGCGGGCACGGTGGCGCGCAGCCGGCGGCTTCTGCGGTGTGTACGCATGGGGGGTGTGCCTCCTCGGGCGGGGCCTCGGTCGTGGTGTATTCGCCACCGCGGCGGTGCGGGTTGCCGCCCGATGCGGGGCCCGGCCGTCGCCGGGCCCCGGGGGGGGTCAGCTCGCGGCGTTGTTCAGCGCCGCGAGGACCGCGTCGTAGGCCTCCTTCTTCTGGTAGCTGCCGTTGAAGAGGAGCGGGGTTTCCTGGGCGCGCCAGGAGTACTTGTCGGTGACGCCCCATACCGTGATGCCGTTGCAGCGGGCGACGGCCACGCACGCCTCCGTCACCTGCCGGTACACATTCGCCTGGGCCGCGCCGGAGCCGCCGACGTCGAGCTCGGTGATCTGGACGTGCACGCCGAGGTCGGCGAAGCGCTGGAGGTTCTGCCGGTACGTGCCGAGGTCGGAGTTCGAGGACAGGTGGCTCTGGAAGCCGACGCAGTCGATCGGTACGCCCCGGGCCTGGAAGTCCTGGACCATCCGGTAGATGGCATCGCTCTTGGCGTTGATGCCGTCGGTGCTGTAGTCGTTGTAGCAGAGCTTGGCGTCGGGGTCGGCTGCCTTCGCGGTGCGGAAGGCGTCCTCGATCCAGCCGTCGCCGAGCTGCTTCTGGAGGTTGGACTGACGTCGGCTGCCGTCCCCTTCGAATGCCTCGTTGACCACGTCCCAGGAGTCGATCTTGCCGGCGTAATGGCCGGCGACCTTGGTGATGTGATTACGCATCGCCTGGCGCAGGCTGTCGCCGGTCAGCCCCTGGACCCAGCCGGGCTGCTGGGCGTGCCAGACCAGGGTGTGGCCGCGTACGGACTTGCCGTGCTGCTGGGCGTAGTCGACGAGTTCGTCGCCGCCGCTGAAGGTGAACTGGTTCTGGCTCGGCTCGGTGGCGTCCCACTTCATCGCGTTCTCGGCGACGACGCTGGAGAACTCCCGGTTGAGCGTGGACTCGTAGTCCGCCTCACCGAGGTGCGGGGCGACCGCGGCGCCGAAGTACCGGCCGCTCTCCGCCGCGGCGGCGCCGAGGGTTTCGGCGGCCTGGGCGCTGGGTGAGAACGTCAGGACGGCAGCCGCCGTCAGCGCGCCGGTCGCCGCGAAGGTGAGCGCCGACCAGGCGCGTCGCGAGGGGCGCCGCGAGTCGCGCCTTCTGGAGGATCTGTCGGTCATTGCGGGTTCCTGTCTCTGGTGGGGGGTGTCAGGTCAGGACGGCATCCCAGCGGGTGCCGTCGGCGGTGGCGTCGGCGGCGAGCCGGTCGCGGGCGGCGGTGTCGTCGTACAGCCGCCAGCGGAACCAGTCCACGAGGGTGTTCTGGGTGTTCTCGAAGGTGCGGAATCCCGGGTTCAGATACGCGGCGTGGTCCGCGCCGACGTGGGTGAGGAACGCCTTGGGCGCGGACAGCTCGTCATACGCCTGCCGGGCCAGGCTGTACTGGCAGGTCGGGTCCTGGTCGCCGTGGATGAACAGCACGCCCGCATCGACCGAGTCGGCGGGGGTGCCCATGTCCACGCAGGCGACCGGGACCGCGGCGACGATACGGTCGTCGGGCCAGGCGGTCAGCAGGCCGTGGACGGTCATGCCGCCCATCGAGTGCCCGGAGACGCCGACGCCGGCGCCGGTGTCGATGTGCCCGGAGAACGGGGTGCCCGAGTCGTTGAGCGCCAGCGTCCGGGTGATGACCTCGGAGACGTCCTTCGACCATTCGCCGCCGTAGACGGAGCCGATGTTGGTGTTGTCGGAGATCGAGGGGGCCGGGCAGATGAAGCCGGCGGACGCTATCGCGTGGGTCTGCGAGGCGTAGGAGTCGGAGTTGCCGTACGCGCCGTGGTTCCAGTGGGCGATGGGGAAGACGCCGTCGGCGAGCGGGGCGTCGGGGATGGGGT
>NZ_JAAKZV010000250.1 GCF_011044975.1 Streptomyces coryli | reverse complement strand
GTGCTGAAAGCATTGACGTTTGCGTAACGGTTGCGGCTGCCCCGATCCGTTAGGCAGGCGAGGCGGGGCAGGGCGGCGCGGGGTGGGCCGGTGCGACTGGGCGCGCTGCACGTGTTGATCTCTCCCTCCGGGAGGAGGGCCGAGTGGAGCGACGCAGCCGAAAAAGTCTTAGCGAAGCGGGCTTTTTCGGTTGTGTCGCGGAACTCGGCCCGGCCCACCCACCAACAAGCCCGTCCGGCGCTTGAGGACTCCGTGGCGAAGCCACAGGATGCCCGCGGTGCGAAGCACCGCGAAGCGCGGCCCACCCGCCGGGTAATCCGCTTCGTGACCACGCCACCCCCATGCCAGGATCACCCCATGCGCCCCAGCTGGATGATCAACGAACTCGACTACGCCGGCCCCGAGCATCTCGACCCCGCCTTCGTCGAGGGCTACGACCGTAAGCAGGGCTGGCTGCCCGTCCTCGACGAGGAGATCGCCGCCCTCACCCGCCACGGTCTCGGCCCGGACTCGACCCTCGTCGACTTCGGCGCCGGCTCCGGGCGCGTGCCCCTCGCCGCGGCCAAGGTGTGCCGTCGCGTCATCGCGACCGACGTGTCCCCCGCCATGAATGCCTATCTCCGCGATCGCGCGAAGGAACAGCAAGCCGACAACCTGGAGATCGTCCAGGCAGGCTTCCTCACCTACGAGCACCAGGGCGAAGCCCCCGACGTCGTCTACACCCGCAACGCCCTCCACCAGCTCCCCGACTTCTTCAAGGCCGTAGCGCTCGATCGCATCGCGAAGCTGCTCCGCCCCGGCGGCATCCTCCGCGTGCACGACCTCATCTACGACTTCGAGCCGGCCGAAGCCGAGGACCGCTTCGCCACGTGGTTCGCCGGCGCCTCGGACGACCCGACCGTCGGCTACACCGCCGAGGACTACGCCGAGCACATCCGCACCGAGTACTCCACCTTCCGCTGGCTCTTCGAGCCGATGCTGGAGCGCGCCGGCTTCGAGATCCTCGAGTCGTCCTACTTCCGGTCGGCCTTCGGTACGTACACCTGCCGGCTCCGAAGCGACCGGCAGCGCAACAGCACCGCCTGATGCGCCCCCGCCCCGGCGAGGTCCTGCACTTCTCCGAGGACCCGGACATCCGGCACTTCGCCCCGCACGTGGCCGCCACCGCCCAGCAGCCGGAGGCATACGTCTGGGCGGTGGACGCAGCCCGCGCGCCCGACTACTGGTTCCCGCGCCAGTGCCCCCGCGCCATGGCCTGGGTGGAGCCGGACGGCCGGACCACCGACGCCGACCGCGAGCGGATCATCGGGCCCGGCTGCGGCACCCGCGTGCACGCGATCGAGTACGGCTGGCTGGAGCGCATCCGCGCCGTCGAGCTCTACGCCTACCGCTTCGCGGCCACCGACTTCCGCCCGTTCGGCACCCACCGCCACGCCCACGTCGCCACCCGGCCGGTACGCCCCCTCGGCCCGCCCGAACCCGTCGGGGATCTGCTGGAACTGCACCGGGCGGCCGGGATCCAGCTCCGCGTCCTCCCCGGACTGTGGGAGTTCTGGGACGCCGTGACGTCCTCCACCCTCGGCTTCAGCGGGATCCGGCTGCGGAACGCCCTGCCGCGAGCTGCTGAATCCGCCCCGCCGCCTGCGCCGGCGTGAGCGCGCCCGTATCGATCACCGTCCCGGCGCGCCGCAGCCAGGGCCTGGCGGCCTCGTAGGCATCGAGATGGTCGAGGCGCCAGCGCTGGATGTCCGGGGTGTCGCCCATGATCCGCGTCTCCAGCGTGGCGCGGTCCGCATCGAGCACGAAATGCCGCACCGGAATACCGCGTTGCTCGAGGCCGCCGCGGATCTCCTCCCAGTACGGCTCGTGCAGCACCGTCTGCACCGCGATCAGCGTCCCGCCCCAGCTGCGCAGCAGCTGATCGGCCGTCGCTACGACGAGCGGGCGCCAGGGCTCCAGTTGCTGGAAGTCGGTGTGCTCGGGCAGCTGGGTCACGCCGTATCTGAGCATCGTGCCGACCATCTCCGGGTCGAAGATCCGCGCGTCCGGGAGCAGTTGCTCCAGCTCACGCGCCGTCGTGGTCTTGCCCGCGCCGAAGGTTCCGTTGATCCACACAATCATGCGGCCCGAGCCTAACCCCGGGCCGCCAGCCGCCGCAGCGCCAGCAGCCCGCCGATGCCGGGGATCAGGGCCCGCCACCTGGCCGCCGGGGCGGCGGTCGTACGCCACACGGCGAGGATGATGATCAGGTACGCCGTGCCGTGCACCGGCCCGCCCAGCGAAGTGATCACCTCCGTGTGCACCGTGCAGAGGTTGGCCAGCAGAAGGACCAAAGAGCCGGCCTCGACCTGGGCCGCGATCCGCAGGGCGCGCACAGCCTTCACGCCCCCGTCGTCGAGCCGGGACGGACGATCATCAGGACGACGACGATCGCCCAGAGCAGGTTGAACATCCCGGTGACCATGGCCAGCCGGGACGCCCCGGCCCGCGCCTCGGACTCCGCCGCCGATTCGGACTCCGATTCCGACCCCGGCTCCGACCCCGACCCCGACTCCCCCGCACCCTCCATCAGCCGCTCCTGCCGCGGCAGGATCGCCAGCACCAGCAGCGCCGCAGCACCAGCCGTCAGCACGATCGACGCCAGCAGCCACGCGTCCGTCAGCACCCCCATCTGCGCGCCGGTAGCGACGCCGAAGACCGGCACCGCGATGCCGACCACCGTGTAGCCGCGGCAGATCCGGTGCAGCAGCTTCGCCGTCCGGGCGCCGTCATCATCGGCCGGAGGCCGCACGTAACGGGGAAACATCGACGCCGCGACCGCGATCGGCCCGATCGCCAGGATCGCCGCGAGCACGTGCACGGACAGCAGGAATTTGGTCACCGGGAACCCCTCGGATGGATTGGCTCTCAATAGATCGGCAGCCAACCTATACGACGACTCCCCCGCTTGGGTAGGCTGCCTAACCATGAAGGCGAGCGAGGTACGCGGACACCTGGACGGACTGCTGCTGTCCGTCCTCGAATCGGGTCCCCTGCACGGCTACGCGGTGATCACCGCCGTCCAGGAGCGCAGCAACGGCGTGCTGGAGCTGCGCAAGGGCACCATCTACCCCGCGCTCAACCGCCTGGAGCGGCTCGGCCTGCTGCGCAGCACCTGGGAGTCGTCCGGCGAGCGGAAGCGGCGCTGCTACGAGCTCACCGACGCCGGGCGGCGGAGCCTGGAGACGGAGCGGAAGGTGTGGCGCGAGTTCACGGCCGCGATCGGCTCCGTGCTGGAACCGGCGCCCCGGCCGGGGGCCGCGACATGAGCGCGCCGTACGCGCCCACGGAACGCGCCGCCGACCCCATCGAGGCGCACGTCGCGGAGCTGGCCGCCGCCCTGCACGGCCCCGCCCGGGAGAAGGACCGGATGCTCGCGGAGCTGCGCGAGGGGCTGGTCGACGCCGCGGCGGACCTATCCGCTGACACCGCACCCGACCCCGGACCCCGTACCGGCACCACCCCCGACGCCGCCCACGAAGCCATCCGCCAGTTCGGCGCCGTAGCCGACCTCGCGCCCGGCTTTCAGCGCGAACTCACCGTCGCCCAGGCCCGGCACACCGCCCGCGGCGTCATGCTCGTCGTCCCGTTCCTGCTCCCCTGCTGGTACGTGCTCGCCACCGCCGCCGGCCCCGCCGCCGAGCGGCTGCCGCACCCGGCCCAGGTACTCCTCGCCCACCTCGGCGGCACCGCCGCCGCCACCGCGCTGGCGGCCGCCGTCTTCCTCGCCGCCACCGGGCCGCTCGCCCGCCGGCTGCCCACCCCCGACCGGCTGCCGCTGCTGGTCGCCTGGACCGGCACCACCGCGGCGGTCGCCCTCGCGCTGAGCGCGCTCACCCTCACCCTCGCCTCGCTGCTGACGGCGAACTGGCCGCTGAGCGTGCTGGCCGGCGCCGTCACCATCGCCTGCCACTCGAAGATCGCCGCCTCGGCCCGCGCCTGCCGCCGGTGCGCCCGGCTGCCGGTGGCGGCGCCGGCCTGACGAGACACCGGGCACGCCCACTGGGGCCTTCTGGCGTATGGGCACCGCCGCCCAGCCGCCGGACACTGCGAGCCATCCACCGCCATGCAGGGGGAGGCCCGCGATGGTGCTCATCGGCACATGGAACCTCGAGAACCTCTACCGTCCCGGCGGCGAGTTCGGCCCGCCCGACAAGGCCGCGTACGAGGCGAAGCTCGACGCGATAGCCGCCGTCGTGGACCGGCTCCGCCCCGATCTGCTCGCCGTCCAAGAGGTCGGCGACCCGGGCGCGCTCGCCGATCTCGCCACCCACCTCGGCACCGGCGACGCGCCCGGGCAGCCCGACACGTGGCACACCGCCCTGTCCGCGCACGCCGACGCCCGCGGCATCCGCGTCGGCTTCCTGTCCCGGCTCCCGCTCACCGTCGTCGCCGATACGGACGCCTACCCGGCGCCGCTGCACCGCGTCCAGGTGCAGGACTTCGGCGCCCCGGCCGTCCGCATGGGCCGCGGCGCCCTCGCCGTACAGGTCGAGCCCGCGCCGGGCGCGGAACTGCGGCTGATCTGCTGCCACTTGAAGTCCAAGCTGCTCAGCTTCCCTGGCGGCCGCTTCGCCCCGCGCGACGAGGGCGAGCGGGCGCGCTACACCGCGTACGCGCTCTTCCGCCGCGCGGCCGAGGCGGCGGCGGTCCGGCGGCTGGCGGACGAGCTGCTGGTCGAGGAGCCCCGGGACGGGGAGGGGCACAACGACGAGGCACCACCCCGCGCCCTAGCCCTCCTCGGCGACCTCAACGACGGCCCCGACGCCGCCAGCACCCAGCTGCTGCACGGCCCGCCCGGCTCGGAGTTCGACTCCCCCGGCTTCGACCGCCCGGACCGCGGCGACCGGCACCGCCTCTGGAACGTCGCCTCCCGCATCCCGCCCGAGCGCCGCTTCTCCCGCGTCTACCGCGGCCGCCGCGAGCTCATCGACCACATCCTCGTCAGCCACGCGCTGCTCGGCCGCCTCGCCGAGGTCACAGCGGGTACGGGCGCGGCGCTGCCCTCGATGACGGACGACCCGGCACAGTCGGCCGCAAACGGCCGCCCATCGGACCACGCACCGGTGCTGGCGCGGCTCAACTACTGACCGCTCGCACCCTCTTGCGGCTTACGTCACCGGCCTACGCCACCCCGAGCGCCGCCAGCACAGCCCCCGTATCGCTGAGATCCGCCAGCACCACATCGGCCCCCGCCGCCGCC
Source organism: Streptomyces coryli (assembly GCF_011044975.1). Lineage (GTDB taxonomy): Bacteria > Actinomycetota > Actinomycetes > Streptomycetales > Streptomycetaceae > Streptomyces > Streptomyces coryli. The sequence continues at coordinate 6,264 of NZ_JAAKZV010000250.1, read as the reverse complement.
AGCTCCGCCGCGCCGGTACGCCCCGTCGCCACGGCCACCGCCCGCGCGCCGGCCGCCCGCGCGGCGGCGACGTCGCGCACCGTATCGCCGATGATCACGGTGTCCGCACCGCTGTGCCGCCGGCCGAGGTAGCGCGCCGTACGGTCGAAGGCGTACGCCGACAACTCCTCCCGGTCGACGGCGTCTCCCCCGTACGCGCCGACGCGGAAGTCGAAGTGCCGGGCGAGCCCGAAGACGGTCATCTTCAGGACCGCGAGCGGATAGAGATTCCCGGTCAGTACGGACTGCGTCACGCCGCCACCTATCGCGGCCACGGCCGCCAACACCTCGCCGGCGCCCGGCAGTACGTACCCCTCCTTGGCGAGCACATCGGCGCGCGCGTGCAGCTCGTCGACGACCAGGCGGACGAACTCGTCGAGGGTGCCGTCGCGTTCCGGATCCACCCCGTGGTCGCGCAACACCGCGGCGGCGTTGGCCAGTTCCGTACGCCCGTCGAAGGTCCACGGCCGCTCGATGGACCGCCCGCCCGTCAATCGCCGGAACGCGGCGTCGTAGGCGGCCCGGGAGACGCCACCGCCCTCGATCAGCGTCTGATCGATGTCCCACAGAACCAGCAGCGGCACGGCGGCAGCGCCTTCAGCGCTCTTGGCGATCACGCCCGTACACTACCGGCCCCGGGGGTCCTCCCAGACCACGCCGCCCTCTCCCGCAAGGAACCCGCATGCCACCGACCGCCCCCGGCCAGGAACGGGACCGCGCTCCGCAGGCGATCTACCTCATCACCGGCATCTCCGCCGCCGGAAAGTCCACGGTCGCCCAACTCCTCACCGAGCAGCTGCCGCGGGCGGTGCACGTACGCGGCGATGTCTTCCGCCGCATGGTGGTGACGGGGCGCGCGGAGATGACCCCGGACCCCACCGCGGAGGCCGAACGCCAGCTGAACCTGCGCCACCGCCTGACCGCCAAGGTCGCGGACGAGTACTTCGCCGCCGGCTTCTCCGTCGTCGCCCAGGACATCATCCTCGGCGAGCACCTCCCCCGCATGACCCGCCTCATCCGCGGCCGCCCCCTCCACGTCATCGTCCTCGCCCCCGGCCCGACGACGATCGCCGTCCGCGAGGCCCGCCGCACCAAGTCCGGCTACGGCGGCGGCTGGTCCGTCACCGCCCTCGACCAGGCCCTCCGCAAGGACACCCCCCGCATCGGCCTGTGGCTGGACAACTCGGAGCAGCACCCCCAGGAAACGGTGGCCGAGATCCTGCAGCTCAGCCGGCCACTGGGCGAGGGCGACGACGGGGTCTAGCCCCGCGTCAGGGACCCATCTCGTGGAACGGATTGCGGAACGCCACCCACTGCACTCCCACTCCCTCCATGGACTCGACCGGCCCGGCCTCGCCGCCGGGTGGCGGCTCATCCCGCAGTTCCAGGATGTCCGCGTGCTCGTGTGTCAGCCCGTCGGGCAGCTGCACGGGCACCCAGTGGAACTCGGCATCGAAATCGATATCGATCGGCAGGTCACCGACATCGCCCAGTTCGGCCAGCAGGTCGTCGAATAGCGAGAAGAGATCATCCATCGGAACGGTCCTCCTCCTTGGCCTTGGCCTCCGGGGGCGGGATGGAGCGTTTCACCATGGGCAGCCGTGCGCGCGAGGAGAGCTTGACCACCTTTCCCTGCAGCTGCTTCACCGATTCGCTCGCTTTGGAGTACGTGGTGATGGTCTTCGATTTCTGCAGCGCATACACGCTCTTGACCACTTCACCGGCTTGCGGGCGGATGCCCGCGTACGAGACGAGATCCTTCTGGGTGACATGGCCCAGCGCTTGCAGATAAGCCTGGCGACGGGCGGCGGTAGTGGTGAGTGCCGGGTCGCCGTACACAAGATCGCTGAGGATCAGCCAGCCCAGAGAGAAGTCGTCGTCGATGGCGGCCTGGGCCGACAGCCGGGCATTCCCGTCGTCGTCGAGGGCTTGATACGACCGGCTCAAGGTGTAGAAGACCGGCCCGGACTGGCCCTGCGGCCGTCCGGTGACTCCCAGGAGCGCCGGCTTCAGGGCACCTCGTGGATTGTGTTTCGCGAGATATACCCGCGCAATCGCATGCAACGACTCCGGATCGCTGGGGTGTTTACGGAGCCGTGCCATCGCCAGCCCATAGGCCCTCTTCAGGAGTTTATCGATGATCGGCAGGCCGTCCCCCCTGCTCACCGCGCCCGCCGTCCGCACCCCTTCCCGTATCATCAGCGGCAGCGGCGACATGGTGGCTACGGACCGCGCCGCGACCAGGACCAGCATTTCGCGCTGCATACGGATCAGCGACTCCGCCAGCTTCAGATGGGCGAATGCGTCGTCCGGCGCCTGCTTCAAACGCTGAGCCAGGACATTGACGCCGTGGCGCTCATTGAAGAGATCCGCCGGCAGCGAGAGGACGGGCAAGGCGGCCACCCCGCCGCCCATCCTGGCCAGCTTCTGCCCGGCCGCCGACCCGAAGGAGCTGGCGGCCAGGCGCAGCGTGAGTTCACTTCGCTTCTCGGCGGCCGTGCGCCGCATCCCGCCGGCCTTTTGCTGGGCCTTGACGCCCGCTTCCTTGATCTGGCGCACCTGCTCGGGCTTCGCGGCTTCCGCGCCCTTCACACCGGCCGATACGGCATCGCCGGTCTTCTTACGTGCCTCGCGCCAGGCCGCACCGAGAGAGTTCCTTGCGTTGCCCATGACGCCTCGAGCCCCTTTACGGGTTCGGCTTGTCAGGGGCCGGTACGTCCTTCTCGGGGGGCACGTTGATGCCGGCGTGCTGTCCCGAGTAGGGGTGGTCGGCCGCGTCGTAGCGGGCGCCACGCACCGAGTTGTCCCAACCCGACATGAAGCGAAGGTTCTCCGCCCTGATGGCGTCGCCGGGACTGCGGCTCTGCGGCACCGCGTGATCGATGGTGAGCGCGCGATACGACCTGTCCAGATTCTGATTGTCCGCGTCCGTCTCCAGACGGTGCATCGGCGCGCGATCCTCGCCACCGAGGTCGTAGCCGGCCGCATCCAGCATCTTGCGAACGTAAGCCGCGTCCGCGGAGGCGTCATTGTTCACCGAACGCCAGAAACTGGCCCGCGCGTCGCTGTACCGGTCGTCGGACTCTTCGGCTGCCGCCTCCCATAGGCGCCGCAGGTGCTCTGATTCGCTGAACCGATTGGCGAAGTCCGTCTGGTATTGCCGGATGTCACTCTGGACTTGGTCCATGGGTTGGTTGGCGAGCTGATTGTCGCGGACCTTGTCGATCTGCTGGTTGGCCAGCATGTTGTCCTGGACTTTGTCCATGGGCTGATGCGCCAGCTGGTTGTCGCGCACCTTATCGATCTGCTGGTTGGCCAGCATGTTGTCCTGGACTTTGTCCATCGGCTGATGCGCCAGCATGTTGTCCTGGACCTTATCCATGGGCTGATGCGCCAGCTGATTGTCCCGCACCTTATCGATCTGCTGGTTGGCCAGCATATTGTCCTGGACCTTATCCATCGGCTGATGCGCCAGCTGATTGTCCCGCACCTTATCGATCTGCTGATTCGCCAGCTGCGTGTCCTCGACCTTGGCGGTCTGGTGACTCGCCGCTGGAGGGTCCCAGCTTTCGGGAGGTTCCCAGGTTGACGGTGATTTCACTGGGTCCGGTGGTTCGTACGTGTCCGGAATCGGATCCGGCGGATCCGGCGGCTCAGGCGGATCGAATGGTAGATCTGACATGTTCTCCCCCTATTCGCCAGCGCGCGACTGCGTGCCCCCCGCTGAGCGATTAGCCAGGATCCTCCTCTCGCTCAGCTCCCGAGGCAAGGGGAAAAAACTTCGCCGCCGGCTGTCACAACCGGGTGCGCCGCTGTGTCCAACCCCTGCGACACGGCAACCACGAGAGAGGCGCACCTCATGTACGAGATCAAGGTCCTCGACTCCTTCATCGCCTACACCGAAACAACGGCGGCCGACGGGGACGGCCCGCCGCCCGTCGTCTTCCTGCACGGCAACCCCACGTCCTCGCACCTCTGGCGCAACGTCATCCCGCACGTCGCGGGCGGCGCCCGCATCCGCACCCTCGCGCCCGACCTGATCGGCATGGGCGCCTCCGGCAAGCCGGACATCGGCTACCGCTTCGCGGATCACGCGCGCTATCTCGACGCCTGGTTCGAGGAGATGGGGCTGGACGACGGGTACGTGATCGTCGGCCACGACTGGGGCGGGGCGCTGGGCATGGACCACGCCGCCCGACACCCCGGGCGGGTGAAGGGGATCGCGCTGCTGGAGACCTTGCTGCGCCCGCAGCGATGGGAGGACTGGCCGCCGCAGGGGCGGGAGCTGTTCCAGGCGTTCCGTAAGCCCGGAGTCGGGGAGGAGATGATCCTGGAACAGAACATCTTCATCGAGCAGTTGCTCCCCAGCCCCTTCAGCACGCAGCAGGGCATGGCCGAGGCCGACCTGGCCGCCTTCCGGGCACCGTATCCGGACCCGGCCTCACGGAAGCCGCTGCTCGCTTGGCCGCGGGAATTCCCGTTCGACGGCGAACCCGCCGATGTAGTCGAGCGCTTCGAGGCATACGGGCGATGGCTGGCGGACAGCACCGAGGTGCCGAAGCTGCTGATGGCGGTGGACGACGGGGTGGGCATCGGCTCCCCGGCGGAAATCGAGTGGGCCGCGGGGCACGCCGCTAACCTGACCGTCGAGGGGATCGGGCCGGCCGGGCACCACGCGCCCGAGGACCAGCCCGACGCGATCGGCGGGGCGGTCGCCCGCTGGCTTGAGCGGGAGTGGGGGCAGGACTGATGACGGCTGCCGGGGATGACGCGGGGCGGGGCTCGTACGAAGACGCGGAGCGCGGCTCGTACGAGGACGCCGGGCGGGGCGCGCACAAAGCGGACAAGGAGCTGGTCGCACGGGCGGTGAGCGGAGAAACGCGCGCCCTCGAGGAGGTCGTCACCCGCATCCAGGACCCGCTCTACCGCCTGGCGCTGCGGATGACCGCCCGAGTGCCCGACGCCGAGGACGCGGTCCAGGACATCCTCATCCGCGTCATCACCCGGCTGGCCACCTACCGCGGCGAGGCCGCGCTGCTGACGTGGGCGTATCGGGTCGGCGTCAACCACCTGCTGAACCTGCGCCGCAAGTCGCCGCAGGAGCAGGCGGAGCTGACGTTCGACGAGTTCGGCGAGGGCCTGGCCCGCGGCCTGGCCGCGACGGATTACGCCGGCCCCGACGAGGAGCTGCTCACCGCCGAGGTGCGGCTCAACTGCGGCCAGGCGCTGGTGCAGTGCCTGGACCGTACGGAGCGGGTGGCATTCGTGCTCGGCACGGTCTTCGCGCTGCCCAGCACCGAGGCCGCCTGGATCATGGACACGACCCCGGCGGCGTACCGCAAGCGCCTGGAACGCGCCCGCGCCCGCATCCGCGCCTTCCTCGGCAACAACTGCGGCCTGGTCAGCGAGTCGGCGGCCTGCCGCTGCAGCCTCCGGATCAAGACGGCAACGGCGACCGGCCGCATCGACCCGAAGCACCTCTCCTTCGCCACGCACCCGGTGAACGGCGCCACGCTGAAGGACGCCTCCCGCCAGATGCGCACCCTCAACGACGTCGCGACGGTATTCCGCAGCCACCCGGATTACGCGGCCCCACGGGCCCGCTCGGAGGCGGTGCTGACGCTGGTCCGGTCGGGCCGCTTCTCGCTGCTCGAGGAGGGAGGCGCGGCGGAACCGAGCGAGTAAGGGGACGCGTCACCTGGCACCCACGGTCCAGATCCACCCGAGCGGGGTGAGCCCGAGCGTACGGGCGACGGCCCGCGAGGCGCGGTTGCCGGCGCTCGTGCGATAGAAGAGCACATCCTTCCGCCGCCCCTCCCGCGCCGCCCACGCGGCCACGACCGCCGGCGCCGGCCCGCGCCCGCGAAAGTCCTCGCGGGTCCAGATGCCGCTCTCGGCGGCGACGGCATTGGCGACCGGCGTGTGCGCGATACACACGGCCTCTTCCCCACCGTGCACAGCGATCGCCCACTCCCCCACGGCCCCGCCAATGAGCTGCTCCCACTCCCCGGCCTGCCAATTACCGGGCCGCACGAGCCCCGCACCGCCCGCCGCCCGTCCTCATCGGATACGAGCACGGGAAGCGCCGCACCACCCGCCAGGCGAGCAAGCCTCCCGGACCGGTCCGGAAAAACCCAGCAGGGCCCACCCTCGACCGGCCCATCCGCGAGCCGCCCCAAGACCCGCGGCACCCGACCCGCCACATACGGCTCGGCACCCAGATCT
>NZ_JAAKZV010000024.1 GCF_011044975.1 Streptomyces coryli | reverse complement strand
GGCTTTGCGGGCGGCCGGGGCCGCGCGGGGGCCCGAGGCGAACGCGGCCATCGAGGCCGAGGGCCCGCCCGGCGCGACCCTCCCCGCCGAACTGCCCGCCGGCTGCGCGGCGGAGCCGTCTGCCGACGGCGCGGTCCGCATCACCGTGCCCGAGCCCGAGGTGAACGCCGCCCTGCGCGCGCTGCTCGACGCCCGGCCGCCGTGGCGCATCCGGTCGGTCAATCCGGTGCCTCCGGTCGACCCAGTCAACCCCAGCGACCCGTCCGACCCGGCACAGGGAGACCCTCGGTGATCGCCCTCCTCCGCTACGACGCCGCCCTCCTCCTCCGCTCCCAGCGCTGGTTGCCGCCGGTCCTCCTCTACGCGGTCATCGTCGGCATCGGGGTCCGCGCCGGTGACCCCGTCCTGGACTCCCTCGGCTTCGCCGCCGCCGCGCTGCTGCCGGTCACTGCGTGGCTGGTGCGTGTCTGTGTCAATGCCGAGCCGGACGCGGCGCGGGCCGTCGCGGCGGCGGCTCAGCGGCCCTGGCGGGTGCATCTGGCGGCGGTCGCGACGGGGCTGTTCGCCGCCGTCGCGCTCGGCGCGGTCGGTACGGCGGTCACCGCCGCGATCAGCGACGGTCCCGAGGGTGCCGGGCCCGTCGTACGCACCGCGGGGTCCGGGCTGATAGCTGCGACGGCGTGCGCGCTGGTCGGGACGGCGGTCGGCGCGCTGTGCAACCGGCCGCTGCTGCGCCGCCCCGGCTGGTCCGTGCCCGCCACGGCGCTGTCGGCGCTCGCGGTACTGGTGGCCGGCGGCTCGCCGGCGAACGCCGCGGTCTCCGACCTGGTCGCCGCATCGCGCCAGGGCACGATCCCAGTGCCGTGGCTGCCCCTCGCGGGCGCAGCTGCCGCCGCGGCGGTGGCGGTCGGCGTGGCTTGCGCGGCCGCCGCCCGGCGGGGTTGAGTGCCCCCATGTCCGCCACACCCACCGAAGACGAGCCCCGCGCCGACTGCGTGCACTGCGGCGAGCCCACCGAGTACCCGGCCTCTCGCAAGGGCGTCACGCTCTGTCCCGTATGCGAATGGCACGAGGCGCAGCGGACCGCCTGCTCCGGGTGATGCCCGCCTAGCTCGCCATCAGGTCCGACACCTTTACGAAGCGGTACCCCTGCGCCCGCAGCTTCGGGACGATCTTGCGTACCGCCTCCTCTGTCACCGGTGCCGCGCTGCGCGTGCAGTGCATGACCACCACCGAGCCGGGGCGGACGCCGTCGAGTACCTCCGTCGCCACCGCCTCCGCGTCCGTCGCGAAGGCGTCGCCGCTCTCGGTGTCCCACTGGACCGCTGTGATCCCGAGCGGGGCGAGCGCGCGCAGTGAGCGGTCGTTGTAGCAGCCGCCGGGGAAGCGGAAGTACGGCACGGTGTTGCGCACCCCGGCGCGCCGGAAGGCGGCACTCGCGCGTTCGACGTCGGCGCGCATCCTGTCCTGCTCCAGGCTCGGCAGGCCGAAGCACTTCGACGGGGTGAAGGCGTAGTGCGAGTAGGAGTGGTTGGCGACCTCGAAGAGGTCGTTACGGCCGATGGCGCGGGCCTGGTCCTGGTACTGCGAGGCCCAGGCGCCCGTCATGAAGATCGTCGACGGGACCTTCAGGCGCTTCAGGGTGGAGATCAGCTGCGGGTTGTCGAAGCGCTCGCCGCCCGCGGCCCGTTCGCCCTGGTCGGCGGTCATGTCGGCGTCGAAGGTGAGCGCCACGACCTTCTCGGCGCGGCCGCCGTGCCGCCACACCGGCGCGAGGGCGCGCTTCTTCGCGGCGTGGCGGGCGTGCGGGGCCTTCTGCTCGGCGGTGGTGGAGGGCGACGGCTCGTGGGTCCCGGGGGACGAGGGCGTGCCGCAGGCGGTGAGGAGCACGGCGGCGGCGGCGGTGAATACGGCGGCGAGGCGGGAAGCGCGGATCATAGGGGGAACGTAAAGTCGCACCGCAGGGCATGCGCGCCGTGGTCTTCGGATGGCCTACGCACCGGGGTGACGGTGCGTCATACGGCTTACGGCCGCGGGTTCACGACCGCTCCGCCAGCAGCCGCTCCCGGCACGCCGCCACGTCGAAGTCCGCCTCCGGGTAACGCGGGTCGAGCTCCCGCAGCTGCTCAAGCAGCAGCCGCGACACCGCCCAGTTGCGGTACCACTTGCGGTCGGCCGGGATCACGTACCACGGCGCCTGCGGCGTCGAGCAGCGCGACAGCACCTCGGCGTACGCGGCCTGGTAGTCGTCCCAGTGCTGCCGCTCCTCGATGTCGCCCGGGTTGAACTTCCAGTACTTGTCCGGGTTGTCGAGCCGGGCCAGCAGCCGCTCGTGCTGCTTGTCCTTGCTGATGTGCAGGAAGCACTTGACGACCGTGACGCCGTCGTCCGCCAGCGACTGCTCGAAGCGGTTGATCTCGTCGTAGCGGCCCGACCAGACGTCCTTCGGGACCAGCTCGTGGACGCGGACGATGAGCACGTCCTCGTAGTGCGAGCGGTCGAAGATGCCGATCTCGCCCGCCTCGGGGAGCTCTTTCCGGATGCGCCACAGGAAGTGGTGCTTGCGCTCCTCGTCCGTCGGCTGCTTGAAGGCGCGGATACGGCAGCCGGAGGGGTTGAAGAGCCCGATCACATGCTTGACGGTGCCGCCCTTGCCGGAGGTGTCTATGCCCTGCAGCACGAGCAGCAGCCGGCGGCGGTCGCCCGCGGTGGAGGCGGCGTAGAGCCGCTCCTGGAGATGGGCGAGCTCCGCGCCCATGGCGGCGATGGCCTCGCGGCCCGCGGCCTTCTTCTGCGGTCCTGCGGGGGTGGCGCGGGCATCGTACGCGGCGAGGTCGACCTGCCGGCCGGGGGCTACGCGCAGCAGCTCACGCAGGTCGTCGACCCGCGCCTTCTTGTCCTTGGCCATCGCGATCTCCTTCGCCGGCGCTGCCGCCTGGTCCGATCTTCCGTCGCACCAGGCGGCAGCGCCATCCGGGAAGGGGGCCCGGGGGCGGAGCCCCCGGATTTCTTCAGCGGCGGCCCCCGGCGGAGCCGGCTAGTGCTTCCAGGGCCCCGTCACCGCGAATGTGGTGCCGGGGTTGTAGCAGTTCACATACATCGTCTCGCCGTCCGGCGAGAAGGTGACGCCCGCGAACTCGCCCCACTCCGGGGCTTCAGGCGTGCCGATGTTCTGCGCGTTCCGCGCCATCGCGTACACCTCGCCGCCCCGCGACAGCCCGTACACATGCTGCGCCCCCTCCCCGTCCTCGCACACCATCAGGCCGCCGCTGGGCGCCAGCGCGATGTTGTCCGGCTCCTCGCCCGGCAGCTGCAGGTCGGAGTCCGGGCCGAAGACGATGACGAGGGTGAGCCGCTTGGAGCTCGGGGTGTACTTCCAGATCTGGCCGTAGTGGTCGGCGGCCGAGCCCTCCGCCGACTTGGCGAAGCTGGCGACGAAGTAGACGCTGCGCCCGCCCCAGTAGCACCCCTCGAGCTTCTGGGAATGGGTGATGCCCTTCGCACCGAAGTCCTGCAGCCGGATCGGCGTCTCCTTCGCCAGCGGGTCGGGCACGTCGACCCACTCCACGTTGTCGAAGGTGGCGCCGGTCTCCTGCACGGACGACAGGTCCGGCACCCCCGGCACCCGCATGGCCTGCAGCTTGCCGCCGGCCTGCAGCGATCCCATGCCGCCGAGCGGCTTCTTCGGCAGGAAGCGGTAGAAGAGCCCGAACGGCTTCTGGAACGCGTCCTCGGTCTCGTAGACCACGCCGTTGGACGGGTCGATGGCGATCGCCTCGTGCTGGAAGCGGCCCATGTCGGTGAGCGGCACCGCACCGCCCAGCTTGCGGGTGTCGGTCGGGTGCACCTCGAAGATGAAGCCGTGGTCCTTGGTGTAGCCGTTGGTGCCGGCCTTGTCCTCGTTCTCCTCGCAGGTCAGCCAGGTGCCCCAGAGGGACGGGCCGCCGGCGCAGTTGACCGCGGTGCCGGCGATGGCGGTGTGCTCGTCCAGGACGTTGTTACGGCTGTCCAGGTGCAGCGAGGTGCAGCCGCCCATGCCGTTCGGGTCGTAGGTAATGCCGTCGACGGCAGGGACCCGGATCTTGCCGTTGTGCCGGTTCTCGTGGTTGCGGACGAGGTGGCGGGTGCCGCGGCGGCCGCGGAGGGTCGTCATCCCGTCGAAATTGGTCGGCACCGGGCCTTCGCCGGAGCTCATCGGTTCGCCCTCGCGGGACAGAACCTTGTACTTGAACCCCTTCGGCAGGTCGAGCAGGCCGTTGGGATCCTTGATCAGATCGCCGTACCCGGTGCCGGCCGCGAAGGCGGAGCCGGCGAAGAGCTCGGAGAGGGCACCGGAGAAAGCGATACCGGCGCCCGCGGCGCCGGTACGGGCGAGCATCTGACGGCGTGTCGTTGACATCTGCAGTTCAACTCCCTGCTGGCGGACAGGAATCTGGGCTGCTTGTGTGTACCACCCAGATGAACCGCGTGTGAACTAGGCGGGCTGAAGTTTCTACGCGGGTAGCAGTCCCTGACCGTCCCTGGCCAGGGCGGTCAGCCGGGATATCGCGCGGAAGTACTTCTTTCGGTACCCACCGGCGAGCATCTCCTCGCTGAACAGCCGGTCGAAGGCGACGCCAGAGGCGAGCACGGGTATCTCCCGGTCGTACAGCCGGTCCGCGAGCACCACCAGACGCAGCGCGGTCGCCTGGTCCGGCACCTCCTTGACCCCGGTCAGGCACACGGCGCGGATGCCGTCGGTGAGCGCCCCGTACCGGCTCGGGTGCACCTCGGCGAGATGCTGCAGCAGGGCCGGGAAGGGGTCGAGGGTGGCGCCGTCGGTCGCGTGCGACGCCTTGATCACCGCTTCCTCGGCCGCCGGCGCGGGCGCGGCGGGAAGGCCCCGGTGGCGGTAGTCCTCGCCGTCGATACGGAGCGGGCGGAAGTGCGCGGACAGGCCCTGGATCTCGCGCAGGAAGTCCGCGGCCGCGAACCGGCCCTCGCCGAGCTTGCCGGGCAGCGTGTTGGAGGTCGCCGCCAGCGCCACGCCGGCCTCGACGAGCTTGCCGAGCAGCGTCGATACGAGCACGGTGTCGCCGGGGTCGTCGAGCTCGAACTCGTCGATGCACAGCAGCCGGTGGCCGCCGAGCGTCTGCACGGTCTTCTGGAAGCCGAGCGCGCCGACGAGGTTGGTCAGCTCGACGAAGGTGCCGAACGCCTTCTTCTCGGGCGGCGCGTCGGTGGCGTGCCAGAGGGAGGCGAGCAGGTGGGTCTTGCCGACGCCGTAGCCGCCGTCGAGGTAGACGCCGCGCGGGCCCTTGGGCGCCGCGGGGGCCTTGCGGAACCAGCCGCGCTTCTTGGCGGGCTCGCCGCTGCCGAGGCCCGCGGCGAAGTCCGACAGCACCTTGACCGCCTCGGCCTGGCTGGGCTGCGCGGGGTCGGGCTCGTATGTCGCGAAGCGCACGGCGTCGAAGCGCGGCGGCGGCACCATCTCCGCCACCAGCCGCTCGGGCGGGACATGCGGACGGCGCTCGCAGAGGGCCGCGGGTATGTGACCGGCGGGCTGGGACTCGGGGGACGTTGGCACGTACACATTTTACGGCGCGATCCGGAGCCCGCCGGACCCGGTCAGGACCGGCGTGGGGCATGCCACACTGCCCCCTATGCGACGTCTGTTCCCCTCTACCCCCGATCCGGCTGCCGCGGCTGAGTCTTTTACGGACCGTGAGTGGAGCCTCGACGAGCTCGCCGACGCGTATGCCTACCCGCCCGGAGAGCCCGTCTGGCTGCGGGCCAACATGGTGGCCTCGCTGGACGGCGCGGCCCACCACGGCGGCCGCTCGAAGCCGCTGTCCAGCGAGGCCGACATGCGCGTCTTCGGCGTGCTGCGGGGCCTGGCGGACGCGGTCGTGGTCGGTGCGGAAACGGTACGCCAGGAGGGTTACCGGCCCGCCCGCGCCCGCGATGCCTTCGCCGCCCGCCGGGCGGCGGCCGGGCAGACCCCGGCGCCGGCGGTGGTGGTGCTCTCGGCCGGTCTCGACCTGGACTTCACGCTGCCGCTCTTCTCCGCTCCGCTGACGCCTACGCTGCTGGTCACCGGGGCTTTGGCGCCGGAGGAGCGGGTCCGGGCGGCCCGTAAGGCAGGGGTGGAGGTGATCGTCGCCGGCGAGGCCGCGGGCGCCGATCCGGCCCGTATGAGGACGGCGCTCGCCGAGCGCGGTCTCACCCGGCTGCTGACCGAGGGCGGGCCGACGCTGCTGGGGCGGATCACGGCGGCCGGGGCGCTGGACGAGCTGTGTCTGTCCATCGCGCCGCGGGTGGTCGTGGGGGACGCGCCGCGGATCATGGGCGGCGGGGTGGCGCTGGAGACCCCGGCCGACTTCGCGCTGGAGTCGGTGCTGGAAGAGGCCGGGTTCCTCTACACCCGCTACCGTCGTCCCTGAGAAATATCTGGAATCTGTCGTTCCGCTTTGCTGGGTATGGGCAGACTAAGGCCGCAGGATCGTTTCTGAGGAGATGGGGCGCCCGTCGTGTTCACTACTGTGTTGATGATCGAGAAGCCCCTGGTTCCCGTGGACGTCGAGATGGTCACGACGCTGCACGGCGACGAACCGGTGAGCTTCGTCGTCCTGCTGCAGCCGCGGGGGGACCAGGACCGGCTGCTGCGTGCGCTCGACGACGTAGCACTCGGGGAACTGGAAGAAGCCGTGCACGAGGGGGACGAGCCGGAGGGTGACGCCGCGACCCACTCAGCGCGGATTTCGCTCGAGCACTCGCTGAAGTCGCTGCGCGACACCGGGGCCGAGGCCGTCGGCCAGATCATGGGCGGCGACCCGCTGCAGCTGCTCCGCTCGGTGGTCGAGGAGACCAACGCCGACGAAGTGATCGTGCTGACGGCCCCGCACCTGGTGGAGGAGTTCTTCCACCGGGACTGGGCGTCCCGGGCCCGGCACAAGGTCGGCGTCCCGGTGCTGAAGCTGTTCGCTCACAACGACGTGTAGCGGGAAACCTGCAGGTGACCTGGCGTGCGGCCGCACGCCAGGTCACGCATGCGAGAATCGGGCCCGACAGACCAGTCCTGTTTTTGGCCCGGCCCCGAGGAGCAGCGCGCATGGCACCGGCGATCCCCACCGACCTGGACCGCCCCCACTTCATCGGCATCGGCGGCGCGGGCATGTCGGGCATCGCCAAGATCCTCACCCAGCGCGGCGCCCGGGTCGCGGGCAGCGACTCCCGCGAGTCCGCGACGGCGGCCTCGCTGCGCGCCCTCGGCGCCACCGTCCACATCGGGCACGACGCGGCGCACCTGGCGCCGGACGCCTCGTCGATCGTCGTCTCGTCGGCGATCCGGGAGGACAACCCGGAGCTGGTGGCGGCGCGGGAGCGCGGCATTCCGGTCGTGCACCGCTCGGACGCCCTCGCCGCCGTGATGGAAGGCCTGCGCCCCATCGCGGTGGCCGGCACCCACGGCAAGACGACCACCACCTCGATGCTGGCGGTGTCGCTGCGCACCCTCGGCCTCGACCCGTCGTACGCGATCGGCGGCGACCTCGACGAGCCCGGCTCCAATGCCCACCACGGCGCCGGCGAGATCTTCGTCGCCGAGGCGGACGAGTCGGACCGCAGCTTCCACAAGTACGCGCCCGAGGTCGCGATCATCCTCAACGTGGAGCTCGACCACCACGCCAACTACGCTTCGATGGACGAGATCTACGAGTCCTTCGAGACCTTCGTGGGCCGCGTCGTCCCCGGCGGCACGCTGGTGCTGTCGGCCGACCACGAGGGCGCGCGGGTGCTGCGCGAGCGCCTGGCGCCCGGCTCGGTCCGGGTCGTCACGTACGGCGAGGCGGAGGACGCGGACGTCCGCGTCCTGTCGATCACCCCGCTGGGGCTGACGAGCCGGGTCACGGTGGCGATGGACGACGGCGACCGGGAGCTCACCTTCACGGTCTCCGTCCCCGGCCGGCACTACGCCCTGAACGCCGTCGCCGCCCTGGCCGCGGGCGCCGCCCTCGGCGTACCGGCGACCGAGCTGGCTCCGGCCCTCGCCTCGTACACCGGTGTGAAGCGCCGGCTGCAGCTCAAGGGCGAGGCGGCGGGCGTCCAGGTCATCGACTCGTACGCCCACCACCCCACCGAGATGACCGCCGACCTGGAGGCGATCCGCGGCGCGGCCGACGGCGCTCGCGTCCTGGTCCTCTTCCAGCCGCATCTCTTTTCCCGCACCCAGGAGCTCGGCAAGGAGATGGGCCAGTCGCTGGCCCTCGCCGACGCCTCGGTGGTCCTCGACATCTACCCGGCCCGCGAGGACCCGGTCCCCGGCGTGACCAGCGCGCTCATCGTCGACGCGGCGCGTGCTGAAGGCGCGGACGTGACGCATGTCGCGGAGAAGCCGGCCGCCGTCGAGGCGATTGTGGGAATGGCGAAGCCGGGCGACCTGGTTCTGACGATGGGCGCCGGGGACGTGACGGACCTCGGCCCGCAGATCTTGACCCGTCTCCAGGAGGGCTGAAGTGTCTTCTTACGACATCGACAAGCCGGAAGAGCAGTGGCGCGAGGAGCTGACCCCGGCGGAATACCAGGTCCTCCGCGAGGCGGGCACGGAGCCGGCCTTCACCGGCGAGTACACGGACACCAAGACGACCGGCGTCTACAACTGCCGCGCCTGCGGCGCCGAACTGTTCCGCTCCGACACGAAGTTCGAGAGCCACTGCGGCTGGCCGAGCTTCTACGACCCGTCGGACTCGGACGCGGTGGAGCTCATCGAGGACCGCTCGCACGGCATGGTGCGGACCGAGGTGCGCTGCGCGCGGTGCGGCTCGCACCTGGGCCATGTCTTCCGGGGCGAGGGCTATCCGACGCCTACGGACGAGCGGTACTGCATCAACTCGATCTCGCTTCAGCTGGTGCCGGACGAGGACTGATGGGACGTCGCGAGGGTGGCGATCTGGGCGCGTGACGCGTAGCCCAGTTTGCCTCTGACGTGTTCGACGTGTGAGTCCACGGTGCGTTTGGAGATGGTCAGCCGTTCCGCGATGCGGCGGTTGGAGAGGCCTTCGGCGATCAGCGCGGCGATCTCCCGTTCCCGTACGGTCAGCATGGCCCAGCCGCCGCGGGTCCGTCCTGCCCGCTCCTTCGTGGCCGCGGCGTGCGGGGCGCTGACGGCGCGGTCCACCGCCGCCTGCAGCGGCAGCGCGGCTCCGGCGGCGTACAGCTTCTCGTAGCGGCGGGTGCCGAGGGCGGTGCGTGCCGCGGCCACCGCCTCGTCGTGGGCCTGGTGCATGGCGGGGATGCCGAGCCGCGGGTCGTGGAACCTCTCCCACAGCCGGTCCGCCGCGGCGAGCAGCGGCACCGCCCGCTCGAAGCGGCCTTCGGCGGCGGCGATCCAGCCGAAGGTGTCGATGGAGAAGGCGATGCCCTGGGCGTGGTCGATCTCCATGCACATCGCGACGGCCGAGCGCAGCACGGCCGCGGCTTCGTCGTGGCGGCCGAGGCCCCACAGCGCGGCCCCGCGGATCCAGCCGACCCAGCCCTGCACCCAGCGCTCGCCCAGCGGCTCCAGGATGGGCTGGGTCTCGTCGAAGGTCGCCAGTGCCTTGTCGTACTCGCCGGCGCACAGATACGACCCGCACATCGTGCCGAGCATCCAGGCCTCGCCGCCGCGCTCGCCGAGGGTGGCGAACCGCTCGCGGGCGTCTTTGAGCTGGTCGAGCGCCCAGTCGAGTTCGCCGGTCAGGGTGTGCGCGAGGCCCTGGTTGAAGATGACGTACGCGGCGTCGAGGCGGCCGCCGCCCTCGTCGGCCGCGTCCCGCGCCTGCTGGGTCAGCTCCAGGCCGCGGGCGTGCGCGCCCGACATGAGGCTGAGGTGGCCGGCGACCCGCAGGGCGGTCGCCCGGTCCGGATGCGGTCCCGGGCACTGGGCGAGCAGCCGCTCCAGCCAGTACAGGCCCTCGTCGTGGCGGCCGGTGCACAGCCACATCCCCCACAGCGCGGAGACCAGCCGCAGGCCGGTCCCGGCCGCACCGGGTTCGGTGCGGCAGAACTCCAGAGCCGAGCGCAGGCTGGCCCGTTCGTGCCAGGCCGCCCGCATCCACGCCACCTGATCGCCGGTCAGCCAGCGGGCGTCGAACTCCTCGGCCAGCGCGAGGCAGTGGTCGCGGTGCCGGGTGCGGTACTCGAGCTCCGCGCCGCTCTCGGCCAGCCGCTCCCTGCCGTACTCACGGATGGTGTCGAGCATGCGATAGCGGGCGTCGCTGCCGTCGCCCTCGTCGTCGAGGCGGAGCACGATCGCCTTGTCCACCAGGCCGATCAGGCACTCCAGGATCTCGTCGGCGGGCAGCCGCGGGCCCGCGCACACCTCTTCGGCGGCGGTCAGCTCGAACTCGCCCGCGAAGACCGACAGCCGGATCCAGAGCAGCTGCTCCTGCTCGCTGCACAGGCCGTGGCTCCAGTCGATGGCGGTGCGCAGGGTCTGGTGCCGGGGCAGGACGCTGCGGCTGCCGCCGGACAGCAGCCGGAAGCGGTCGTCGAGCCGGGCGAGGAGCTGCTCCAGGGACAGCGCCCGCAGCCGTACCGCCGCGAGCTCGATGGCCAGCGGGATGCCGTCGAGGCGGTGGCAGAGCCGGGCGACCGGCTCGCGGTTGGCGTCGGTGAGCCCGAAGCCGCGGACCACGGCGGCCGCGCGCTCCGCGAACAGCAGCATGGCGTCGCTGGGTTCGGCGCCCGACAGGGTCTCCTCGTCGGGGTCGATCACGGGCAGCGGCATGACCTGCAGCACGCTCTCGCCTGGCGCGTCCAGCGGCTGCCGGCTGGTCGTCAGCACCCGCACCTGCGGGCAATAGCGCAGCACGGACTGCACGAACACGGCGCAGGCGTCGACGAGATGCTCGCAGGTGTCCAGGACGATGAGCAGCCGCTTGCGCCCGAAGTAGGCGATGAGCGTCTCCAGCAGGGAGCGCGTGCTGCGCTCGGACTGCTCCGGCAGCTGTACGGCCGCCGCGACCGCGTTGGCCAGCAGCTCCGGGTCGCGCAGCTCGGACAGCTCCACGAAGTACACGCCGTCGGGGCAGTGCTCGGCCACCCGCCGGGCGGTGCTGAGCGCGAGCCGGGTCTTGCCGACCCCGCCCGCGCCCATCAAGGTGACCAGCCGTTCCTGCCCCAATGCCGCCGACACTTCGGCCAGTTCGGCCTCCCGCCCGATGAAACGGGTGAGCTCGGCGGGCAGCCCCGCGCTCACGTCCGGGCTGCGGTCCGACTGCATGGGCTGTGCGAAGCCGTCCATGACTCCCCTTCGGCGGCAGGGGCGGATACGAGCCCGGAGTTCACTCTAGGTATTGCGGCTGCTGCTTGGCGTGGGGCTTCGCGAGGTGCTCCTTTGTGATCACCCGTCGTCGATTTGGGACCGATCGGGACTGTCGCGGCTCAGTTGACGCGCTCGAACGGTGTCGGAGTCGCGCCCGTCCAGCGGTAGAGGTAGGCCTCGCCCTCCTGCTTGGTGACGCCGTCCTCCTCGACGGCGCGCCCCTCGGCGACGTAATAGCGGCCGTCGCCCAGGGCGTCGAAGCCGTAGTTGCCGTGGAACTCCCAGCCGCGGACGCCGGTGGCCGGGTCGTGCAGGCCGGCCTTGCGGAGGGTGAGGAGCTTGCCGGTCTCCGGCTGCTGCTGGCCCTTGATCTCGCCGCGGCGCGGCTCGGCGGAGCCGTCGACGGTGAAGAAGGAGTAGTTGGGGAAGCCCGCCTTCTTGCCCTGGTAGACCGCCATGATCCAGTTCCGGGTGTACGGGTCGTACTGGAGGTTCTGCACGCCGTACGTGGTGTTGCCCGTATACGCGAAGTACTTGCCGTCGTAGCGCTTCGGGCCGCTGCGGTGCGGGTCGGCCTGGGAGAGCGGGCGCTCGTACGCGGCCCAGTCGCTCACGTCGTACGACAGGACCACCTGGTGGTCGTTGTCGGTGCGGGTGGTGTTGGAGTAGACGCCGTAGGCGACCATCAGCTTCTGCTCGCCGCCCCGCTTGCCGAATTCCGGGCCGAAGGAGACGCCGTCGATGCCGCTGCAGCCGTAGCGGTGGTCGGGGGTGTCGGCGGTGTCGCCGTCGAAGACGCCGTTGCCGTCCATGTCCGCGGTGAAGTCCTTGCCGACCTCGCCGAGGTGGACGGCGGTCATGACGCCGTCGGTCTCGGCGTTCATGCCGATCCGGTTGATCTTCGACACGTCGAAAATCGCGATGTAGAAGGCCTCTTCCGCCTTGTATTCGAGCGAGCCGTAGACCCGGCCGTCGCGGTCGTTGAGGTCGATGTCGCCGAGGTGTCCGGTGAGCCCCTCGACGGTGCCGAGGACCTTGCCGTCGAGGTCGGTCTTGACCAGCATCTGGGTGAACGACCAGTAGACGAAGCCGCGTTCCTTGTCCACGGTCACGCCCTGGACGTGGCTGGTCGGCCAGGCGCCGCCGTGGATGTGGGACGGGAGGGAGCTGCTTCCGGAGTCGGCGGCCACACCGGGGGCGGGGGCGGTGAGGAGGAGGGCCGGGATCGTGATCCCGGCGATGACAGCCGCTCTGGCCGTTCCAACGAGCTTGCCGCGCATGCGAGGTCCTTTCAGGAGGTCACGGGGTCGCGACGTCACGGGATCACGGGTTTATTGAGCGCCAGCAAAGCGGGACTGTCGTCCCGGAGAACTAGTTCGTTCAAGCCGCAGTTGGCCAGGTAGGGGAAGGCCCGGCGGTAGTCGCCCAGCGGCATGCCCAGCAGCCGGCACAGCGCGAGCCGGATCGCGGTCGAGTGGGCCACGATGAGGACCCGGCCCTCCCGGTGTTCGGCGCGCAGATCGGCGAGGAAGGCGAGATAGCGCTCGGCGGCCGCCGCCGGGTCCTCGCCCTCGGGGAAGTGGTTCGCCACCGGGTCGGCCTCGAAGGCCTTGAGCTCGCCCGGCAGCCGCTGCCGCATCTCGCCGCGGGTCAGCCCCTCGGCGATGCCGAAGTCCAGCTCGCGCAGCCGGGGATCGAGGCGCAGCGGCAGCCCGGCCCGGGTGGCGCTCTCCCCGGCGGTCTCCCGGCAGCGCAGCATCGGGGAGGACCAGACCGCCGCCAGCTCCGCCTGCCCCGCCCAGGCGGCGAGGTTACGGGCCTGGGCGCGGCCGTTGTCGGTGAGGTCGATGTCGGTGACGCCGGCGTAGCGGTTCTCGGCGTGCCACACGCTCTCCCCGTGCCGGACGAGGTAGACGGTCAAGGTCATCGGGTGGTCGTCCCCCAGATCGGGCGGTGGAGCTCCCGCAGCCGCAGGAACTCCGCGTAGCGGTCGGCCGCGGCAGGGCTGTGCTTCGGGTCCGGCTCATAGGTATCGGCGATCCGCACGTGCCGGGCCACCGCGGTCGGGAAGTCCGGCTCGCGGCCGGTGGCGACCATGCCGGTCAGCCAGGCGCCGCGGGCCCCGATCTCGGTATCGGCGGGGATGGCCACCGGCACCCCGGTGAGGTCGGCGATCAGCCGGGTCCAGTAGCCGCTGCCGGCGCCGCCGCCGCTCAGCGTCAGCAGGCCGGGGGTGGTGGGGGCGGCCGCCAGGCAGTCGCGGATGGCCATGGTGACGCCTTCCACGACCGCGCGCGCCACGTCCTCGCGGCCGCTGTCCAGGGAGAGCCCTGAGAGGGAGCCGCGGGCGGCCGGGTCGAAGAACGGGGCGCGTTCGCCGGCGGGGGAGAGGTAGGGGAGGAAGCGCACCCCGGCCGTGTGCTCCGCGCCCCGCTCGGCCAGGCTCATCAGCTCGCCGGCCGAGGCGAGGCCGAGCAGCCGGGCGCCCCAGTCGAGCATGTCGCCGCCGCTCATGGTGGGGAAGGCGCGCAGGTAGTGGCCGGGCACGCCGAGGGTGACGGTGATGCCCACCGGGTCGTCCGTGGCCACGGAATCGGCGGAGTCCACCACGATCTCGGTGGCCAGGGTGGTGCCGAGGATGGTGCAGGCCCGGCCCGCACTGACCGCACCCGAGCCGATGGCGGTGGCGCAGATGTCGTACGGGGCCAGCACCACCGGGATGCCCGCGGGCAGCCCGGTCTCGGCGGTGGCGGCGGCGCTGAGCTGCGTCACGCGGTGGTCGTCGTCGCGGACGGCGGGGAGCAGGTCGCGGGCCCACTCCAGCCCGTAGAGCTCGAACAGCCGGTCCGACACGGTGCGTTGCCGCAGGTCCAGAAACGGCGCCGAGGCCTCCGACTCGTCCACGGCCGCCTCGCCGGTCAGCTTCAGGAAGAGCCAGCCGCCGCAGGTCAGCAGATGCCGGGAGCGGGCCGGGCGGTCCGGGTCGTGCTCGCGCATCCAGGCGAGGACGGCGTTGGGCATTCCGGTGGACAGCCGGGATCCGCAGATCCGGAAGGCCTCCGCCACGGTGCCGTCCCGCTCCCACTCGCTGACCAGGGAGGCGGCCCGGCCGTCGTTCCACAGCACGGCGTTGCCGGTGGGGCGGCCCCGGTCGTCGACCAGCCAGGCCCCGTCGCCCTGCCCGGTCACGGCGACCAGGCCGGGCGGCTCGGGGAGGGCGGCGACGACCTCGCGGACGGCGCCGGCGACCGCGTCCCAGACCTGGTCCATGTCCTGCTCGGACCAACCGGGTCGGGGCCGCAGCACCTGGGTCGGGCGGCTGGCGGCCGTCAGCTCCGCGCCGTCCGGCCCGTATCCGACGACCTTCACCTTGGTGGTGCCGGCGTCGATGGCTATCGATGTCATGTGCCTCAGCCCCTTCCGTGGGCCTGTCGCGACCGGCGGGCGGCGGAGTCCAGGGCGACGGCGACGAGGAGCACCGCGCCGGTGATGATGAAGCGGTACGAGGAGTCGAGGTTGAGCAGGGTGAGCCCGCTGGAGATCGACTGGATGACCAGGACGCCGAGGAGGGCGGCGAAGGCCGAGCCGCGGCCGCCGAAGAGGCTGGTGCCGCCGATCACGGCGGCGGCGATCGCGTTGAGGTTGACGTCCGCGGTGCCGGTGCTCTGATTCGCCGCGGCCAGCCGGGCGGCGGCCAGCACACCGCCCAGCGCGGCCAGCGTGGAGCACATGATGAACGCCGAGGTGTAGACCGCTTTTACGTTGATGCCCGCCCTGCGGGCCGCCTCCGCGTTGCCGCCGACCGCGTACAGCGCCCGGCCGAACTTCGTCTTGGTGAAGACGTAGTGCACGATCAGCACCAGCGCGACGAAGAGCATGAACATCCAGGGCACGCCGCGGGTGCGGTTCAGGTAGTAGACCGCGAACAGCAGCCCCGCCGCCAGCAGCAGCGCCTGCACCGACAGCCACTGCAGCGAGACCGACGAGAGCCCGGCGGCGCGCCGGCTGCGGGCCCGTATCCAGCCGGTGGCCAGGAAGCCGCCGGCCGCCGCCACCGCGAAGGCGTAGGCCAGCGCGTCGGGGACGAACCACAGTTGCGCGAACTTCACCAGCCCGGAGTCGTACGGGAGATTGATGGCGTTCTCGCCGCGCAGCAGCCACAACTGGGTGCCGAGGAAGCCCAGCAGCCCGCCTAGGGTGACGACGAAGCTGGGCACGCCGAAGCGGTTCAGCACCTGCCCGTAGAGCCAGCCGATCGCCGCGCCCGCGCCGACCGCCGCCAGGATCGTCAGCCCCAGCGACTGCTCGTGCCGGACCATGACCACGCCGGTGGTGGCGGCGGCGACGCCGCTCACCGAGCCCACCGACAGGTCGATCTGGCCGACCAGCAGCACGCAGACGATGCCCAGCGCGATGACGCCCAGGGACACCATGTCGAAGGCCAGATTGACCAGGTTGGTGCTGGACAGGAACGTCTGGTTCAGCGCCTGGAAGATGGTCCAGATCACCACGATGCCGGCGACCACGGGCAGCATCCCGAGGTCCCCGCCCTTGGCCCGGCGGATCGCGGCGCGGATGCTGTCGGCGAACCCCTGCGGTGTCACCAGGCGCTCGTCCTGCAGGTCGGCGGCGGCCGCCGCCACCGGGGTCTCGAGGGAAGTCACGGCGCCTCCTGCTCGGTCGGCCGGCCCGTGGCGTGGCGGGCGGCCCGCTGCGATACGACGTTGTCGGCCGCGCCGGTGATGGCGGCGACGATCTCTTCGGACGAGACGTCGCGGGCGTCGAACACACCGTTGTTGCGGCCGAGCCGGAGCACGGCCACGCGGTCGGCGACGGCGCGGACGTCGTCCATGTTGTGGCTGATCATGACGACACCGAGCCCGTTGCTCTTCAGCCGCTCGATCAGATTGAGCACCTCGGCCGTCTGCGCCACGCCCAGCGCGGCGGTCGGCTCGTCGAGCAGGATGATCTCCGGATCGCCCAGCAGCGCCCGGGTGATCGCCACCGTCTGCCGCTGGCCGCCGGAGAGCGCGGCCACCGGGATGCTGAGCGTCGGGATACGGGCCGACAGCTCGCGCAGCAGCTCCCAGGAGCGCTTCTCCATCCTGACGTCGTCCAGCATCCAGGGCCGCAGCTCCTGGCCCAGGAAGAGATTCGCCTTGACGTCGAGGTTCTCGCACAGCGCCAGGTCCTGGTAGACGGTGGCGATGCCCAGGGCGTGCGCCGCGGCCGGGGAGGCGGGCGCGACGTCCTTGCCGTGGATGGAGATGGTGCCCGCGTCCGGGGCGTACACCCCGGAGAGGATCTTGACGAGCGTGGACTTGCCGGCGCCGTTGTCGCCGACCACGGCCACCACCTCACCGGCGGCGACATCGAGGTCGATGCCGGTGAGCGCGGCGACGGCGCCGAACTGCTTGCTGACGCCTCTCAAGGACAGGACGGGCGCGGTCACTTGATACCCAGCTGCTTGCAGTCGGCGGCGTACTTGCGGGTGCAGACGTCCTTGACCTTCAGCACGCCCTCCGGGCCGAAGATGACCTTCTTGAGGTTCTCCTGGGTCACGACGGTCGGCTCGAACAGCTGCGCCGGGGTCTTGAAGAGCGTGGTGTCGGGCTTGGGCTTCTTGCCCTGCATCAGCTGGTGCGCGACCTCGGCCGCCGCCTCCGCCACGATCCTGATCGGCTTGGAGATGGTGTTGTACTGATCGCCCGCGATGACGCGCTGGACCGCGGCCAGTTCGGCGTCGTTGCCGGTGATCGGCGGGACCTTCTTCTCGGCGGCCTTGAAGGCGGCGATCGACCCGCCGCCGGTGCCGTCATTGGCGGCCACGACGCCGACGATACGGTCGTCGTGCTGCGCGATCTTCCCGCTCACCCACTGCTGCGCCTTCTCCGGGGACCACTTCGGGGTGTCGTACTCGGCCAGCAGCTTGAACCCGCTGTCGTCGACGGCCTTGTGCACGCCCTTCTTGATCAGCCCG
This sequence comes from Streptomyces coryli, assembly GCF_011044975.1. Taxonomy (GTDB): domain Bacteria; phylum Actinomycetota; class Actinomycetes; order Streptomycetales; family Streptomycetaceae; genus Streptomyces; species Streptomyces coryli. The sequence goes on along the minus strand of NZ_JAAKZV010000024.1, from coordinate 37,120 downwards.
GCGGCGGCGTCCGTGGGGGAGCCGTTGACCTGCAGCAGGCCGCCCTTGGCCTTGGTCTTCTTGAGATGGTCGACCAGCGACTGGCCGATGGACGAGCCGATCGCCTCGTTGTCGAACGAGACGTAGAAATCGGCCGCCTTCTTGGGGATCGGACGGTCGTACGCGACCACCTTGACGCCCTGGGACTGGGCGGTCTGCACGATGGTGGCCGCGGAGTCCGAGTCGACCGGGTCGAGGACGATGACCTTGGCGCCCTGCGCCATCGCGGAGTTGGCCTGCTGCTGTTGCAGCGACGCGTCGCTGTTGGCGTTCTGGTAGACCACCTTGCAGTCCGCGCACAGCTGGCCCATCCGCTTCTTGAACAGCGGGGCGTCGTACTGCTCGTAGCGGGTGGAGGCGAGGTCGGGCATCAGGAACGCGACCTTGCCGGCCGCGTCCTTGCCGCCGCCCTTGGCGCCGGAATCGCTCGTGCCGGGCTCTTCGGCGCACGCCGTGAGCGCGCCCACGGCGAGGATGCCGGTAAGAGCAAAACTGGCCAGTTTCCTCATGTTCCACACTCCTTGCTCGCGGGGGCCGCTCCAGGCAACGCACACGAAACAAGGGTGTTTCAATAGTGTCAACTGGCCTCAAAAACTGCACAGTCGGCCCGCCCATTCCCCCACCGGAAATGTTCGCTCAGCAGGAGTTGCCGCTTCAGAAGGCATGACGAACAGGGTTGATCCGCTGAATACCAGGATGTTCACTTCACAGAAAAGGAACAGGAGACTTCATGGAGGCAGAGATCCCCCGGCCGGCCGACATGAGCGGACGTAAGCCTCGTGAGCGGCGGGAGCGGATCAAAGGCCGCGTCGTGGACGAAGGGTTCGTACGGATCGAGCAGCTGGCCGACGAGCTCGGCGTGACGCCCATGACCATCCGGCGGGACCTCGACTATCTGCAGAGCCGGGGATGGCTGCGGAAGGTCCGCGGCGGCGCGACGGCCCAGCCCTCGACCGCGTTCCACGGCGACGTCCGGCACCGCACCCAGGCCATGGTGGCGGAGAAGAACGCGCTCGCCCGCGCCGCCCTGCCCCTGGTCAGGACCGGGCAGTCGGTCATCGTCGACGACAGCACCACCGCGCTGGCGCTCACCCGCCTCCTCGCCCAGCGCGCGCCGCTGACCGTGATCACCAACTTCGTGCCCGTCACGCAGGCGCTCGCCGGCAGCCCCGGGGTCGAGCTGATCTCGCTGGGCGGCACCTACTACCCCGCGTACGACGCCTTCCTCGGGCTGCGCACCGTGGACGCCGTGACCAGCCTCTACGCCGACACGCTCTTCGCCTCCACGACCGCGATCACCCGCGGCCAGTGCTACCACCAGTCGCAGGAGACGGTGGCGGTGAAGCGGGCCCTGATGGACGCCGCCGCCCGCAGGATCCTGCTGGTCGACCACACCAAGTTCCGCCGCCGCGGGCTGTATCAGCTCGCCCCGGTCAGCGCCTTCGACCTCGTCATCGTCGACTCCGGCATCCCGGCGTCCGACCTCGACGCCCTCCAGGCCGACGGGGTGGAGGTGCTGGTCGCGGAAGCGGAGTAGCGGGTGGGGCATATGAGGCCGTCAACTGCCCCTTTTCGACGCGGTCTTGAGTGTTCCTGGCTGGATCGGGATACTCGGCGAGTTGCCCGGTCGGGGTGCGACCCACCTCTGGCTTGGCATGTGCATGTCCCAGCAACCTCCGGATGCACCGGAACCGCCGGTGATCCACCCCCCATAGGAGGAACTGAAGTTGAGGCATCGAATATCCAGAGCGCGGCTCACCGCCGCCACCGCGGCCGCAGTCGCACTTCTCGCCGGCAGCCTGACACTGGCGGACGCCAATGCCGCCACCGGTGCTCCGGAAGCCAAAACCCTCAAGTCCGTCAAGGCCGATCTGACGGACAGCGCCGTCTCCGGCACCTCCCGCGCCATCGACAAGACCACCGGCAAGGTCGTCGTCACCGCCGACCGTACGGTCAAGGGCGAGGCGCTCGCGAAGCTGAAGAAGCAGGTCGCCGCGCAGGACGGCAAGGCCGTCCTCAAGCGGACGGCGGGCAAGTTCGAGATGTTCATCGCCGGCGGCGACGCCATCTACACCGGCGGATCGCGCTGTTCGCTCGGGTTCAACGTGACCAAGGGCGGCCAGCCGTACTTCCTGACCGCGGGTCACTGCGTGGAGCTCGGCGGCACCGACTGGTCCGAGAGCTCGGGCGGCCCCGTCATCGGCACATCCGAGGCGGCGACCTTCCCGGGCAATGACCGCGCCCTGATCAAGTACACGGGCGACACCGCGCACCCCAGCGCCGTGAACCTCTACAACGGCTCCACCCAGGAGATCACCGGCGCCCGGGCGGCGGTCGTCGGCGAGACTGTGCAGCGCAGCGGCAGCACCACCCAGGTGCACGACGGCACCGTCAAGGCACTCGACGTCTCCGTCACCTACCCGCAGGGCACCGTCAACGGCCTGATCCAGACCGACGTCTGCGCCGAGCCCGGCGACAGCGGCGGCGCGCTCTTCGCGGGCGGCGACGCGCTCGGCCTGACCTCCGGCGGCAGCGGCAACTGCTCCAGCGGCGGCGAGACGTTCTTCGAGCCGGTCGTGGCCGCGCTCGAGGAGTACGGCGCCACCATCCCGTAATCCCGCGGGAAACGCACTGGAGCGCTGGAGTCCCCCGGACTCCAGCGCTCCTTGGTGCTACTGCCCGGCGAGGCCCGTATGCGCCACGCCCCGCACGATCTGCCGCTGGAAGAGCGTGAAGATCACCAGCAGTGGCAGCGCGGCCAGCACCAGCGACGCCATGATCTGCGCGTAGCGGACGCCGAAGCTGGACTGGACGTTGGTGAGGCCGACCGGCAGCGTCATGCCGTTCGGGTCGGTGGTCACCAGGAACGGCCACAGGAAGTTGTTCCAGCTCATGATGAACACGAAGATGGCGACCGCCGCCAGCACCGGCCGGGACAGCGGCAGCACGATGGTGAAGAACACCCGCCAGCGCCCGGCCCCGTCCACGAAGGCCGACTCCTCCAGCTCGCGCGGCACCGCCTCGAAGAACTTCACCAGGATGAACACCATCGCCGGCTCCGCCACCTGCGGCAGGATCACCCCCCAGTACGTGTCGACCAGGCCCAGCTGCACCATCTCCACGAACAGCGGCGCCATCAGCACCTGCGGTGGCACCATGATCCCGGCCAGCACGAGGCCGTAGAGCAGCTTCTTGCCGCGGAATTGGGTCCGGGTGAAGCCGTACGCGGCCATCGCGCAGCTCAGCACGGTCAGCAGCGTCGTCATCACCGAGATGAAGGCGGAGTTGAGGAACCAGCGCTGCAGATCCCCGGTCTCCCAGACCTTCGCGTACGCCTCGAAGGTGATCTCCGAGCCGATCCAGGCGAGGGGCGTCTGCGTCGTCTCGGCCTCGGGCTTCAGCGATGTGGCCACCGCCCAGGCGAGCGGCAGCAGCCATACGAGCGTCAGCAGCAGCGCGACGGCCAGCAGCGCCAGCCGGCCGGGGGTCCAGCGCGTCTTGCGGCTGCCGGTGTCGCGGGTCGAAAGGGCACTCAGCACACTCATCGGGCGGCCTCCTCGGCACGTCGCCGGGACAGCCACGGGCGCATCAGGGACACGATCAGGATCATGGCGAAGAAGATGTACGAGACGGCGGAGGCGTAGCCGATCCGGTAGCCGGTGAAGCCCTGCTGGTAGACGTACTGCAGCACCACCCGGGTCGAGTCGTCGGGGCCGCCGCCGGTCATCAGGTACACCTGGTCGAAGATCTTCAGCGAGGCCAGCAGCTGCAGCACCAGCACCAGCACCGTGGTGCGGCGCAGCATCGGCAGCGTGATGTGCTTCAGCCGCTGCCAGGGGCCGGCGCCGTCCAGCTCCGCGGCTTCGTAGAGGTGGGCGGGGATGGACTGCAGCGCGGCCAGGTAGAGCAGGAAGTTGAAGCCGACCGTCCACCAGACCGTGGTCGCGGCGATCGACAGCATCGCGTACCGCTCGTCGGTCAGCCAGCCGATGTCCGGGTGCAGGCCGAAGACGGCGAACAGCTGGTCGGCGAGGCCGAACTCCGGCTGGTAGATCATGTTCAGGAAGAGCAGGCACACCACGCCGGACGGCAGCATGAAGGGCGCGAACCAGCTCAGCCGCCACAGCCACTGCACCACCTTCAGCTCGTTGGCGAGCAGCGCCAGCAGCAGGCCGAGGAGCACCAGCGGGATGGTGGACAGGACGGTGAACCAGACGGTGTTCCACAGCGAGGCCCACACGTCCGGGTCGGACAGCGCCTCGGTGTAGTTGTCGAGGCCCGTAAAGGTCGAGCCGCGTGCGGTGATGTCCGCGTCGGTGAAGCTCATCCACAGCCCGGACAGCAGCGGCCAGAGCAGGAAGCCCGCGTATATCAGCAGGAACGGGGCGACGAACAGCAGCCCGTGCTCCGTCCAGGGGCGGCGGATCCCGGCCGGGGCGGCGGCGGGTGCGCGCGCCGGTGCCGCGGTCGATGCGGGGGTGGTGGCTGCCGTGGTCATGACTCGGCTCCCGGAAGGGGGTTGGGGGTGTCGAGGAGCTGCCGCAGCCGCTTCCTCGCCTCGGCGACGGCGCCCCGCGGACTGCGGGTGCCGGTGAGCACTCCGGAGAAGACCCCGCCCAGCTCGATCCACATGCGGGAGGCGGAGCCGGCGAACCAGGCGGGGTCGTCGAGGACGACGTCGTCGATCACGCCGCGGTACTCCGACTGCGGCTTGAGCTTGACGTACGCCGGGTCGTCCAGGACCGGGGTGTAGGCCGGCACATGGCCGCCCTTCGCCCAGTCCACCGAGTGCTTGAGCATCCAGGCGGCCAGCGTGTGCGCGGCCCGGTCGGGGGCGCCGCCGCGGCCCTCCTGGTGCGGCAGCACGAAGGCATGGCAGTCGGCGAATGTCTTCGGCGGGCCGAAGAGGCCGGGGGTGCGGGTCATGGAGAACTTCATCTTGGCGGTCTTGAAGGTGGACACCTCCCACTCGCCGTTGAGGAGGAAGCCGAACTTGCCGCCGCTGAACTGCCCGATCGAGCCGGGGTAGTCGGCGCGGCGCAGCATCAGCCCCTCCTCGCCGAGCCGGGCGAGGTAGTCGAGCACCTTCAGCGCCTTGGCGTCGTCCAGCTCGATCCGCTTGCCGTCGGCGGACAGCACCCGGCCGCCGCTCTGGGCGTAGAAGGTGGCGAACAGCCGCCACGGCCCGACGACGTCCGGGCCCAGCGTCTCGGTGATCAGCGCCGGGCCGCCGGTGACCTTCTTGACCGCCCGCAGCGCGGCGGTGAAGTCCCCGGTGGACTCGATCGGCTTCAGCCTGCCGTCGCCGTCGAGCAGCCCGGCCTTCTCGCAGAGCTCCGTCTGGTAGTAGAGGACCATCGGGTGGGTGTCGAGCGGGATGGCGTACTGCTTGCCGCCGAACTGCCCGCGCTCCCACATCTCCTTGGTGAAGTCCTCCGGCTTCACCCCGAGTTCGGCGAGCAGGTCGAGATCGAACGGGTCGAGCAGCTTGCCGGGTGCGAAGCCCGGCACCCGGGCCAGGTGCATCGCGGCTATCTCGGGCGCCCGGCCGCCGGCGCCCGCCATGCCGAGCTTGGTGTAGTACGGCGCGCCCCACTCCAGCACGGTGGCCTGGAGGTCGATGCCGCGGTGTCCGGCGGCGAAGGCGTCCAGCATCGCCGTCATATTGACGCCGTCGCCGCCGCCGTAGAGATGCCAGAAGCGCAGCCGGGTCTTGTCGGACGCGACCGTGTCGTACGGGGCCGAGCAGCCGGCGGCGAGCGGGGACAGCGCGCCGGCGGCGGCCAGCGCGCCCGCGCCGGCGAGCGCGCGGCGCCGGGTCAGGGGAGGTCGTGGTTCCATAGCGGCTCGTTTCTCAGGGGGGACGGCCTCAGGCGAGGCGGATCATGGTCCAGGACAGCGGCTCGAGTTCGGCGGTCAGCCCGTCGGCGCCGAGGGCCGCGCCCTCGCCGGGATGGGGGGTGACGCGCTCCGGGTCTTCGAGGGTGTTGCGGGCGTCGGGGTCGGCGTCGCTGAGCACGGAGTGCTCTTCGATACGGGTCAGGGCCAGGCCCGCGTCGAGGGCGACCCGCAGCGGCAGCGTCTCCGACTGGCTGCGGTTCACCGCGAAGACGGTCACCGCGCCCGACTCCGGGTCGCGGACCGCGGTCGTATGCAGCAGCGGCACCTCGCCGTACTTCTTCGTCCGGTACGTCGGCGAGTCCGCCCGTACATCGAGCACCTCCCCGCGCCCGTGCCGGGAGGCCTGCGCGAACGGGAAGAAGGTGGTCTGCCGCCAGGCCGGGCCGCCCGGCTCGGTCATGATCGGCGCGATGACGTTGACCAGCTGGGCCAGGCAGGCGGCGGTGACCCGGTCGGCGTGCCGCAGCAGGGTGATGAGGAGCGAGCCGAAGACGACGGCGTCGGTGACGGTGTAGTGGTCCTCCAGCAGCCGCGGGGCTTCGGGCCAGTCGAGCGGCTCGGCTTCGATCTGCTCGTGGAAGCGGTGCTGGTACCAGACGTTCCACTCGTCGAAGGAGAGCTGGATGCGCTTGTCCGACTTCAGCTTGGCGCCGACGTGGTCGCAGGTGGCGACGACGTTCTCGATGAAGGAGTCCATGTCGGCGGCGGAGGCGAGGAAGGAGTCGCGGTCGCCGTCCTTCTCCTCGTAGTAGGCGTGCAGCGAGATGTGGTCGACGAGGTCGTACGTCTCGGTGAGGACCTCGGCCTCCCAGGCGCCGAAGGTGGGCATGCCCTGGTTGGAGGAGCCGCAGGCGACGAGGGTCAGCTCAGGGTCGTACTGGCGCATGGCGCGGGCGGTCTCGGCGGCCAGCCGGCCGTATTCGGCGGCGGTCTTGTGGCCGGTCTGCCAGGGGCCGTCCAGTTCGTTGCCGAGGCACCACATGCGGACGCCGAACGGCTCCTTGTCGCCGTGCCCGATGCGACGCTCTGCGAGGGCGGAGCCGGCGGGGTGGTTGGCGTATTCGAGGAGCTCGAGGGCCTCGGCGACGCCGCGGGTGCCGAGGTTGAGGGCGAGCATCGGCTCGGCGTCGGGGCCCAGCTTCTTCAGGAAGGCCATGAACTCGCTCAGCCCGAAGGCGTTCGGCTCGGTGGTGCGCCAGGCGAGGTCGAGGCGGCGCGGGCGGTCCGCCACCGGCCCGACCGAGTCCTCCCAGCGGAAGTTGGAGACGAAGTTGCCGCCCGGATAGCGGATCGCGGTGACGCCGAGCTCGCGGACCAGGGCGAGCACGTCCTGGCGCAGGCCCGCGGCGTCTGCCTCGGGGTGACCGGGCTCGTGGATGCCCGTATAGACGCAGCGGCCGAGGTGCTCGACGAAGGAGCCGAAGAGCCGGGGGTGCACCTGGCCGACCGTGAAGGCGGGGTGCAGGGCGAAACGGGCGGTGGGGGAGGGCATGCGGGTCCTCTCACGGCTTGCTGATGTCCGAGATACCGAACACTGATCAAGACTTCGAACGGAAGGTAGGTGTGCGCGAAAGGCACGTCAACGGCTCGCGCAGAATTCGAAAGGCTTTCGACGGGTGCGGGGAGCGTTGACGGTGCCAGGTGGCAGCCGTAGGTTCACGCCAGCACTTCGAACGGTGTCCGATATTTCGAACTCAGGCTTGGGGAAAGGGACTTCTCATGCCCATCAGCAGACGAGGCGTCATCGCGGCCACGGCCGGCGGCCTGGCCGCCGCAGGACTCGCCGCCCCCGCACAGGCACAGTCACAGGCACAAAAAACAAAGCCGACCCGCAGACCCTTCGGCAAGCTGGCCGACGGCACCCGCGTGGACCTCTGGACCCTCGAGAACGGCGGCACCAAGCTCGGCGTCCTCTCCTACGGCGGCATCGTGCACCGCCTGGAGCTCCCCGACGCCCGCGGCCGGTACGCCAACGTCTCCCTCGGCTGCGCGGACGTCGACGGCTACGTCAACGCCGGGACCTACTTCGGCGCGCTCATCGGCCGCTACGGCAACCGCATCGCCGGCGGCCGCTTCACCCTCGACGGCACCACCTACCAACTGCCCCAGAACGACGGCGAGAACAGCCTGCACGGCGGCACGCAGGGCTTCGACAAGCGCGTCTGGGACGTCGAGCCGTTCAGCCGCGGCAGCGACGTCGGCCTGATCCTGCGCTACGTCAGCGCCGACGGCGAAATGGGCTACCCGGGCACCCTGCGCACCCGCGTCGACTACACCCTCACCGCGGCGGGCGACTTCCGCATCGACTACCGGGCCACCACGTCCAAGCCGACGATCGTGAACCTCACCAGCCACACGTACTTCAACCTCGCGGGCGAGGGCACCGGCGACATCTACGGCCATCAGATGAAGCTTGCCGCCGCCCGCTACACCCCGGTCAACAAGACCCTGATCCCCACCGGCGAGCTCGCCCCGGTCGCCGGCACCCCCTTCGACTTCCGGGCGGGCAAGGCGATCGGCAAGGACATCCGCGTCGCCCACCAGCAGCAGCTCTACGGCCAGGGCATCGACCACAACTTCGTCCTCGACAAGGGCAGCACCCGCGCCCCCGAGCGCTTCGTCACCGTCAGCGAGCCGCGCTCCGGCCGCACGATGACCATCGCCACCACGGAGCCCGGCGTGCAGTGCTACACGGGAAACTTCCTCGACGGCACGATCACCGGCACCTCCGGCAGCGTCTACCGCCAGGGCGACGGTTTCTGCCTGGAGACCCAGCACTTCCCGGACTCCCCGAACCAGCCGAACTTCCCGTCGACGGTGCTGCGCCCGGGGGATACGTACCGGACCACCACGGTGCACTCCTTCGGCGTCAGCTGATCCCGCGGACCGCTCCGCCCCGCCGGCTTCCTGACGAGCCGACGGGGCGGAGCTCTGTCATGCGCCCTTGATCCGCAGGAACGTGACGGAGTGCGCCGGGAAGGTGTACGCGAAGTTCTCCGCGACCCCGTCGAACTCCGACGTCTCCGGCTTCACCGGCCGCGCGTCCGCCGTGTTCTCCGCCGCCGGGTCCGCGGCCAGCGTGGTGACCTCCGCCGTGGCCTCGGGGCTGCTGCCCGCGCCCAGCGCCACCTTCGTACGGGCCGCGCTCTCCTGTGCGTTGACCACCTTGACGATCAGGTCGCCGGTGGCCTTGTCCCTGGTGACGACCTGCCGGAAGGGCTCGGCCTGCTTGTCGTCGGTGAACTCGCCCCACTTCTCGCCGTCGAGATACAGCGCCACGGACCGGCCGCGCACCTTCGCCTCGACGTCGTATGTGCGCCCCGTCTCGATCTTCGTGGCGTCCTGGAGCATCGTCTCCTTGCCGCCCGACACGTGCCGCTCGACGCCGGACGCGGTGTTGCCCCAGCCGCCGAGGTTCCACCAGTACAGATTCCCGGTGTCCTTGACGCCGAAGGCGACGAGGAAGCCCTCCTTGCCGGACTTCTTGGTGGCCTTCACCTTCAGGTCGTAGTCGTGCCAGCCGGTGTCGCCGGCGGTGACCAGGGTGTTCTCGGCGGCCTCGTCGGACTGGACGTACGCCCCGTCCTGGACCGCCCACGACCCGGCGCCGGTGGCCTGCGTCCACTTGCCGTCGCCGGCGGCGAAGTCGTCGGCGAGCAGCTCGCCGCCGTCCGCGCCCGTCACCCGCACATCGTCGTACGCCGCGCTGGTGGCCCAGGTGGACAGCCCGACCGCGCCGGTGATCGGGCCGGAGGTGGCCGGTGTCCCTGAGGCTTTCGAGGGCACGACCTGATCGCCGGTGCTGGTCATGAAGAGCTTCTGCATCTCGTAGTTCGCCGAGCCCCAGGATCTGGTGTTGTCGAACCAGATCATGTCCGGCTCCCACTGCACCGTGCCCTCGCCGGCCAGCAGCGGGGCGTACGAGGCGAGCTTGACGACGTCCGCGTTGCGTTCGAGCCCAGTCATGTACGCGGCCTCGGCCAGGGCGTTGCCGAACGTATTGCCCTGGGAGGCGTACTCACCGAGGAACACCTTCGGGCCGTTGCGATCGTAGGAGTCGTAGCGGTTGTTGTTCTCCAGGAACCACCGCGGGCTGTTGTAGTAGTGCTCATCGACCATCGCCACGTCGTTGTCCCGGTTGAGCTGCCACGCCCGGTCGAAGACGGTGCCGGAGTCGTCGGGGCCGGAATTCGAGACCACCGTGATGTCCGGGTGCTTCGCCTCGATGGCGGCCCGGAACTCCTTGAAGCGGGCCATGAACTCGTCCGGCAGGTTCTCCTCGTTCCCCACCCCGAGGTGGGTGAGGCCGAACGGCTCCGGGTGCCCCATCTCCGCGCGCTTGGCGCCCCATTCGCTGGTCGCGGGCCCGTTCGCGAACTCGATCAGATCGAGGGTGTCCTGGATGTGCCGCTTCAGCAGCTCCGGGTCGTCGGTCGCCTTGTTCTGCCCGCAGCCGGTGACCAGCGCGGGCACGACCGGCAGCGGCATGGCACCGATGTCCTCGGCGAACTGGAAGTACTCGTAGTAGCCGAGGCCGTAGCTCTGGTTGTAGCCCCAGAAGTTGGCGTTGGTGGCGCGGGTCTCGACCGGGCCGATGGTGTCCTTCCACTGATACGACCGCTTGCGCTCCCAGCCCGAGCCCTCGTCGTATCCCTGGTGGCTGCCGGTGTTGACCAGGCAGCCGCCGGGGAAGCGGAGGAAGCCGGGGTCCAGCGCCTCGACCTTCTCGGCGAGGTCCTTGCGGAGCCCGTTCGCGCGGCCCTTGTACGTGTCGCGCGGGAAGAGCGACACCATGTCGACGGCGGCCGGGGTGCCGCCCGCCTTCACGGTGAGACGGCCGGTGGCCGAGGTGCGGTCCGCGGTGAACGCGGCCTCGTACTTGGCCCACTTGCCACTCGCGGTGACCTTTTGGGCGGCGCCGAGCGCGCCGTCGCCGTCGGCGAGCGAGATCTCCAGCGGCGCGTCGCCGTCGGCGCGGGCCCAGAGCGAGAAGTCGTAGGTCTTGCCCTCCTCGACGGCGATCCCGGTCCTGAATCCGCCGTTGGTCGCCGAGGCGCCGGCGCCGAGCGCCAGATAGTGCCGGTTACGGGCGTTGAGCCGCCCGTCGTCGTCCCGCACCTCGGCGGTGCCGCCGGTATCCCAGCCGGTCTTCGGGGTGTAGCCGGGGTTGTCGGCGGCCTCGTACTCGAAGGAGCGGTTCTGCACCAGCTCGGCGTAAATGCCGCCGTCCGCGGCCTGGTTGATGTCCTCGAAGAAGACCCCGTACATCGAGTCGTCGATCGTCGCGCCGCTGCCCGCCGTCTCCACGTCGATCGTGTAGTCGGTGGGCTCGGCGGCCGCTCCGGGGGCGGGGGCGAGCAGCGTACCGGCGAGCAGAGCGCTCAGCGCGCTCAGGGCGAGCCCGAGCCGGCGGCGTCTGGGTGGCATGTGGGGGAGCCTCTCGTTCGAGATGCCGGACAATGGTCAGTACTTCGAACGGCACCGTAGAGAAGGCGAGTTGACGCGTCAATGACATGCGCAGGGTGGGGCTAGCCGCAGCACGGATCGGCCGGAAGGCACCAGGGATCTTGGCAGCCGTTTTGGCGAGGCTGTTCCCGACCGATCAACCGGCAGGGGAGAGATCATGGCCCGTACGACCGTCCGCCGCACCACCGCATCCGTCCTGACCGCCGCCGCGCTCGTCGCGGCCGTCGCGCCGAGCGCGGGGGCGTTGGCCCCGGACCGTGGCGAGGATCCGGTGCAGCAGGGGCTGGAGCGGCTCGTGGACGAGCACGATGTTCCGGGCGCCCTCGCATACGACGGGCGCACCACTCGCACCGCCGGGACCGCCGAGCTCGGCACCGACAGGCCGATGCCCGGACCGGACGACAGCTTCCGGATCGCCAGCGTCACCAAGTCGTTCACCGCCACCGCCGTCATGCGGCTGGTGGCCAAGGGCGAGCTCGGGCTCGATGACCGTGCGGGCCGCTACGTACCGCAGCTCAAGGGCAGCGACATCACCGTCCGCCAGCTGCTCAAGCAGCGCACCGGCCTCGCCGAGTACGCGACCCGGCCCGACTGGAACCGCCCCGAGCCGTACACACCCGAGGAGTTCCTCGAGCTGTCGCTGCGCCAGGGCCCCGACTTCGCGCCGGACGCCGACTGGGGCTACTCCAACACCAACTACCTCGTCCTCGGCATGATCATCGGCAAGGTCTCCGGCACCGACTTCCGCACCTACATCGAGCGCCACATCCTGCAGCCGCTCGGCCTCGACCACACATACTGGCCCGGCCGCGACGAACTCACCCTGCGCGGCCCGCACGCCCGCAACTACGGCATCCATCCCGCACACCCCGAGGACGGCCGCACCGACGTCACCGAACTCCCCGGATACCTCTTCGGACCCTCGGGCGGCCTGGTCTCCACCCCGCGCGACCTCGACGCCTTCTGGGACGGCCTCTTCCGCGGCCGGCTGCTGCCGAAGTGGGCGGTGCGGCAGATGACCCACGACGCCACCGAGGTCGGCGGTCAGGGCCCGTACCCCGTGGGCAGCAAGTACGGCTACGGCCTCGTGGGCATCCCGCTGAGCTGCGGCGGCACCCACTGGGGCCACGAGGGCGACCTGCCCGGCGACTCGGTGCTCAGCGGCCGTACGGCGGGCGGCCGCACGGTCACCGTCTACGGCACCACCAATGTGTCGCCGGACGAGGCGGCGGTACGCGAGCTCCTGGCGACGGCGGACGCGGCGTTCTGCAAGCGGCGGTGAAAGCCGGGCGGCCGGCCTGCTCAAGAGCAGGCCGGCCGCCGTGCGTTCCCGTCAGAGACGGGTCACTTCAGGTCGAACCGGTCCAGGTTCATGACCTTGTCCCACGCCTTCACGAAGTCCTGCGCGAACTTCTCCTTGCCGTCATCGCTCGCGTAGACCTCCGCGAGCGCCCGCAGCTCCGAGTTCGAGCCGAAGATCAGGTCGACCCGGGTGCCGGTCCACTTCACCTGGCCGGAGGCGTCGCGGCCCTCGAAGGTGGTCGCGTCCTCGGCGGTGGGCTGCCAGGTGACGTCCATGTCCAGCAGGTTGGTGAAGAAGTCGTTCGTCAGCGACTCCGGCTGCTGGGTGAAGGCGCCGAACTTCGAGCCCTGGTGGTTGGCACCCAGCACCCGCAGGCCGCCGACGAGCGCGGTCATCTCCGGCGCGCTCAGCGTGAGCAGGTTCGCCTTGTCCAGCAGCAGGAACTCCGCCGGCAGCCGGTTGCCCTTGCCGACCCAGTTGCGGAAGCCGTCCGCGGACGGCTCCATCGCGGCGAACGACTCGACGTCCGTCTGCTCCTGCGAGGCGTCCGTACGACCCGGGGCGAACGGGACCTTGATGTCGAGGCCCGCGTTCTTCGCCGCCTGCTCGACGCCCGCCGCACCGGCGAGGACGATCAGGTCGGCGAGCGAGATCTGCTTGCCGCCCGGCGCCGCGGAGTTGAAGCCCTGCTGGGTGCTTTCCAGCTTGCGCAGCACCGTGGCCAGCTCGTCCGGGTTGTTGACCTCCCAGCCGTTCTGCGGCTGCAGGCGGATACGGGCGCCGTTGGCGCCGCCGCGCTTGTCGCTGCCGCGGAAGGAGGACGCCGCCGCCCAGGCCGTCGTCACCAGCTGCGAGACGGTCAGGCCCGAGGACAGCACCTGCTGCTTGAGGTCCGCGACCTCGGCGTCACCGACCAGCGGGTGGGACACGGCCGGGACCGGGTCCTGCCACAGCAGCTCCTCGTCCGGCACCTCCGGGCCGAGGTAGCGCACGACCGGGCCCATGTCGCGGTGGGTGAGCTTGTACCAGGCACGGGCGAACGCGTCCGCGAACTCGGCCGGGTTGTCCTTGAAGCGGCGCGAGATCGGCTCGTAGACCGGGTCGAAGCGCAGCGACAGGTCGGTGGTCAGCATCGTCGGCTGGCGGCGCTTGGACGCGTCGTCCGGCGCCTCCGGGTCCGGTACGGTGCCGGCCCCGGCGCCGTCCTTCGGCCGCCACTGGTTGGCGCCCGCCGGGCTCTGGAACAGCTCCCACTCGTAGCCGAAGAGGACGTCCCAGAAGGTGTTGTCCCACTTGGTCGGGGTCGGCGTCCAGGTGACCTCGAGCCCTGAGGTGATCGCGTCCCGGCCCTTGCCGGAGCCGAAGTCGTTCTTCCAGCCCAGGCCCATCTGCTCGATCGGGGCGCCCTCGGGCTCGACGCCGACGAGGTCGGCGTCGCCCGCCCCGTGGGTCTTGCCGAAGGTGTGGCCGCCGGCGATCAGGGCGACGGTCTCCTCGTCGTTCATCGCCATCCGGCGGAACGTCTCGCGGATGTCGCGGGCCGCGGCGATCGGGTCCGGGGTGCCGTTCGGGCCCTCCGGGTTGACGTAGATCAGGCCCATCTGGACCGCGCCGAGCGGGTTCTCCAGCTCACGGTCGCCGGAGTAGCGCTCGTCGCCGAGCCAGGTCTGCTCCGGGCCCCAGTAGACGTCCTCCTCCGGCTCCCAGGTGTCCGCGCGGCCGCCGCCGAAGCCGAAGGTGTCGAAGCCCATCGACTCCAGCGCCACATTGCCGGCGAGGATCATCAGGTCGGCCCAGGAGAGGTTCTGGCCGTACTTCTTCTTCACCGGCCAGAGCAGCCTGCGGGCCTTGTCCAGGTTGCCGTTGTCCGGCCAGCTGTTCAGCGGCGCGAAGCGCTGCTGGCCGTTGCCCGCACCGCCGCGGCCGTCGCTGATCCGGTACGTGCCGGCGCTGTGCCAGGCCATCCGGATGATCAGCGGGCCGTAGTGGCCGAAGTCGGCCGGCCACCAGTCGTGGGAGGTGGTCAGCGCCTCCTCGATGTCCCGCTTGACGGCGGGCAGGTCGAGGGACTGGAAGGCCTCGGCGTAGTCGAAGTCCGCGTCATAGGGGTTCGTGACGGGCTGGTTCTTCGCGAGGATCTTGAGGTTCAGCTGGTTCGGCCACCAGCCGTGATTGCCGCCCACGGCGTTCTGGGTGGGGTGCGGGGCGCGGGCGTGCACGACCGGGCAGCGGCCCTCGCTCTCCAGGCTGTCGTCGGCGACGAGTGGCTGGTCCTGCTGCTCCGACATCTATTCCTCCGGGGGCGTCATCGAAGAAGGCACGTAGTGCCTTACTCAACCCCCAAAGCAAGAACAAGTCAAAGATCCGACACGGTCAAATTTAGCCGATCGCAGGCGACTTCAGCCCGCCCTGCAGCAGCGCCCGGTCGACCTGCGCAGGTGACAGAGCGTGCTCGATTCCGAGGATGGCGGCGCCCACCGCGGCGGCGTTCTCGCCGGTGCGGCTCGGCTCGATCCGCAGCACGTGGGTGGCGAGCGGATGCGAGCGCCGGTAGACCGCCTCGCGGACGCCGGCGAGCAGCTGGTCGTGGACCGCGGCGAGGGCGCCGCCGACCACCACCGTCTCGGGGTTGAAGAAGTTGACCAGCCCCGACAGCACCTCGCCGACGGCCCGCCCGGCCTCGCGCACCATCCGTACGGCGTCGCGGTTGCCCTCCTGGACGAGGCGTACGACATCGAGGCCCGAGCGCGCCTCGAGCCCCAGCTCCGTCAGCCGTTCGGCGAGCGCCGCGCCGCCCGCGATCGCCTCCAGGCAGCCGGAGTTGCCGCATCGGCACAGCTCCTCGCGCTCGCCGACCCGGATGTGCCCGATGTCGCCGGCCGAGCCCTGGGCGCCGCGGTGCAGCCGGCCGTCGGCGATGATGCCGCAGCCGATGCCGGTGCCGACCTTCAGGTAGAGCAGATAGCGGGTGCCGGGGAAGGCCTGGCGCTGCTCGGCCAGGGCCATCACGTTGACGTCGTTGTCGACCAGGGCGCGGACCCCGTAGTGCTCGGCGAAGTACTCCGGGATCGGGAACTGATGCCAGCCCGGCATGATCGGCGGGTCCACGGGGCGGCCGGTGGAGAACTCCACCGGGCCCGGCACCCCGACCCCGATCGCCCGCAGGGTGTGCTGCCCGCGGCCGGTCTCCGCCAGCAGCGTCCGCAGCGTGCGGTCCACATGCGCCAGCACCGCCCGCGGCCCGTCCGCGATCTTCAGCGGGTCCTCCCGTACGGCCAGCAGGGAGCCGCCGATGTCCAGCAGCGCCACCCGGCAGTGCGAGGCGCCCAGGTCGACCCCCGCCACGGCGTGCTCCCGGGTGCGCAGGCTGAGCCGGCGCGGCGGGCGGCCGCCGGTGGAGCCGGCGTCGGCGGTCTCGTCGACGAAGCCGTGCGCGATGAGCGCGTCGACGCGCTGCGAGACGGTGGAGCGGGCGAGGCCGGTCAGCCGGGCGATCTCGGCGCGGGTGGCGGCGGAGCCGGCGCTGATCAGCGCCAGCACGTCGCCCGGCGACTGAACTGGTGGCGAGGTCACGGCAGTCACCCTAAGGACGACTTCTGCGGCCAGCAAGACCACCTTTGTTCGGCGATCATCCTAACTCCCGGCGCAAAAGTCCAAATGCCCGCGCTGCTTCGGCCCTTGACGGTTCAAAGAAGGCTCGGGACATTGCACTGCATGCTGAAGATGCAGGGCGTGTCCAAGAGCTTCCTCGGCGTACGAGTGCTGCATGGGGTGTCGCTCGACCTGGAACCGGGCGAGGTGCACGCGCTGGTGGGGGAGAACGGCGCCGGCAAGTCGACGCTGATGAAGGTCCTCGCGGGCGAGTACGCGCCGGACGAGGGGATCATCGAACTCGACGGCACCACCGTCTCCTTCTCCCACCCCGGCCAGGCCCAGGCGGCCGGAATCGGGCTGATCCACCAGGAGTTGGCGCTGCTGCCGCACCGGACGGTCGCCGAGAACGTCTTCCTCGGCCGCGAGCCGGTGCGCCGCGGCCTGGTCGACCGGCGCGCCATGGAGGCCCGTACCGCCGAGCTGCTCGCCGAGCTCGACGAGACCGGGATCGCGCCCGACACCCTGATCAAGGACCTGTCCGTGGCCCGGCAGCAGACCGTGGAGATCGTCAAGGCGCTGGCGGCGAGCGACGTCCGCGTACTTGTCATGGACGAGCCGACCGCGCCGCTCGCCGACCACGAAGTCGAGCTGCTGCACGGCCTGGTGCGCCGCCTCGCCGGGCGCGGCATCGGCATCCTCTACATCTCGCACCGGCTGCGCGAGGTCTTCGACCTGTCGCAGCGCATCACCGTGCTCAAGGACGGCCGCAAGGTCGCCACCCTCGCCACGGACGGGACCACCGCCGACGAGGTGGTGCGCGCGATGGTCGGGCGCGAGCTCGGCTCGTACTACCCGCCGCGGGCGGAAGCCGAGGAGGTCGGCGAGCCGCTGCTCACCGTCGCCGGGGGCGGCAACGAGCGCCTCAAAGACGTCGAGTTGAGCCTCCGCGCGGGTGAAGTGGTCGGCATCGCCGGGCTGCAGGGCTCCGGGCGGACCTCGTTGGTACGGGCCCTGTTCGGCGCCGCGCCGTTCACCACCGGGACGATGACTCCGTTACGCCCCACCAGCCCCCGCCGGGCGATCCGCGCCGGGATCGCGCTGGTCACCGAGGACCGCAAGGCGGAGGGGCTGGCGCTGCGGCAGTCCGTACGCGACAACGCCCTGCTCGTCACGCGGGCCGTCCCCGGCCGCGGCACCCGCGACATCGGCGGGTTACTGGAACGGGTCCGGCTGCGCTCCCGCGGCGAGGACCAGGAGGTGAAGTACCTCTCCGGCGGCAATCAGCAGAAGGTCGTCATCGCCAAATGGCTCGCCGCCCGCCCGAAGGTGCTGCTCTTCGACGAGCCCACCCGCGGCGTCGACGTCGGCGCCAAGGCCGCCATCCACACCCTCGTCCGCGAACTCGCCCGCGAGGGCATGGCCGTGCTGATCGTCTCCTCGGAGCTGCCCGAGCTGATCGGGATGAGCGACCGGATCCTCGTCATGGCGGGCGGCCGGCTCGCCGGTGAACTCCCCGCGGGCGCGGGCGAGGAGCAGATCATGCGGCTGGCCACCAGCGAGACGGCCTCGGCGAAGGGGGCCGCAGCATGACGGCGATACGTACGGAGGCGGCCCCGAAGCCCGCCCGGCGGTTCACCCGGCGCCGGCGGCTGCGATTCAACGACCCGGTGGTGGGCGTATGGCTCGCGGCCGCCGCGGTCACGCTGCTCGGCTGGATCGTGGTCGCCATCGACGGCGGCAACCTGCTCTCGCGTACCGGAGTTACGGGCATCCTGCAGAACTCCGTAGCGCTGGGGCTGGTCGCGGTCGGCCAGTCGGCGGTGATCCTCACCGGCTCGCTGGACCTCTCGGTGGCGTATCTGATCAGCATCGGGACGCTGGTCGCCGCGGAGACGATGCAGGACGGCAGCGTGTTCACGGCGGTGCTCGCGGTGCTGGGGCTGTCGGCGGCGGTGGGTCTGGCGAACGGCCTGATCGTCACCGGGCTGAAGGTCAATGCCTTCATCGCGACCCTGGGGATGGCGTTCATCCTGCGCGGCTGGATCGAGGACAACTACACCGGCCCGGCCGGGAAGGTCCCCGACTCCTTCCAGCGGCTCGGCTACGACCGGATCGGGCCGGTCCCGGTGTCGGTCTTCCTGCTCGCGGGCGTGGCGGTCGCGTTGTGGCTGATCACCAAACGGACCCGCCTGGGCCACCACATGTACGCCACCGGCGGCGATGAGCACGCGGCCCGGCTCTCGGGCGTACGGACCAAGCGCACCGTCGTCGCCGCGCACGTGCTGTGCTCGCTGTGCGTCGGCGCCGCCGCGCTCTTCCTCGCCGCGCGCTTGGGCGCGGGCGCGCCCTGGGCGGGGACGGAGGCGCGCTACGACCTGGAGTCGATCGCCGCCGTCGTGCTCGGCGGCACGGCCCTCGCCGGGGGCCGCGGCGGCGTGGCCGGGACGCTCGGCGGGGTGCTGGTGCTGTCGGTCCTGGACAGCGTCTTCAACCAGCTGTCCGTCGACCCGTTCTTCAAGAACGTCGTCCGCGGCGTCGTCATCATCGCGGCGGTCGCGATCTACGCGAGACCGCGCCGTACGACCCCGAGGAGGCAGCCCGCATGAGCACCGCGACCGCCGTCCTCACCGGCGCCGGCCGGCGCCTCGGCACCGGAGCGCCCGTCTACGCGCTCCTCGTCGTCCTGCTCGCCGCGCTGGCGATCACCGAGCCCGGGTTCTACGAGCCGGACAGCTTCCTGGCCTTCATCAAGCGCGCCGCCCCGCTGGTGATCCTCGCCGCGGGCCAGTACCTCGTCATCGTCTCCGGCGGCTTCGACCTCTCCGTCGGCGCCGTCGTCACCGCCGGGGTGGTCGCGGCCGCCGAGTTCTACGGCTCGTTCCCGGACGCGCCGTGGGTGCTCGTCACCGCCGGGCTGCTGGCCGCCGGGGCAGTGGTCGGGCTGGTCAACGGGCTGATCACCACGAGGCTCCGGGTGCCGTCCTTCATCACCACCCTCGGCATGATGCTCATCCTCGAAGGCGCCGTCTTCTACTGGACCGGCGGCTCTCCCCAGGGCACCTTGCCGGAGGCATTCCGCGCCTTCGGCCGCGGCACCGCGGGCGGCTGGCTGCCGTGGGCGGTGCTCGCCTGCCTCGCCGTCGGCGCCGCCGCCTGGTGGCTGATGCGCTCCGACTTCGGCCGTACGCTCATCGCCACCGGCGACAGCGAGCGGGCCGCCGCGCTCGCGGGGGTGCGGGTGCCGCGCGTGCGTACCCTCGCCTTCCTCGGCTCCGGCGTCGCCGCCGCGCTGGCCGCCGTGCTCGTCGCCGGTTTCTCCGGGGTGTCCGCGCAGGCGGGCCGTGGCCTGGAATTCGAGGCCATCACCGCCGTCGTGCTCGGCGGCGTGATCCTCGGCGGCGGCCGCGGCTCCGTGGTCGCCGCGATGGCCGGCGCCTTCTCGCTCCAGGCCCTCTTCACGCTGCTCAACCTCCAGGGCGTCTCCGGCGCGCTGGAGTCCACCGTCCAGGGATTCATCGTCATCGCCGCCGTCGGCCTCGGCGCCGCCGACTACGGACGGCTGCGCCGCCGTCGTACCCCCGAGGAGTCCGCATGAGCCGTACCCGCAGACGCGTCCTGCCGCTTGCCGCCGCCGTGTTGGCGGGCGTGCTGGTGGCGTCCTGTTCCTCCGACAAGCCGGCCGATTCGGCGGACGGTGGTCCGTCCGCAGCCAAGGAGAGCGACAGCAAGCAGTCGAAGTTCTTCGACCAGGGTGATTACGAGCGCCAGCTCGCCCTCGCGAAGGCCACCCCGGAGGGCCCGCAGGACAAGCCCTGGGAGCAGATGCTCGAGCCCGAGATGCAGGACACCGCCAAGTACAAGAAGAAGGGCTCCGGCGGCATCAACCTCTGCTTCTCCAACGCCGGCGTCTTCAACCCCTGGCGCCAGGTCGGCCTGAAGAACATGAAGGCCGAGGTGAAACTCCACAAGGAGATCGCCGACTTCACCGTCCTGGACGCCCAGGGCAAGGACGACAAGCAGATCTCCGACATCCAGGAGCTCTCCGGCAAGAACTGCGACGCCCTGATCGTCTCCCCGAACACCACCGCCACCCTCACCCCGGCCGTCAAGCAGGCCTGCGGCAAGGTCCCGGTGATCGTCTTCGACCGCGGCGTGCAGACCGACTGCGCGGTCACCTTCATCAGCCCGGTCGGCGGGTACGCGTACGGGGCCGCCGCCGCGGACTTCCTCACCGAGAAGGTGAAGAAGAAGGGCAAGATCGTCGCCCTGCGCATCTCGCCCGGCGTCGACGTGCTCGAGACCCGCTGGTCCGCCGCGAAGATCGCCTTCGACAAGGCCGGACTCGACGTGGCCGAGGTCAAGTTCACCGACGGCGACCCGTCCAAGACCAAGTCCATCGTCTCCGACGCCATCTCCCGGCACGGCGACATCGACGGCGTGTGGATGGACTCCGGCGCCACCTCCGTAGCGGCGGTCGAGGCCTTCGAGGACGCGGGCAAGGACGTGCCGCCGATCACCGGCGAGGACCAGCAGGACTTCCTGCAGGCCTGGAAGGACAAGAAGCTCACGGCCATCGCGCCGACGTACCCCACCTTCCAGTGGCGCACGCCGGTGATCGCCGCGCTGCAGATCCTCGAGGGCAAGCAGGTGCCCAAGACGTGGACACTGCCGCAGCCGACCGTCACGCAGCAGAACCTGGACGAGTATCTGCAGGACGGCATGCCGCCGCTGCACTACGCGATGTGCGGCTGCGCCGACCTGCCGGGCTACCCCGGGGCGTGGGGCAAGAAATGACGTTCGCCATCGGCGCCAATCCCTGGATCTGGCACTCCCCGGTCACCGAGCAGGCCCTGGCCGAGGTGCTGCCGCGGCTGGCCGGCTGGGGCTTCGACTGCGCGGAGCTGCCGCTGGAGGACCCGGGCGACTGGGAGCCGAAGGCGGCCGCGCGGCTGCTCGACACCAACGGCCTCGCGCCCGCGGCCGTGATCGCGGTGCTGGGCCCGGGCCGTGATCTCGTACGCGCCGAGCCGGCCGCGGTCCGTACCACGCAGGACTACCTGCGCCGGTGCGTGGACGCGGCCGCCGAGCTCGGCGCCCCGGCGGTCGCCGGGCCCGTCTACGCCGCCGTCGGCCGTACCTGGCGGATGGCCGGCGGCGAGCGGGCGGCGGCGTACGCCGAGTGGCGCGAGCACCTCGCGCCGGTCGCGGCGCACGCCGCCGCGGCCGGGGTGCGGATCGCGGTGGAGCCGCTGAACCGCTATGAGACCAGCCTGTTCAACACGGTCGAGCAGACGCTGACCGCGATGGAGGGACTGCCTTCCGACACCGTCGGCATCGCCCTCGACACGTACCACCAGAACATCGAGGAACGCTCGCTGCCGGACGCGGTGCGGGCGGCAGCGGGCCGTATCGCACACGTCCAGGTGTGCGCGAACGACCGCGGCACGCCCGGCGCCGATCACCTCGACTGGCCCGGCTTCGTCGGGGCGCTGGGCGAGGCCGGTTACGAAGGCCCGCTCTGCATCGAGTCGTTCACCGCCCACAACGCCACCATCGCGGTCGCCGCCTCCGTCTGGCGGCCGCTCGCCGCATCGCAGGACGCCATCGCCACGGAAGGCCTCGCCTTCCTGCGCGGGCTCAACTGACGTACACAACCGGCACGTATGCACCGGAGAGGACCGCTGAATGCATTGTCATGTCCGCGTCTTACTGAGATCCCTCACCGCGCTCGCAGCCGCGCTGCTGCTCGCGCTCACCGCACTCCCCGCCAACGCCGCCCCCAAGGCGGAGTTCAAGGCCCTGCTCTTCACCAGGGCCGTCGGCTACGTCCACGACTCGATCCCGGCCGGCATCCAGATGATGAAGGAGGAGGCGGCGGAGAACGACTTCGAGCTCGTCCAGACCGACGACCCGACCGTCTTCAACGACGCCGAACTCGCCCAGTACGACGTCATCATCATGCTGCAGAACTCCGGCATGGTCTGGGACACCGACGCCCAGCGCAAGGCCATGCAGGACTACGTCGGCAGCGGCAAGGGCGTCGTCGCCGTCCACAACACCCTCGACATGGGCATCGAGGCGGAATTCCCATGGTGGGACGACACCATCAACGGCGGCGCCCACATGCCCTCCCACTCCCCGGGCGTGCTGCAGGGCACCGCCAAGGTCGCCGACCACGACCACCCCTCCACCAAGGGGCTGCCGGAGCGCTGGGAGCGCCCGGAGGAGTGGTACAACTTCGACGAGAATCCGCGCGGCAAGGTGCACGTCCTCGCCACCGCCGACGAGACCACCTACGACCCGGGCGGCGACGCCATGGGCGCCGACCACCCGATCTCCTGGTGCCGCAACGCCGCGGGCGGCAAGGTCTGGGCCACCGCGATGGGCCACGACAAGGCCTCGTACACCGAGGAGTACTTCCGCGACCACGTCGTCGGCGGCATCAAGTGGGCGGCGGGCGCCGCCCCCGGCGACTGCGGCGGCACCGTCTGGAACGGCTACGAGAAGGTCGCCCTCGACGACGACACCGCCGACCCGATGGAGCTCGACGTCGCCGCCGACGGCAAGGTCTACTACGTCCAGCGCGCCGGCGAGGTGCAGATCTTCGACCCGGCCACGCACCAGACCACGACCGCCGGCAAGCTCGACGTCTATACGGGCGGCGAGGACGGCCTGGTCGGCATGGAGCTCGATCCGGACTTCGCGGAGAACAACTGGATCTACCTCTATTACGCCCCCGCCGGAAGCACCGAGGACGTGAACCGGCTGTCCCGCTTCACCATCAAGGACGGCAAGCTGGACACCGCCAGCGAGAAGAAGCTCCTCGACGTCCCGGCCTACCGCGACCGCACCTTCCCCGAGCCGGGCCACACCGGCGGCTCGGTGGAGTTCGGCCCGAACCGCACCCTCTACCTGGGCACGGGCGACGACGTGCCGCCGAACCTCGACCCCAACTGGCAGGGCTACGCGCCGCTCGACTGGCGCGAGGGCAAGCAGATGCTGGACGCCGCCCGTACCGCGGGCAACACCAACGATCTGCGCGGCAAGATCCTGCGTATCAAGCCCAAGGACGAGGGCGGTTACTCCGTCCCGGACGGCAACCTCTTCAGCGCGGGCACGGACAAGACCCGGCCCGAGATCTACGCGATGGGCTTCCGCAACCCGTTCCGCTTCACGGTCGACCCGAAGACCGGGTACGTGCACGCCTCCGACTACGGGCCCGACCGCGGCGCCCCGGCGACCGACCGGGGGCCCGAGGGTCTGGTCGAGTACAACGTCATCAAGAAGGCGGGCAACTACGGCTGGCCGTTCTGCCACGGCGACAACCAGCCGTACGCGCCCTTCAACCCCGACACGGGCGAGATCGGCGCGAAGTTCGACTGCGCCAGTCCCACCAACCCGTCGCCGAACAACACCGGTCTGAAGGAGCTGCCGAAGATCGAGCTGCCCGAGGTCTGGTACGGCTACGGCACGTCGGAGAAGTTCCCCGAGATGGGGGAGGGCGGCTCGGCGCCGATGAGCGGCCCCGTCTACAACTTCGACCCGGACAACAAGTCGGAGACCAAGTTCCCGGCGTACTTCGACGGCGCGAACTTCTTCTACGAGTGGTCCAGGAACTATGTGAAGGAGATGCGCTTCGACAAGGACGAGAAGCTGCTGAAGATCAATGACTTCATGGACTCGGTGAAGTTCAACAAGCCGATGGACATGACCTTCGGGCCCGACGGCTCGATGTACGTCCTGGAGTGGGGCAGCGAATTCGGCGGCGGGAACAGCGACTCCGGCCTCTACCGGATCGACTACGCGCAGGGGAAGCGCACCCCGGTGGTGAAGGCCACGGCGTCGGCGACCAACGGCCCGGTGCCGCTGAAGGTGGACTTCTCCAGCGAGGGGACGTCGGACCCGGATGGCGACTCGCTCACATACGAGTGGGACTTCGACGGGAACGGCACCTTCGACTCGACCGAGGCCAACCCCAGCCACACGTACGAGACGAAGGGCGACTTCACCGCCCAGCTGAAGGTCACCGACTCCAGCGGCAAGTCCGGCTTCGCCAACGTGCCCATCACGGCGGGCAACATCGCCCCGAAGGTGACCATCGAGACCCCGGTCGACGGCAAGGCGATCACCTTCGGCGACAAGGTCCCGTACAAGGTGACGGTGACGGATCCGGAGGACGGCACGGTCGACTGCTCCAAGGTCCTCGTCAACCCGGCCCTCGGCCATGACGACCACGAGCACCCGACCACCGACCTGCCGGGGTGTGAGGGCACGGTCGACACGGGCGATCTGGGCGGCCACCCGGAGGGCGCGGACCTGACCTATGTCCTCAACGCCCGCTACACGGACGGCGGCGGGGGCGAGGGCGTCAGCAAGCTGACCGGTTACGGGAAGGCGGTGCTGCAGCCCAAGCACAAGCAGGCCGAGTACCGCGACGACCAGTCCGGCACCCGCATCGTCTCCCAGGCGGGCGCGGAGAACGGCAAGCGCATCGGCGACATCAGCGACGGCGACTGGATCGCCTTCGCGCCGATGTCGACGGAGGGCATGGCGAAGGTCAGCTACAAGCTGTCCTCCCCGGTCGGAAACGGGGCGATCGAGCTCCGGGCGAACGCGCCGGACGGGCCGGTCCTGGCGACTACCCCGGTGCCGAACACCGGCGGCTGGGACACGTACCAGGAGACTCCGGCGGTCGACCTCGCAGCCAGGGAGGGGGTGAAGAAGCTCTACCTGAGATTCACCACGCCGCAGAACAACTCCTTCGACGTGGACGCGATGACCCTCAGCTGACCGGCGGCGGCCGCAGCGCGTCCAGGGTCAGGCGCTGGAGCGACGGCTCCAGTGCCTCCCGGCCCGGCATCGTCGCGCTGCGGAAACCGTGCGCGTGCAGCTGGGAGATGAACCACCAGGCGCCGGCCTCGGGTTCGAGGTCGGCCCTGATGCTGCCCGCCTCCTGCCCGCGCCGCAGGACGTCGGCGAAGGCGGCGGCGACCGTGTGCAGGGCCCGGTGGGTGGCGTCACCCGTCGGGCCCTCCGCGCCGTGCGCCACCGCGTCGGCGAACAGGGCGCCGAGCGCGCCCCGCGCGTGCAGCCGGTCGAAGTGGGCGGGGGCGAGCCAGTGGGCGAGGACGTCCGGCACCGGGCGGCCGTCCTCCGCGGTGCGGCGCAACTGGTCGCCGACGGTGGTGGCGGCGTGCTGCAGCACCTCGCCGAAGAGGGCCGCCTTCGTGCCGAAGTTCTGGAACACCACCGGCTCGCTGACGCCGACCTGTCGCGCTATCTCCGCGACCTTGGTGCGCTGGTAACCGCGGGCGGCGAAGGCCTCGGTGGCGGCCGCGAGGATCGAGGCGCGGCGCTCCGGCGCGGTCATGCGGGCGCGGCGGGTGGTGGGGGACTGGCTCACATATCCCAGGCTAGCCGGGATGTTGTCCGCGTACTTAGTCGCGGCTAAGCTCGGAGGCATGGACTTAGTCGTGACTAAGTAAGGAGCCGAAGATGCCACATGGACGCATGCCATTACGCGGCAAGGCCGACCCGGAGGCGCCCGGTGCGCTCGGTCACCCGGGGGCGTACGAAGTCCTCAGCAAGGTCCTCTTCCTGGGCCGCAGGCGGCGGTTGTACGGGCAGCTCGTCGCCCTCGCCGGGGTCGGGGCCGGCGACCGGGTGCTGGACATCGGCTGCGGCCCCGGCTATCTGACCCGGCTGGCCGCGCGGTCCGCGGGGCCGCGGGGCGCGGCGGTCGGCATCGATCCCTCGGAGGAGATGACGCGTTACGCCGCCCGGCACACGAAGGAGCCCAACTGCACTTTCCGCAAAGGGCTCGGCGAGGACCTCGACCTCGCCGACGACTCCTTCGACGCCGTCGTCACCAGCCTCGCCGTGCATCACATCCCGGAGGACAAGCGGGAGCGGGCGGTGGCGGAGATGTACCGCGTGCTGCGGCCCGGCGGCCGCGTCCTGATCGCCGACTTCCGGCCGCACCGGCAGTACGTCGAGACCGCGGGCTTCGCGGAGCTCACGGAGGGCGGCGTGCGGCCGTTCCTGCACTACGTACGCGGGGTGAAGCCGCCCGCCGCGGCCTGACCGGCGCCCGTACCAACGCCGCACCAACGCCTCGCCAAACCCGCCCCGGCAGCCTGGCGGCGCCAGGCTCGGGTGAAGGGGGACGCGGATGCGTGCGGGACAGGATCATCAGGCGCGGGAGCACTACGGGGACCGGATCTTCCACGGCGGGACCGCCGGTGAGCTCGCCCGGCTGGAGGCGCTGGCCGCGGCGTTCGACCCGGCCAGCCGGCGGTGGCTGGCCGCGCTCGGGGTCGGGCACGGGTGGCGGTGCCTCGATGTCGGGGCCGGGCCCGGCAGCCTGACCCGGTGGCTGGCCGGGCAGGTCGGGGAGGACGGCGAGGTGGTGGCGGTGGACCGCGACACCCGGTTCCTGGAGCGGATCAGCCATCCCCGGCTGCGGGTGGTCCAGGCCGACCTCACCGTCGAGGACCCGCCCCTGCCCGGCGGTTACGACCTGGTGCACGCCCGCTTCGTGCTGATGCACCTGCGGGAGCGCGAGGAGCTGCTCGACCGGCTGGTGTCGTATCTGCGGCCCGGCGGCTTCCTGCTGGTCAGCGATGCCGCGGACCTCGCCTCGCAGTCGTCGCCCGACCACGCCTTCCGGCGCACCATGACCGGCATGTGGCAGGCGCTGGCCGCCACCATCGGCACCGACGGGCAGTGGGGCCGGCAGTATCCGGCCGCGCTGGCGCGGCGCGGGCTGCGGGTGCTGGGGATGGCGGCGGAGCTGCCGGTGGTGTCGGCGGCGTCGCCGCTCGGGGTGTTCTGGGGGCTGACGTTCCGGGAATGCCGGGCGGCGATCAGCGCGCATACGGACGTGCGGGACGAGACCGTGGACCGGGCGCTGGAGTATCTCGGTGAACCGGACACCCGGGATCTGTCGATGGCGATGATCGGGGGATGGGGGCGGCGGCCGGGATGAGGGGACGCCCCCGGAATGCGAGTGCGCAGGGGGCTTTCGATCCCTGTCGAATGTTATGGCCCGGCCGGGGCTGAGCCCCTAGCGTCCTGAGACGTGCTGGATATACGGCTCCTGGGGCCGGTCGAGGTCCGGCGCGACGGGGGAGATGCCGGGCTCGGCGGCGAGCAGCAGCGGAGCGTCCTGGCCGCGCTGGCGCTGCGGCCTGGCCGGGTGGTCTCCGCGGCGCGCCTCATCCACCTGCTGTGGGGCGAGTCCCCGGCGGACTGCGCCGGGACCACGCTGCGCTGGCATGTGCACCGGCTGCGGCAGGCGCTGGGCGCCGCGGTCGTGACCCGGAAACCCGGCTACCTGCTGCGGCCCGATGCCGCCCGCGTCGACGCGGCGGACTTCGAGGCGCATCTCGCCGCCGCCCGCGGCGCGGCGCCGGAGCAGGCCGCGGTCCGGCTGCGGGAGGGGCTCGGGCTGTGGCGCGGCCCTGCACTGGCGGACGTACGCGGGCTGGAGGCGGAGGCGGCCGAGCTCGAGGAGCGGCGGCTGGCGGCGCTGGAGCTGTGCGTGGACGCCGAGTTGACGCTCGGCCGGCACGCCGAGCTGGTCGCCGAGCTGTCCGGGCTGCTCGCCGCGCAGCCGCTGCGCGAGCGCACCCGGGCGCAGCTGATGGTGGCGCTGCACCGCTGCGGGCGGCGGGCGGAGGCCCTCACGGTCTTCCGCGACGGGCGGCTGCAGCTGGTCGAGGAGCTCGGGGTGGAGCCGGGGGAGGAGCTGCAGCGGGTGCACCGGGAGGTGCTGGCCGGGGCCTCCGGGGCGCCGCCCGTACCCGGGGCCGCGATGCCGCCGCCGCTGATCGGCTGCACGCAACTGCCCGCCGATATCGGGGACTTCACCGGCCGCAGGGACCAGCTCGCCGAGGTGGTGCGGCGGCTGCGCGCGGAGCCCGCCGCCCCGCGCAGCGTCGTCGTGTCGGGGCCGGCCGGCGTCGGCAAGACCACTCTCGCCGTGCACGCCGCGCATCTGCTGCGGGACGCGTATCCCGACGGGCAGCTCTTCGTGAACCTGCGCGGCTGCGGGCCCGCCCCCGCCGAACCGGCCGCGGTGCTCGGCCGGTTCCTGCGCTACCTCGGCGTGCAGCCCGGCGCCGTACCCGAGGACCCGGAGGAGCGGCAGGAGCTCTACCGCGCCGTGCTCGCCCGCCGCCGGGTCCTCGTCGTCCTCGACAACGCCGCCACCGAGAGCCAGGCCGACGAGCTGCTGCCCGGCGGCCCCGGCTGCGGGGTGCTGGTGACCAGCCGGCGGCGGCTGGCGCTGCCGGGCGCGCGGCCGCTGGACCTGGCGACGCTGGACGGGCGGGAGGCGGTGGCGTTCCTGAGCGGCCTGGTCGGCGACGACCGGGTCACGGCCGAGCCGGAGTTCGCAGGGCGGCTGGCCGCACACTGCGGCCACCTGCCGCTGGCGCTGCGGATCGCCGCCGCGCGGCTCGTCGTCCGCCCGCACTGGACGGTACGGGACCTGGCCGAGCGGATGGCCGACGAGCGGCACCGGCTCGACGAACTCGCCCACGGCGACCTGGAGGTGCGCGCTTCCGTCCGGCTCGGGCACCGCTTCCTCGACCCGGCCGCCGCCCGCGCCTTCACCCTCCTCGGGCTGCTGCACACCCCGGACTTCGCGCCGTGGCCGGTGGCCGCGCTGCTCGGCACCCTGCCCAGCGGCGCGGAGGAGGTGCTCGACCGGCTCGCCGACGCCCGGCTCGTGGAGGTCGCGAGCCGGGACGGCGCGGGCCAGAGCCGGTACCGCTGCCACGACCTGGTGCGGCTCTACGCCCGGGAGCGGGCCGGTGCGCTCCCGGCGGCGGAGCGGCGGGAGGCGCTCGGCCGGCTCTTCGCCGCGGCGCTCTGGCTGACCCGCAGGACCGCCGAGGCCACCGGCCACGTCGACCGCACCGCCTTCCAGGGCACCGGCCCGACCTGGCCAATGCCCGCCGTGCTCGGGTCAGGACCGCGGGCCTGGCTGGACGCCGAATGGCCGGTACTGACCGCGCTCGTCGGCCACGCCGCCGCCCTCGGCATGGCAGGCGCCGCCTGGGAGCTCACCGCGGCGCTGACCCCGGGTCTGGAAGCCCGGGCGCAGTTCGGCGAGTTGGAGCTGTGCGCCGAGCGCGCGCTCGCGGCCAGCCGGGCCGGCGGCGACCGCCTGGGCGAGGCGGTGGCGCTGCGGACCCTGGCGCGGGCGTACGGCGGCACCGGGCGCTCCACCGAGGGCGAGCGCTGCCGCCAGGACTCACTGACGATCCTCCGCGAGCTCGGCCTGGAGGGTCAGCCGACCTCCTTCACCTCCGCCGCCGCCGGGTCCAGCACCCGCGCCAGAAACAGCCGCGTGCGCTGATGCTGCGGGTCGGTGACCACCTGCTCCGCCGGGCCCTCCTCCACGATCTGCCCGTCGTCCATGAAGATGACCCGGTCCGCGACTTCACGCGCGAAGCTCATCTCATGAGTGACCACGAGCATCGTCATGCCCTCGTCCGCGAGCTTGCGCATCACCGCGAGGACGTCGCCCACCAGCTCCGGGTCGAGCGCCGACGTGGGCTCGTCGAAGAGCATCAGCTCCGGGCCCATCGACAGCGCCCGCGCGATCGCCGCGCGCTGCTGCTGGCCGCCGGAGAGCTGCGCCGGATACGCCGACTCCTTGTCGCCCAGGCCGACTCCGGCCAGGTGCGCGCGAGCCAGCCGCTCCGCCTCCGCCTTGCCACGGCCGAGGACGCGGCGCTGGGAGATGGTCAGGTTGCCGAGCACGGTCAGATGCGGGAAGAGGTTGAAGGCCTGGAAGACCATGCCGATGCGGCGGCGCATGCGGTCGATGTCCACATCCGGGTCGGTGACCTCCGTACCCGACACGGTGACCTTGCCCGCGGTCGGCTGCTCCAGCAGGTTCACGCACCGCAGCAGCGTCGACTTCCCCGACCCCGACGGGCCGATGACGCACACCACTTCGCCGCGCCGCACGGTCAGGTCGATGCCCTTGAGCACCTCGAGGTCGCCGAAGGACTTGTGCAGCCCGGCCACTTCGATGGCGGGTCCCTCCGGGGGCGCATCCGTAGTCACTTGGCCCTCGCCGCCTTCGCCTCCAGCCGCCGGACCAGATGGCCCAGCGGGATGGTGATGATGAGGTAGCACAGCCCGGCGACCAGGATCGGCGTCAGGCTGCGGTAGTCGTTGAGCGCGTCCTTGCCGAACTTCGACAGCTCCTGCTCCTCCAGCGCGAGCCCGAGGACGTAGACGAGGGACGAGTCCTTCGTCAGCAGGATCAGCTCGTTCGCCAGCGGCGGCAGCACGATGCGGAACGCCTGCGGGATGACGATCGAGATCATCGCCCGCCCGTGCGACATCCCCAGCGAACGGGCCGCCTCCACCTGCCCCTTGGGCACCGCCTGGATGCCGGCGCGGATGGTCTCCGCCATATACGCGGCGCCGACCAGGCCGAGCGCCAGCATCACCGTGACCAGCTTGTCGACCCGCACCTGGAACGCCAGCGGCACGCCGTATCCGAGCGCGATGAAGACGAGCAGCGCGGGCACGCCGCGGAAGAACTCGATGTAGACCGTGGCCAGCCAGCGGTTCGGCGGCACCGACGACAGCTTCATCAGCGCCAGCAGCAGGCCGAGCGCGAGCCCGAAGGCGAAGCCAAGACCCGTGTAGATGACCGTGTTGACCAGCGCCGTCGTGATGATCTCCGGGAACTGGGCCTTGGCCACCTCGACGTCGAAGAACGCACGCCGGATCTCGCCCCAGTCGGCGGTGAGCGCGAGCACGGCGGCCACCAGGAGCAGCACGCCGTACTGCGCCCCCCGCATCGTCCGTGCCCGCTTGCGGGGGGTCATGCTCACTGCGCGTTCGCTTCCTCGCCGAACCACTTCTTGTAGATCTTGTCGTAGGTGCCGTCCGCCTTCGCGTCGGAGAGGACGTCGTTGACGACCTTGCGCAGCTCCTTGTTGCCCTTCTTCAGGCCGATGCCGTACTGCTCGCCGGTGTCGAACTCGGTGGACACCTCGTACTTGGGGTTGGCCTTCACCCAGTCGTAGAGAACCCCGTTGTCATTGATGGCGGCCTGTACTTCGCCGGTCTCAAGGCCCGTCAGCATGAGGCCGAGGTCCTCATAGTCGATGAGCGTGGCGCCCTTGGCCTTGTCGCGGGCGTACTTCTGGCCGGTGGTGTCCTGCTGCACCCCCAGCTTCTTGCCCTTGAGCGGGGCCAGCGAGTCGATGCCCGAGCCCTTCTTCGTCACCAGCGCCTGGGTGGCCTCGAAGTACGGGGCGGAGAAGTCGAACTTCTCCTTGCGCTCGGGCGTGATGGTCATGCCCGCCGCCGAGAGGTCGCACTTGCCGGCCGTGTAGACCTCGCCGGACTCGATGCCCTCGAAGGGCGTGTCCACGACCTCCTGCTTCACCTTCAGCTTCTTCGCCACCAGGTCCACGAGGTCGATGTCGAAGCCGACGATTTTCTTCGTCTTCTTGTCCTTGTATTCAAAGGGCTCGTACGGCAGCCCGGTGCAGTTGAGGAGTTTCCCGTCCTCGACGAGCGACACATCGCCGCTCTTGCCCTGCGACTCGGTGCTGGAGCAGCCGGCGAGGACGAGGGCCGCCGAGCATATGGCGGCGGCGAGCGGCAGGGAGATGGTGCGGGTTGGCACGATGCCTCCAAGGCGGTGAGGCGGGCGAACGTACGTCCCGGTCGGCGGCGGTTGCCGCGCTGTGCCGGGCATCCTGCCACCGGGCGGGCCCGGTGTCGTGGTCAAGGTCATTGCGGGCCGGTAACGACGCCGCGACCTGCGGCGGCACACGGCGCATACTGGACGTATGGGTACTGACGCCGGGCAGCAGGAGTTCGTGCGCATGGCGCCCGGGCTCGGCGGCATGGTGCTCTCGGCCGTCGGCTATCGCCAGCACGGAGCGCAGCCGGCCGTGCACCGCGGGCTGCCGTCCCCGTATCTGACGCTGATCTTCTCCCTGGACGGGCCGGTCACCGGTGGGCTGACGCCCGAGCAGAGCGACGGGTTCGCCACCGACATCGTCATCGGCGGGCTGCACGACGCGCCCACCTATGTGCGCCAGCCCGACCGGCAGACCGGCGTGCAGCTCGCGGTGCATCCGCTGGCGGCGCGGGCGCTGTTCGGGATGCCGGCGGCGGCGCTCTCCGGGCAGGTCGTCGTCCCCGACGGGCGGGAGGTGCTCGGCCGGGCCGGCGGCGAGGTGCAGGAGCGGCTGCGCGAGGAGGAGCGCTGGGAGCAGCGCTTCGACACCCTGCGGGGGTATCTGCGGCGCCAGGTCGCGACCGCCCGTCCGGACGCCGTCCGCCCCGAGGTCGCCGAGGCCTGGGCCTGGCTGGCCCGGCACGGCGGCGCGGGCTCGGTCGGCGGCCTCGCGAAGCATGTCGCGCTCAGTGAGCGGCGGCTCACCGCCCTCTTCCGCGCCGAGACCGGCATCAGCCCGAAGCAGGCGGCCCGCCTGATGCGCTTCGAGCGGGCGAAGGAGCGGGTCGTACGGGCCGTGGTGGCCGGCGTCCCGCCCGACCTGGCCCGGGTGGCCGCCGACTGTGGCTATTACGACCACTCCCACCTGGTGCGGGACTTCCGCCAGTACACGGGGGTGAGTCCCACCGGCTGGCTGGCCGAAGAGTGCCGGAATATCCAAGCCGGGGGGCACCTCAACGGCACAGAGTGAGTCTCATGGACACCAATGAGAAGCAGACTCAGCAGAAGACCCGCGAGCCCAGCGTCTGGCCCACCCTGTGCGCCACCGACGCCCCCGCCCTGATCGACTTCCTCGTCGACACGATCGGCTTCACCCGCACCGCGGTCTACGAGGACGATGGCGTGGTCGCCCACGCCCAGCTCGACTGGCCGGAGGGCGGCGGCATCATGCTCGGCTCGCACCGCCCCGGCCACGACTGGACCCTGCCACCCGGGTCTGCGGGCCTCTACGTGGTCACCAGCCAGGTCGACGCCCTCTACGAGCGCGTAAAGGCCGCCGACGTAAAAATCTTCCGCGACATCCAGGACCAGCCGTACGGCAGCCGCGAGTTCTCCCTGGAGGACCCGGAGGGCAACAAGTGGTCCTTCGGCACCTACCCGGGCGAGCCGGCGGCCTGAGCCTTCGACCGGCTATGAGCAGGGAGCGGTCTCCGCGGGGCGGCCTCGCACGAGGATGCGTGCGCCGGCCTCGTTGACCTGGCGGACCTGCACGGAACCGCAAGCGCACTGGGTCCACACGGTCAGTCCTTCGTGGGTGCAGTGGCGCGACAGCGTCGTGAAGGGCTGGGCGTCGGCCCAGCCGCAGTACGGGCAGTTGCCCATCTATCGGCTCTCCAAGCTCGCTTTCGTACTTTCCGGTTGACCGGCTACCCCCTCAGGATGGGGAATCACAGCCGTTCAGGTCCAGGTTGGATCTATTGACCGTATTGTGAAGGAGGGCCTTAATGATTGACCTGCGCCGCCTGCGTGTCCTGCGGGCCGTTGCCTATTACGGCACCGTCACCGCGGCGGCGGAGTCGCTCCGGCTCACCCCCTCGGCCGCATCGCAGCAGATCAAGCAGCTCGGCCAGGACCTGGGCGTGCCACTGCTCGAGCCGGTCGGCCGCCGGGTGCGGCTCACCGCGGCGGCCCGCAGCCTGCTCACCCATGCGGACGCCATCGAGGCACGCTGGCAGCGGGCGCACGCGGAGCTGCTGGGCATGGACGGCGAGCCCGCCGGACTGCTGCGGATGGCCGGCTTCCCGACCGCGCTGTGCCGGCTGCTGGCGCCGGTGGCCGGGGAGTTGTCGGCCCACTATCCGCGGCTCGACATACGGCTGCGCGAGGCCGAGCCGCGGGACGCCTTCGACCTGCTCTTCGACGACGAGACGGACATAGCCGTGGTCGAGGCGCTGCCGGACGGGCCGGCCACCGGCGATCAGCGCTTCGACCAGCGGCTGCTGCTGGACGACCCGTTCGACCTGCTGGTGCCCGCCGACCACGGTCTGGCCGGGCTCCCCGAGGTGGACCTGGTGGCGGTGGCCGCGGAGAAATGGATCATCGGCGTGCCCGGCAGCTCCTCGCGGCAGCACGTCCTGGCGGCGTGCAGCGCCGCCGGCTTCAGCCCCAACGTCACGCACGAGGCCTGCGACTGGAGCGCGGTCACCACCCTGGTGTCGTACGGCCTCGGCGTAGCCCTCGTGCCGCGCCTGGCCCAACTGCCGCCGCAGCGCGACATGGACCGCATCCCGGTCTCCGGCACCCCGGCGCCGAGCCGCCGCTTCCTCACCTGCACCCGTCGCGGCGCGGCGGCGGGCCCGGCGGTCGCCGAGGCGCTGCGGGCGCTGCATGCCCGCGAGGATCTGGCGGCGGTGATGGAGCCGGTGGGGCCGTAGCGGCTTCGGCGACCAGGTGGTGGTCGGGGGAGCGGTGGCAGGCCGGGTCCGTACGGGAGGCGTCGCCGGTCAGGGCGTAGGCCTGGCAGCGGCAGCCGCCGAAGTCCTGCTCGCGCAGGTCGCAGGAGCGGCAGGGGTCGGGCATCCAGGCCGTGCCGCGGTAGCGGGTGAAGGCCGGGGAGTGCTGCCAGATCCAGTTCAGGTCGTGGTCGCGGACGTTGGGCGGGGTCAGGCCGGGGAGCGTGGCGGCGGCCGGGCAGGGGAGGGCGGTGCCGTCGGGGGTGACCGTGAGGGAGACCGCGCCCCAGCCGCCCATGCAGGGCTTCGCCTCGCCGGTGAAGTAGTCGGGGAGGACCCAGATGAGGTCGGTGCGGCCGGCCAGTTCGGTGCGAAGAGCCGCCACCTCGGCCCGGGCGCGCTCCAGTTGGGCGCGGGTGGGGAGCAGGGCGCGGCGGTTGTGCAGCGCCCAGCCATAGTACTGGGCGTTCGCCAGCTCGATCCGGTCCGCGCCCCAGTCCACGGCCAGGCGGACCAGGTCGCCGACCGCGTCCAGATTGCCGCGGTGGAGGACGACGTTGACGCCGAGCGGCAGGCCCGCCGCGCGGACCAGCCGCGCGGCGCGGGTCTTCTCCGCGAACGAGCCGCGGCGCCCCGCGATCCGGTCCGAGGCCTGCGGGGCGGCGTGTTGTACGGAGAGCTGGACACTGCGCAGGCCGGCGTCGGCGAGCGCGGCCAGGCGGGGTTCTGTCAGGCCGGTGCCGCTGGTGACCAGCTGGGTGTAGATGCCTTCGTGTTCCGCCGTGGCCACGATTTGTTCCAGGTCGCGGCGGAGCAGCGGCTCGCCGCCGGAGAGATGAGTCTGGACGACGCCGAGGGCGGCCGCCTGGCGCAGCACGGACTGCCAGGCGGCGGTGTCCAGTTCGCGGGAACGGCGGGTCAGCTCAAGCGGGTTGGAGCAGTATCCGCAGTGCAGCGGGCAGGCGTGGGTGAGCTCGGCGAGCAGGGCCCAGGGTGCGGTCACTTCAGCAGGCCCTCCTGCCGGAGCCGACTGAGGAAATCCGTTACGTCCCCGGCCACCGGCGCGCCCGGGTGCCTGGCCGCCAGCTCGGCGGCCAGCTCGTCGCCCGTACGGCCGCCGTCGCACAGCCGCAGCACCTCGGCGGCGCTGCCGCGCAGCACCACCACCCGCTCGGGCAGGAGCAGCAGGTCCCCGCCCCGTACCGGATCGGCGCGCAGCACCGTCCCCGCGGGCAGCCGCGGCCGCCAGCCGGCGGTCACGGGCGGTCCCCTCCGTCCACGGCGTCCAGCAGCGACCACAGCACATCGCACTTGAAGGCGAGGGCGTCCACCGCCAGTTGCCGCTCCTCCGGTGTGCGCGCCCACTCCAGCACCAGCGCGAGCGCCTCCGCGCTGTCGCGGCTGCCCTGGCCGACGCGGGTGCGGAAGTACTCCAGGCCTTCGCGGTCGATCCAGTCGTAGTGCCGCTCGAAGGCGGCGATACGGGCCGTCATGATGCCGGGGGCCGACAGCTCGGTGAGCGAGGCGGCCACGGCTTCGAGGGGGCTGCGCAGCCGGCAGAAGTTGACGTAGCCGTCGACCGCGAGCCGCACGCCGGGGAGTACACCGTCGCCGCTGAGCAGCAACTCCCGTTCCAGGCCCACCGCCTCGCCGAGCCGCAGCCAGCGCTCGATGCCGCCCTCGCCGTCCGCCGCGCCGTCGTGGTCCTGGATGCGCCGCAGCCAGGAGCGGCGCAGCGCGGGGGTGGTGAGCTTCGCCGTGATGTGCGCGTCCTTGACCGGGATGTGGCGCTGGTAGTGGAAGCGGTTGAGGACCCAGCGGCGCAGCTCCGCGGGGGTGAGCGTGCCGTCGTGCATGCGGATGTTGAACGGGTGCCGGTCGTGGTAGCGCTCGCGGGCCACCGTCCGCAGCCGGTCTTCCAGGGTCGCCGTCGGGATCACAGCTGGAGCACCATTCCGTCGTGCGCCACCTCGAGCCCGTGCGCGTCGAGCAGCTGGTGCTCGGCGGCGCCGGGGGCGGTGAGCGGGTTCGTGTTGTTGAGGTGGGTGTAGAGGCGGCGGGGTACGTCCAGGGCCGCCAGCCGCTCCGCCGTGCCGCCGGGACCGGTGATCGGCAGGTGGCCCATCGCGGTGGCGGTGCGCTCGGTGAAGCCGGCCCGTACCGGCTCCTGGTCGTCCCAGAAGGTGCCGTCCATCAGCACGCAGTCCGCCGCCGCGGCCGCGCCGTCGAGCCACTCCGGCCAGACGCCGAGGGCGGGGGCGTAGAGGAGGCGGCGGCCGGTGGCGCGGTCTACGGCGTCGAGGGCGCTGACCCAGTTGCCCGCCTGCTTGGCGTCGGCGGCGTAGCGCGGGCGCTTGCCGGAGACGCCGATGGCGCTGATCTCGACCGAAGAGCCGGGGGCGAGGGGCTGCGGGGCGG
>NZ_JAAKZV010000249.1 GCF_011044975.1 Streptomyces coryli | reverse complement strand
GGGGAGGGGGGATTGGATACGGCCCTCCGGGCGCCACCGCGGGGAAGACGGCGCCCGGGGGCCGCGGTCAGGCCAGCTTCGCCGCGTGGGTGTGGCCGCGGGAGCCGGCGGTCTTCACGGTGAGCACCGGGCGGCGGCCGGTCTCGACCGAGACCGTGTCGTCGGCGGAGACCACCTTCGTGGCGGGGAACGGCAGCTCGATCCGTACCGTCTCCTGCGTGCGCGACGAATCCGCGACGGCCACCTCGATGCCGTCGTCCCGCCGCTGCACCAGCACCGTCGCAGACCCGGAGCAGCGCAGCCCGGCCGCGCTGCCCTCCGCCCAGAAGTGCGCGGCGAGGACGCCGTCGCGGCGGGACTCGACGGCCTGCACGGTGGGGGAGTTGGCGACGATCGAGACCGGGTTGGCGGCCGCCCATGCCGCGGTCGTGGCGGCCGAAGCGCCGGGGAGCAGCACGTACGCGTACGTGGCATCCGCCGGGGACTTCCCGTGGTCGCACCACAGCGTCACGTACCGCCGCGTGATCGGGTCCGCCGTGCCGCCCGTGTCCGCACCGGTGTTGATGTCGGCCCAGTTGCCGGTGCGCTCCTCGCGCAGCGCCCGTATCGCGGCCTTGCCCGGGAAGACGTAGCCGCCGGTGCCCTGCAGATGCGCCCAGCCGGCGCCCGCGAAGCTCTTCGACCAGCCCTGGGTGCCGGGTTGGGCGGCGCCGTCCACGAGGAGGCGGTTGGTGCCGGACGCGTGCAGGTGGCGATTCTCGACGATGGTCTCGATGGTGCGGCCGTCGCTCGACGTGATCCCGGCGCCGAGCGCGATGACGGCGCCGTCGAAGGTGAACCAGGCCTTCTTCGCGCGCAGCGTCGAGCCGTCCGCGATCAGATCCATGGCCGCCGCCGCATAGCGCTTGCCGAGCGCGGCGCCGCCCGCGGTCCTGTTCTTCGGCTGGTAGATCTTGGTGCCGGCCGCGTCGCCGACCTTCGCCCGCTCCCTGGTGTCGACGGTCGTGCCCGGCAGCCGGTACGGGTTCACCGTCGCCCAGTAGGCGTCGCCGTAGTGGGCGAGGTCGTCGGGCACGTAGACGTAGGTGGTGCCGTCGCCCTGATACCAGGCCTTCTTGTTCTCGAAGTTGCCGCACTCGTACGCCGCCACCCGCGCCGACGACAGGCCGAGGCTCAGCGCCCAGCCGGGGCGGCGCTGCACCACCCGGTCCATGTCCGCGAAGACGTGCGCGCCGGTGAGCCGGGGCGCGGCCGGCACGGCCGCGTCGTCGAGGACGGCCCGGGCGCGGGTGAGCTGCGGGATGGCGGCGGCCGCGAGGTAGGGGACCGCCTTGTTGCGGGTGATCCAGCCCTTGGCGAGGGCGCGCCAGCGGGCGGCGTGGCCGGCCGGGGCGCCGAGGGCGAGCAGCAGCATGTTGGAGATGGTCGCGGCGCCGTTGGTGGCGTCGTTGGCCTTGACGCGGGAGACCGCCCGGCCGTTCTGGGTGTCCATCATCAGGCCGTCGAAGACGACCGGGGAGAAGGCCCGCTCGATGGCGTCGAAGATCACCGAGACCTTGGGGTCGGTCACCTTCCAGGTCGAGCCGCCGAGCAGCGCGAGGATGTGCGCCGTGCCGGCCAGCAGCACATTCCCGTACGTGCCGGTGTAGGCCACCGTGCCGTGCTGGATCAGCGAGCCGTCCTCGTAGATGCCGTCGCCGCTGGTGACGTAGCCGAAGAGGCTGTTCTTGCCGCCGCCGGCCACGTCGGAGAGGCTGTCGCGGGCGGAGGCGACCTTGGCGGCGTCGCGGGCCAGCAGGCCGTGCAGGGCGACGATGACGGCCTTGTCGGAGCGGTTGCCGCCGGTCTCGATGGCGCCGTTGACCACCCGCTTGTCGGCGTTCGGGCACCACTTCTGCACGGTGGCCAGGTAGTCGGCGAGGTCGGCGGCCGGGACCTGGGCGCGCAGCAGCACGCACGTGTCGAGCATGGCGCGGGGTGAACCTATTTCCCAGAACCACCAGTTGCCGGTCTGGGTGGCGTCCGGGCGGTAGCCGCCGTCGTGCAGGAAGCGCAGTGCGTCGACGACCGCCTGGGCCACCTCGGCCTTGCCGGTGAGCGGGGTGCCGGGGGTGGCCCAGGCGGTGGCGAGGGTCTTCAGCCGCGGGTAGCTCTGGCCGAACTTCTCCGGGTCGGAGACCGGCGTGAGGTCGGGCCAGACGGCGGTGCGGCCCGCGGAGCGGTCCATCGAGTCCCACCACTTGGCGGCCTCGGCGCCGAGCTTGCCGAGCGCGGCGGCGAAGTCGGGGTCGGCCGGGTCGAACTCCCCGCCGGTCATGAGCTCTTCGGCGCGCTGCAGCAGCGTGTCGTACTCGTCCGCCGCCGAAGCCGCCGCCGACGCCGCCGACGCGGGCGGTGCCGCAAGAAGCACCGCGCCGGCGGCGGCCGCGCCGCCCAGCACACTGCGGCGGCTGATCCGAGGAACGAGGGACATGGGCACACTCCCGGGGCTCGTGTCGCGAGACGTGCCGCATAGCATGTAACCGCTTGCTATGGCTGACAAGAGGCCGCACAAGGGGAGTTGGCGCAATTTCCTTAAGACTCGGTTAACCGGTTACCCGAGGATCCGGTCCAGCTCCTCAGGCGCCGGCGCGATATCGAAGACCTCCGCGAGCAGCTTGCCGACCTGCTCGGGCTCGATCTCCTGCCTCGTGCTGGTCCCGTCCGGGAAGGACGTGGTCCAGACGGTCGCGTCGAGCACATGGTGCTCCCGCCCCGTGAACCGCTGCGCGAACAGCCGCTTGACGAAGGGGGACCGCGGGTGGGTGTCGACGAAATGGCTGCCGACCGCGAAGTCGATCGGATACTGCGGCACGAGGCGGAAGGTGTGCCGGTCGGTCCAGCCCTCCGGGCCGTACTGCAGCAGCCACCACGTGTCGCCCCACTCATCGGGCCGCCGCTCGAGCCGGTGCCGCCAGCCCTCCCCCTCCACCTCCGCCCCGTCGGCGAGCTCGATCGGTGCCGTGGGACCGGAGCCGAAGCCGACGTCGCACAGCCAGTC
This sequence comes from Streptomyces coryli, assembly GCF_011044975.1. Taxonomy (GTDB): domain Bacteria; phylum Actinomycetota; class Actinomycetes; order Streptomycetales; family Streptomycetaceae; genus Streptomyces; species Streptomyces coryli. Next base: position 8,541 of record NZ_JAAKZV010000249.1, on the reverse strand, counting down.
GCGGTCGTCGTCCGCGCAGCGCACGACGACGAGGGCGTGCGTGGCCGGGGTGATCCGGTCGAAACCGAGTGTCACGCGTCCGGTGACCACGGTGACGCCGAAGCCGAGGCGCTCCAGCGCCGCGGCGAACAGCGCCACGTGCTCGTAGCAATATCCGCCCCGGCGCCGGCCGACCAGCCGCTCCTGCACCGAGGCGAGGTCGATCGGCAACGGCTTCCCGAGCACCGCGTGGACGTTCTCGAACGGAATGCTCGTGGTGTGGGCGCGCTGCAGGCGGCCGAGCGTTGCCAGGGTCGGCGCGCGCTCGCCGGTGAACCCGATGCGGTTCAGATAGCCGTCCAGGTCCAGCTCGTCGCCGCTCCAGTGGCCTGCGGAGTTGTTCGCCTGCATCGCTCGGTCTCCCACGTTCTCAGCGTCGCGTGCCAGCGCGTACGGCCCGGTGTGACGCTTCCGAACGTAGGAGACCGAGGGGGCCCGGCGCCTCTGCTTATGGACCCGTGCCGGTTCGGACCTTGGTCTTAGGCCCCGGCGCCCAGCTCCGGGATCCGCGGCCCGTACCGCTCCAGCAGTGCCTTGTTCGCCTCGTCGCCGCCGGGCACGTTGGCGCTCACCCAGCGGGGCAGCTCCACCCCGCGGGCGGTCGCCAGCGCGTCGACCTCGACCAGCACCTGCGACCACAGATACGCGGCCAGCACCGTCGACACCGCGGCCGTCCGCGGCTGTTGCGGCGGATGCACGACATCCCCCGGCGGCACCCGGTTGTCGAGCACCACCGTCGCGTGGTCGGCCAGCCGCGTACCACTCCGGTCGGAAGCCTTGGCCGACGCCTCCAGCGAGGTCACCGCGATCACCTTCAGCCCGCGCGCCAGCGCCTCCTGCGCGATCTCCACCGGATACGGATTGCGCCCGCTGGTGGAGAACACCACCATGACGTCCGGCGCCGCGGGCGCGGCCCGCTCGACCACCGCCCGCCCGCGCCCCGGTTCCCGCTCCACGGCGGTGGAGCCGATCGCGTTCGGCAGCGGGAAGACCTCGGGGTCCCACACCGGCCGGACACACGCGAGACCGCCCGCGCGGTAGAACATCTCGCACACCATCGCCAGCGAATGCCCGGCCCCTGCGGCATGGATGACACCCCCGTCGGCGATGCAGTCGAGCAGCACCTCCGCGGCCGCGGTGACCTGCTGGGGAGCGGCGGCGTCGAGGTCGTCGAGGAGCGTACGGACATGGTCGGCGTGGTGCCGGCGGGTCGCCTCAGCTGAGGTCATCGGGCAGGGCCTCCTTGAGCTCGTGTATCAGTGCGTCCGGGCTCGGTGATCAGCCCGATGAAGACCGGCGCCCGGCCGAAGACGTTGCCGGCGAGGGGGGAAGGTGAGTATGTCCTTGTTGGCTTCGTCCATCCGCCTGAGGGCGGGGGATTCCTCGGGTCGCCCCATGGGTTTCCTGCTTCGTCGCCGACTGCCCGCCCGGAGTTCTCCGTTGAGGTCTTACACCGGCTCCACAGGCCGAAACCGTCAGCCCGACGGCCAGGAGATTCTCGGCGGCGTTCACGTCCCGGTCATGGGTCGTACCGCAGCTGTCGCACGTCCAGGTCCGAACGCGCAGCGGCATCTTGCTTTGCAGGGCGCCGCAGCCGGAGCACAGCTTGGAGGAGGGGAAGAAGCGGTCGACCACGACCACCTCCCGTCCGTACCAGGCGGCCTTGTACTCCAGCAAGCTCCGGAACTCTGCCCATGCCGCATCACTGATCGCGCGGGCCAGACTCCGGTTCTTCACCATATTGCGCACGGTCAGGTCCTCGATCACGAGCGTTTGGTTCTCACGCACGAGTCGAGTGGAGAGCTTGTGCAGGTAATCCCGGCGCCGGTCGGCGATCCGGGCGTGCACCTTGGCGGCCTTACGGCGCGCCTTGGCCCTGTTGTTGGAGCCCTTGACTTTGCGGGACACCGCCCGCTCGGCCTGGGCGAGCCGTGCCCGGTCACGACGTTCATGGCGTGGGTTGGCGATCTTCTCACCAGTCGAGAGGGTGAGGAGATGGTCCAGGCCCACGTCGATGCCGACCGCAGCGTCAGAGGCCGGAAGTGCCTGAACGGCCGGATCCTCGACCAGGAGGGACACGAACCACCGGCCCGCACTGTCGCGGGAGACGGTCACCGTGGACGGCTTCGCTCCTGCGGGCAGCGGGCGGGACCAAACGATTGCCAAAGGGCCCTTCATCTTGGCGAGCGTTAGCTTCCCGTTCCGGAACCGGAACGCAGAGGACGTGTACTCGGCCGACGCGCGGGACTTCTTGAGCGATTTGAAACGCGGGTATCTCGCCCGCTTGGCAAAGAAGTTCGTGAACGCCGTCTGCAGGTGCCGCAACGTCTGCTGGAGCGGGACCGAGGAGACCTCGTTCAGGTAGGCGAGTTCCTCCGTCTTCTTCCACGCCGTCAGCATCGCCGACGACGCGTTGTAGGTGGTTCGCTCCTGCCGCGCCCACGCTTCGGTGCGAGCGGCAAGGGCCATGTTGTAGACCGTGCGCACGCATCCGAACGTGCGCGACAGCTCAGCTGCCTGCACATCGGTCGGATAGAAGCGGTACTTGAACGCCCGCTTCACATGGCTGGCCACGCCTTACATTCTACCGGACTGGATTGTGAGCATTCCCGGCGGTCGCTGGGTGCGGCGTATCGCCGCGATGTTCAGTCCAGACGGCCCACGGAGTCGCGGACCACGATGTGCGTGCCCAGGAGCTGCCGCTCCTGACGGGGACCGCCGCCGGTGCGGGCGGTCGCGCGCAGCGCCATCCGGACGGCCGTGCGGCCGAGTTCCTCACCGGGGATGTGCACGGTGGTGAGCGGCGGATTGAGGTGGGCGGCGTACGGGTCGTCGTTGTAGCCGACCACCGAGACGTCGGCGGGGACGGTGTAACCGCGCTCATGCAGCGCCCGGATGACGCCCGCGGCCACCCAGTCGTCGGCGCCGAAGACGGCCGTGTACTCCGGGGCGCCGCCGCTCTTGTCGAGCAGCCCGTGCATCGCCTCGCGCCCCTCCTCCTCGCCGAAGTCGCAGTGCACCACGGTGGCCGCCGACTCGGGCAGCCCGAAGGCCGCCAGCGCGTCGCGGAAGCCCGCCACCCGCTGCTCGCTCGTCGACAGGCCCGGCACATGCCCGACGTACGCGACCTTCCGGTGCCCCGCCGCCAGCAGGTGGCTGGCGATGGCGTACGAGCCCGACCGGTTGTCGTACTCGAGGATCACGGCAGGGACGTCCGCGACCGGTGCGGGGCGGCCGCACAGGACCAGCCGCGTCCCGGCCGCCGCGAGCGCCTCCGCGTAGCGGGTGATCCGCTCGCGGTATTCGTCGTCCTCGACCACGCCGCCGGCCAGCACCACGATCTCGGCGTGCTGCTCGCGCATCATCTGCACCAGCGCCAGCTCCCGCTCCGGATCGCCGCCGGTCTGGCAGACCAGCGAGAGCATGTCGCGCTCGGCGGCCTCCGCCTCCACGCCGTGGGCGATGGCGGCGTAGAAGGGGCTGTCGACCGCCGACAGCAGCACCGCCACCGTCTTGCGCCCGCTGCCGGCGAGGCCGCGGGCGTGCGCGTTCGGCACGTAATCGAGGTCCTTGACCGCGCGCATGACCTTGTTGCGGGCGCCGGTCGAGGTCGGGTAGTTGCCCGCGAGCACCCGGGAGACGGTCGCGACGGACACGCCCGCCTGGGCGGCCACATCGCGGATGGTCACGCGCCGGTCCACCGGCCCTCCTGACGTCGGGGGCCGGGACCTGCGCGGCGGCAGGCCCGGCCCGTACCTGAAGAGACTACTTCGCAGCCTATTTGGCGGCCTTTTTGGCCGCCGCGTACTCCTCCGCGAACTCCTCGACCGCTGTCTTGCCGCCGCCGCTCTGCCACTTCTTGTAGACCTCGTCCCACGACGACACCGGCTTGCGGCCGGTGACGATCGCCGAGACGCCGTCGGCCAGCTGCTGCTCCAGCGTCGCGCCCTTGGCGGTGAAGGCCGCGGACTGCAGGCCCCAGTGGTCGTCCGGCACCAGCAGCGGGAGGGTCTCCTTCTGCCAGTCGTGGACGCGCTTGGTGTCCTCGGGGAAGCCGGGGTAGTGCAGCGGCTGGGGGGCGTCGGCGATGTTGGTGAAGGGCGTGTTGGGGGAGGCCACCTCGGTGAGGCCCTTCTCGTTCTTCACCGGGTTGTTGTCCTTGTCGCGCTTGAAGTGGGTGCCCTCCACGCCGTAGTGGATCAGCTCGAACTCCTCACTGCCGAACGGCGAGGCGAGGTAGTCGAGCAGGCTCAGCAGCATCTTGATCCGCTTCTCGGGCGCCTTCTTCAGCACCGTGTAGCCGAACATGCCGCGGCTCTGCATCGCCTGCTGCTCGCCGCCCGCCTTGTACGGCAGGGCCAGGCCGATGTTGAAGGCGTCCTGATTCATCTGCAGATTGCCGATCATCGCCATGAAGCCGTCGGTCAGGCCGCCGACCGTGCCGTTGTAGTACTTGGTCTTGAGGTCCGGCGGCGCCATGGCGGCGGAGTCCGGGTGCCAGGTGCCGTCCTTGTGCATCCGGGCCATCAGCTCCAGCGAGTCCTTGAAGCTGTCGTGGCCCCACATGGTGGTGAACGAGCCGCCCTGGTGCTGCCACAGGTTCGGGGCGCCGTGCCACAGGGCGTGGGTGCGGTAGCCGAACGGGTTCGGGCCGACGGCGGCGCCGAACGCGTACTTCTTGGCGCGGGAGACCTTCTTCGCCATGGCGGCGAAGTCGGCCACCGGCATGCCGTCCTGGTAGCCGGCCTTCTCGTACATCTCCTTGTTGTAGAAGAGCACGTCCTGGAACTTGGGCCGCTCGACCGGCACCCCGTAGATCCCGCCGCCGATCCGGCCCATGCCCTCCCAGGCGTAGGTGGGGATGGCGGCCAGGTGCGGATAGTCCTTGATGCTGTCGCCGGACAGGTGCTCCGACAGGTCGGCCATCTGCGACTTCACGAACTGCGCCTCGCGCGGCAGGGTGTAGCCGCCGCCGATGCTGAGGATGTCGGGCAGCTCATTGCCCGCCATCACGGTCGCCATCTTCTTGGTGAAGTCGGCGGCCGGCACCGCGGTGAGCTTGATCTTCACGCCGAGTGCCTCGGCGACCTTCTGCCAGTAGAGGTTCTTCGCGTACGGGACCGGGGCGGTGCCGTAGGTCAGGCACATCATGTGGATGGTGGAGCCGTCGCCCGGCTTGTCGTTGTACGCCTTGAACAGCTCGCCCGGGTACTTCAGGTAGCCGTTCTGGATGCCGTCGGCGGTGCCCGGCAGATCCGGCTTCGGGCCCTTGGTGACCGGGGTGTACGCCGGCCAAGGAGCCAGCTTGGACCCCTTGTTGGAGACCGATCCGCCGGTGTCCCCGCCACCGCCGCAGGCGGTGAGCAGCGACGGCGCGGCCAGCGCGGCGCCCCCGGCGCCGATGGCGCGCATCAGGGTCCGGCGGGACATCGGTGCAGTCATCTCTGATTCCCTCTCAGCTCTTGATGGCGCCGGTGAGCACGCCCTTGGTGAAGTACTTCTGCAGGAACGGGTAGACCAGGAGGATCGGGACGGTGGCCACCACGAGGACGGCCATCTGGATGGTCTGCGGGGCGGCGACATTTCCCGCCTCGGCGGCGCCGGAGTCGGCGAGCTGGGCGCCGCCGATGACGTAGGTGCGGAGCACCTGCTGCAGCGGCCAGTGGTCCTGCTCCAGGTAGATGGAGGCGTGGAACCAGGCGTTCCAGTAGGACACCGCGTAGAAGAGCCCGACGACGGCGAGCACCGCCTTGGACAGCGGGATGACGACGACCCGGAGGATCTTCCACTCGCTTGCGCCGTCGAGCCTGGCGGCCTCGTACAGCTCTTCCGGGATGCCCTGGAAGAAGCCGCGCATGACGACCAGGTTGAAGACGTTGATGAGCACGGGCAGGATCACGGCGCCGTACGCGTCCAGCAGGCCGAGCTCCTTGACCAGCAGATACGCCGGGATCATGCCGGGCGGGAAGAGGAAGGTGAAGAGCACCAGCAGGAGCACCGGCTTGGCGCCGTACACCTTGGGGCGGGCGAGCGCGTAGGCGAGCAGCACCGTGCAGAGCATGCTGGCCGCGGTGCCGACGACGGTGATGCCGATGCTCACCCACAGCGCGTCGGTGACGATGCCGCCGTTGAAGATCTGCCGGTACGCGCGCAGCGTCGGCTCGCTAGGCCACAGCACCCAGCCGCCGTTGGCGACGACCTCCTTGTTGGAGGCGAGGCTCGTCGCCACGACCACCACGAACGGCATGATGACGATCCCGAGCACGACGACCAGCGCCACGCCCTTGGCGACGAGGGTGAGCGGCTTCGGCTTCTCCATCCAGGCGGGCCGGGCCGCGGCTGTTCTGCTGATCACCTGTAGACCCCCTGTTCGCCGAGGCGGTGGGCGAGCTTGTTGGCGGTGTAGACGAGGGCGGCGCCGACCACGCCCTTGAAGAGGCCGGCCGCGGCGGCGTAGCCGAAGTTGCCGTTGACCAGGCCCTGGTAGTAGACGAAGGTGTCGATGATCTCGGCGGCCTCGGGGCCGTAGGCGTCGCGCTGGAGCAGCATCTGCTCGAAGCCGACGGAGAGGATCTCGCCGAGCCGCATGATCAGCAGCAGGATGACGATGGGGCGGATCTGCGGCAGCGTGACGTGCCAGAAGCGGCGCCAGGGGCCCGCGCCGTCGAGCGCGGCGGACTCGTAGAGCTGCTCGTTCACCTGCATCAGCGCGGCGAGGAAGATGATCGTGCCCCAGCCGCCGTCCTTCCAGATCACCTGGGCGACGACCAGCGGCTTGAACGCGTCGGGGTTGCCGATGATGTCGACGGTGTTGAGGCCCGCGTCGCCGAGGAAGCCGTTGAGCAGTCCGGCGCCGCCGAGGATCTGCTGGAAGAGGGCGACGACGATCACCCAGGACAGGAAGTGCGGCAGGTAGACGACCGACTGGACGAACCGCCGCAGCAGGTCCGAGGTCAGGCTGTGCAGCAGCAGCGCCAGGGCGAGCGGGGCCGGGAAGAAGAAGATCAGCTGCAGGACGGCGATGAAGAGGGTGTTCCAGACGGCGTGCCAGAAGTCGCCGTCGGAGAACATCGCGGAGAAGTTGTCGAAGCCGACCCAGGGGCTGTCCCAGAGGCCGACGAACGGCACGTACTCCTTGAAGGCGATGACGTTGCCGAGCAGCGCGCCGTAGTGGAAGACCAGGAAGTAGCCGAGTCCGGGCAGCATGAGGAGCAGGAGCACGCGGTCGCGGTGGAACCGTTTCCAGCGCTGATTCCGCTTGGTTTCGGGCTGTTTGACGGGCTTGTACAGCACCACGTGCCCCTCTGTTGTCGCCGTCATCGGTGAAGATGACCGGGAATCTAAAGCGGTTACTACGACGAGGTCAATGCTCCAACCCCCGGAACTTTCCTTGACCTTGGGGGAGCGGCGTCCTAGCCTGCGATCTCATCGCGAAAACGGTTACTATCGCTTTTGGGGGCCCCGTGGCCGAACGCCTCACCGCAGCACTCGCCATGTCAGCCGAGGAGGCGGACATCGTGCTGCCCGGCGAGGTCCGCGACCGCGTCGCGAAGCTCACCCAGCTGCTCCCCGATCCGCTCTCCGGCGACCTCACGGGGCGCCTGGCCGGCATCGATCTGCTGGTCACCTGCTGGAGCTGCCCGCCGCTGACCGAGCAGGTGCTCGCCGGCGCCGGCCGGCTGCGGGCGGTGATCCACGCCGCCGGATCGGTGAAACAGCTGGCCACGGAGGCGGTCTGGCGCCGCGGCATCGCGGTCTCCTCGGCGGCCGACGCCAACGCGGGCCCGGTCGTCGACTTCACCCTCGCGGCCATCACCTTCGCCGGAAAGCAGGTGCTCCCCGCCGCCCGCGACTACGTCGGCCGCCGGCAGCCGCTGGCGCTCCGCGAGGGCCTGGACGACCGCACCATCGGCATCATCGGCGCCTCCCGCATCGGCCGCGGCGTCCTCACCCGCCTCGCCGCCTCCGGCCGCCGCCACCGCGTCCTCGTGTACGACCCGTACCTCCCGGCGGCGGAGGCGATCGCGCTCGGCGCCGAGCCGGTCGAACTCGACGTCCTGTGCCGCGAGTCGAGCATCGTCAGCGTCCACGCCCCCGAACTCCCCGAAACCCGGCACCTGCTGGACGCCCGCCGCCTCGCCCTCATCCCCGACGGCGGCACGGTCATCAACACCGCCCGCGGCTCCCTGCTCGACACGGAGGCGCTGACCCACGAGTGCGCGACCGGCCGCCTGAACGCGTATCTGGACGTCACCGACCCCGAACCGCTGCCGCCCGACCACCCCCTGTACGCCCTGCCGAACGTGCTGGTCACCCCACACGTCGCGGGCGTGCAGGGCAGCGAGCTGCGACGCCTCGGCGAGTACGCGGCGGCGGAGGTGGAGCGCTTCGTACGCGGCGAGGGGCTGCTGGGCGCGGTGACGGAGGCGGAGCTGCCGCGATTGGCCTGACGGCCGGGGGTGGCGGCCGCGGTCCGGCGGCGATACGGGCTTCCTCCCACCC
>NZ_JAAKZV010000248.1 GCF_011044975.1 Streptomyces coryli | reverse complement strand
GTCCCCGACGGCTACGTCCCCCTGCCCCTCCACCCCTGGCAGGCCCGCGAGGTCGCGGCGCGCCCCGCCGTCGCTCGGCTCCTGCACGCCGGCCTGCTGCACGACCTCGGCCCGCACGGCGCGCCCTGGCACCCGACCTCCTCCGTGCGTACGGTCTGCCGCCCCGGCAGCCCCGCCATGCTCAAGCTCTCCCTCGGCCTGCGCATCACCAACTCCCGCCGCGAGAACCTCCGCAAGGAGCTGCAGCGCGGCACCGAAGTGCACCGCCTGCTGCGCGCCGGGCTCGGCGAGGAGTGGCGCAAGGCGGTCGCCGCCGCGGGGCCGCCCGGCGGCCAGGGCTTCGACATCGTCCGCGACCCGGCCTGGCTCGCCGTCGACACCGAGGACGGCGAACAGCTGCCCGGCCTCGACGTCGTGATCCGGCACCAGCCCTTCGCCGCCGAGGACGACGCCCTGTGCATCGCCGCCCTCACCTCCCCGCAGCCCGCCCCGGGCCGGCGCGGCATGCGCTCGCGCCTGCAGGAGGTGATCGAGCGGCTCGCGGAGAGCACGGGACGGCCGACGGCCGCGGTGTCGGCCGAGTGGTTCCTGCGTTATCTCGAGACCGTCGTACGGCCCGTCCTCTGGCTCGACGCCCACGCCGGCGTCGCCCTGGAGGCGCACCAGCAGAACACCCTGGTGCTGCTGGACGCCGACGGCTGGCCCGCGGGCGGCCGTTACCGCGACAACCAGGGCTACTACTTCCGCACCTCCCATCGCGAGGCCCTGCAGCGGCGGCTGCCCGGCATCGGCGTGGAAAGCGACTCGTACGTCTCCGACGAGGTCACCGACGAGCGCTTCGCGTACTACCTCGGCATCAACAACATCCTCGGCCTGATCGGCGCCTTCGGCTCGACCGGGCTCTGCGGCGAGCGCGTGCTGCTCGCCGCCTGCCGCCGCTTCCTCACCGAAGCGGCAGGCCCGGCCGACCCCGGCGAGCCCGTATCGCCGCTGCCCGCCCGCCTCCTGGAGACGGCGACGCTGCGGTGCAAGGCCAATCTGCTCACCAGGCTGCACGGGCTCGACGAGCTCGTCGGCCCGGTCGACACCCAGTCCGTGTACGTCACGATCAAGAACCCGCTGGCGGCCTGAACGGCCGTAAGCCACCTCCGAGAAGAGGCCCGCAGTGCCCCCCACCCCATCGACTCTCGCCCCGCGCCGTCGCCCCGACGACACCATCGACCTCCGCGCGCCGCTCGCCGCCCTCGCCGAGCTGCTCGCCGCCGGCCGCAGCCCCGAGGACGAGGCCCCGGTCGCCGACTGGAAGCCCGCCCACACCCCCGCGGGCGCCTTCTCCCTCCGGCCCGTACGCCTCGAGACCGACCTCCCGCTGCTGCACGGCTGGATGAACGACCCCGCCGTCGCCGCCTTCTGGGAGCTCGCAGGCCCCGAGGAGCGCACGGCCGCCCACCTGCGCGCCCAGCTCGACCCGGACGGCCCGGCGCGGCACAGCATCCCCTGCCTCGGCCTCCTCGACGGCACCCCCATGTCGTACTGGGAGATCTACCGCGCCGACCTCGACCCGCTCGCCGCGCACTACGACGCAAGCCCGCACGACACCGGCCTGCACCTTCTCATCGGCCGCGCGGCCGACCGCGGCCGCGGCCTCGGCACCGCGCTGCTGCGAGCCGCCGCCGACCTGGTCCTCGACCACCGCCCGCAGTGCGAGCGCGTCCTCGCCGAACCCGACGTGCGCAACGCCCCCTCGATCGCCGCCTTCCTCGGCGCCGGCTTCGGCTACCACGGCGAACTCACCCTGCCGGACAAGCGCGCGTCCTTGATGGTCCGCGAACGCGCCCTCCGCCACATCCTCTGACCGCGCACAGCACCACACCGCGCAGCAAAGCCCAGCCCAGGAAAGCCCGGCCCGGCCCGGGCCGGGCCCAGCACCAGCCCGCATGCCCACCACACCAGCCCGTAGGAGCCAGCCGTCTTGACCCGCAACACCACCCGCGACGCCGACCTATGGCGCCGCTCCGCCCGTCAGCTGCTCGCCAAGATGCTCGGTGAGTTCGCCTACGAGGGCGTGCTGAACCCCGAGCCGGACCCGGCCGCCGCCCGCGGCTACCGGCTACCGGCCGGCGACGGCCTCACCTATCGCTTCACGGCCCGGCGCGGCGCCTACGGCAGCTGGCGCGTCGACGCCGACTCGATCATCGCCGCGGACCCCGCAGGCGCCGAACTCCCCGGCGCCGCCGACCCGCTGCACTTCCTCTCCGCCACCCACGACACGCTCCTCTCCCTCACCGGCGACACCACCGGCCACCTCATCCGCGAGCTCACCGCCACCCTGGCCGCCGACACCCGCCTCGCCGCCACGGCCGTGACCAGCGCCGAACTCGCCGGCCTCGACTACGCCGAGCTCGAAGGACACCAGACCGGCCACCCCTGGCTGGTCCCCAACAAGGGCCGCATCGGCTTCTCCACCGCCGACACCGAGACCTGGGCCCCGGAATCCCGCACCCCGCGCCCCCTGCCCTGGCTCGCCGCCCATCGCTCTCTCGCCAGCTACCGCGGCACCCCCTCCCTGGCCACCCCCGACCAGCTCTACGCCGACGAACTCACCCCGGCCACCCGCGCCGCCTTCACCGGCGCGGTCACCGCCGCGGGCCGCGACCCCCGCGACTACCTCTTCCTTCCCGTGCACCCCTGGCAGTGGGACGAGACCATCCAGCCCCTCTTCGCCCCGCAACTCGCCGACAACACGATCCTGCCACTCCCCACTGACAACGACTTCCGGCTGCCCCAGCAGTCGATCCGCACCTTCCTCAACGTCAGCCGCCCCAAGGCCCGTACGGTCAAGCTCCCGCTCTCCATCCTCAACACCCTCGTCTGGCGCGGCCTCCCCACCGACCGCACCCTCGCCGCACCCGCCGTCACCGCCTGGGTGCAGGGCCTGCGCGATGGCGATACGTATCTGCGCGACGAGACCCGCGTGATCCTGCTCGGCGAGATCGCCTCCGTCACCGTCCAGCACCCGCTCTACGACCGGCTGCCCGCGGTCCCGTACCAGTACAAGGAGCTGCTCGGCTGCATCTGGCGCGAGCCGGTCGCGGCGTATCTCGAGCCCGGCGAACGCGCCCGCACCCTCGCCGCCCTGCTGCACACCGACCCGGAAGGCCGCGCCTTCACCGCCGAGCTGGTGGCCCGCAGCGGCCTCACCCCCGGCGCCTGGCTGCAGCGCCTCTTCGCCGCCCTGCTGCCGCCGCTGCTGCACTTCCTCTACCGCTACGGCACGGTCTTCTCCCCGCACGGCGAGAACGCCATCGTCGTCTACGACGCCGACGACGTCCCGGTACGCCTGGCGGTGAAGGACTTCGTCGACGACGTGAACACCAGCGACCAGCCGCTGCCCGAGCTCGACGGCATGCCGGCAGACGTGCGCGAAGTGCTGCTGAGCGAGCCGCCGGCGTTCCTCACCCAGTTCATCCACGCGGGGCTCTTCATCGGCGTCTTCCGCTACCTGGCGCCGCTGTGCGAGGAGCAACTGGACGTACCCGAGGCCGAGTTCTGGTCCCTCGTACGGGCAGAGATCCTCCGCTACCACGAGCGCTTCCCGGAGCTGAAGGACCGCTTCGAGCTCTTCGACCTCCTCACGCCCCGCATCGACCGCCTCTGCCTCAACCGCAACCGGCTCCACCTCGACGGCTACCGCGACCGCCCCGAGCGCCCGCACGCCGCCGTGGACGGCCTCGTCCCGAACCCCCTGCACCTGGCGTGACGGACAGTGACGGCGACCACTGTCAGTCGCGCAGATTAGGGTGGTCCGCCATGGGAGACGACCAGACCAGACCCGAGCTCGCCGAGCTGCTGCATGCCGCCGTCACCGCTGTCGGCGGCGTGGAGCGGCCCGGCCAGGTGGCCATGGCCGAGGCGGTGGCCGCGGCCGTCGACGACGGCACCCACCTGCTCGTCCAGGCGGGCACGGGCACCGGAAAGTCGCTCGCCTACCTCGTCCCCGCCCTGGCCCACGGCGACCGCGTCGTGATCGCCACGGCCACGCTCGCGCTGCAGCGCCAGCTCGTCGAACGAGACCTGCCGCGCACGGTCGACGCCCTGCACCCGCTGCTCCGCCGCCGCCCGGAGTACGCGATGCTCAAGGGCCGCTCCAACTACCTGTGCCTGCACCGGGTCCACGAGGGCATGCCGCAGGAAGAGGACGACGGGCTCTTCGACCAGTTCGAGGCGGCGCAGTCGCTGCCCGGCGGCCCCACCAGCAAGCTCGGCAAGGACCTGCTCCGGCTCCGCGACTGGGCGGACGAGACCGGGACCGGCGACCGCGACGAGCTCTCCCCGGGCGTCTCCGACCGTGCCTGGGGCCAGGTGACGGTCTCGGGCCGCGAGTGCCTGGGCGCGTCCCGGTGCGCGTACGGGCAGGACTGCTTCGCCGAGGCGGCGCGGGAGCGGGCGAAGGTGGCCGACGTGGTGGTCACGAACCACGCGCTGCTCGCCATCGACGCCCTGGAGGACGCCCCGGTCCTGCCCAGCCACGAGGTGCTCATCGTCGACGAGGCGCATGAGCTGGTCTCCCGGATGACCGGCGTCGCCACGGGCGAGCTGACCCCGGGGCGGGTCAACCGGGCGGTGAAACTGGCCGCCAAGCTGGTCAACGAGAAGGCGGCCGACCAGCTGGAGACCGCCGCGGAGAGCTTCGAGCGGCTGATGGAGCTGGCGCTCCCCGGCCGCCTCGACCCGGTCCCGGAGGAGCTCGGCCATGTCCTGATGACCCTGCGCGACGCCTGCCGTACGGTCATCACCGCCATCGGCGACACCCGCGACCGCTCCGTCCAGGACGAGGACGCGGTCCGCAAGCTCGCCCAGGCCTCGGTGGAGAACGTGCACGAGGTCGCCGAGCGCATCACCCACGGCTCCGAGTACGACGTGGTCTGGTACGAGCGGCACGACCGCTTCGGCGCCTCCCTGCGGGTGGCCCCGATGTCCGTATCAGGCCTGGTCAGGGAGCGGGTCTTCAGCGACCGCTCGGTGACCCTCACCTCGGCCACCCTCAAGCTCGGCGGCGACTTCAACGGCGTGGGCGCGTCCCTCGGCCTCTCCCCGGAGGGCACGAAGGAGGAGGACGCCCCGGTCTGGAAGGGCATCGACGTCGGCTCCCCCTTCGACTACCGCAAGCAGGGGATCCTCTACGTCGCCCGGCATCTCTCGCCGCCCGGCCGGGAGCCGCTGCGCAAGGACATGATCGAGGAGCTGACGGAGCTGGTGGAGGCGGCGGGCGGGCGGACGCTCGGCCTGTTCTCCTCCATGCGCGCCGCGCAGACCGCGGCGGAGGAGCTCCGGGGCCGTATCGACCAGCCGATCCTGCTGCAGGGCGAGGAGACGCTCGGCGAGCTGATCTCCCGCTTCGCCGAGGACGAGGCCACCTGCCTCTTCGGCACCCTCTCGCTCTGGCAGGGCGTGGATGTGCCGGGGGCGAGCTGCCAGCTGGTGGTGATGGACCGGATTCCATTCCCGCGGCCTGACGACCCGCTGACCTCGGCCCGGCAGAAGGCCGTGGAGGAGGCCGGCGGCAATGGCTTCATGGCGGTGGCGGCGACGCATGCCGCCCTGCTCATGGCGCAGGGCTCGGGCCGTCTCGTACGGGCCATGGGCGACCGCGGGGTGGTCGCGGTCCTGGATCCGCGGCTGGCGAACGCCCGCTACGGCGGCTATCTCCGGGCGTCCATGCCGGACTTCTGGTACACGACGGACCGCAACCAGGTCCGGCGCTCGCTGGCCGCCATCGACGCGAAGGCGAAGGCGGCGGCCGACGAGCAGGCCTAGGGAGCCGTGACCAGAGGCGCCGGGTCTCGTGGCAGCACCCGGCGGCGGTGCCGTGACCTCAGACCCGGCGCAGCACCGCGACGACCTTGCCGAGGATGGTCGCGTCGTCACCGGGGATCGGCTGGTACGCCGCATTGTGCGGGAGCAGCCACACATGGCCGTCCTCGCGCTTGAAGCGCTTGACCGTGGCCTCGCCGTCCAGCATCGCGGCCACGATGTCGCCGTTCTCCGCGACCGGCTGGCGGCGGACGGTCACCCAGTCGCCGTCGCAGATCGCGGCCTCGATCATCGAGTCACCGACGACCTTCAGCACGAACAGCTCGCCGTCGCCCACCAGCTGGCGCGGCAGCGGGAAGACGTCCTCCACCGACTCCTCGGCGAGGATCGGGCCACCGGCGGCGATCCGGCCGACGAGCGGCACATACGACGCGGCGGGCTTCCCGGCGGTGTCGTTCGGCTGCACGGCCGGGGTCTCGGCGCCGCGCACCTCATACGCCCGCGGGCGGTGCGGGTCGCGGCGCAGGAATCCCTTCCGCTCCAGGGCCATCAGCTGGTGCGCCACCGAGGACGTGGACGACAGGCCGACGGCCTGGCCGATCTCGCGCATCGACGGCGGGTACCCCCGGCGCTGCACCGAGTCGCGGATGACCTCGATGACCCGGCGCTGGCGGTCCGTAAGACCTGAGCTGTCGGCCCTGATGCCGGGTGGCCGGCCGGGGAGTGAGCGCTTGGGTGGCTGGTCGTCGGACTTCGAGTCGGTCATGAGCTGCGTCCGCTGGTCGGGTGCCTGCTGGGATTGGGCGGCGATGGTCGCGCTATCTGCTGTCGTGGTCACGTCGGCCCCTCTCGAGATGTGTCTCCCTAGAGAGACAACGGTAGTTGGTTTCGAAAGGTTGCGCCAAACACACGTTCGAGTGAAAAATCAAGAATTCGCTGACGTGATCAAACGACGGGGTGTAAAGCAGCCCGGCCCGCGCCCCGCGCACCCCTCCTCAGTCTGTCACTCCGCGCCCCCTCGCGTCCGTCGCCTCCGGCATGTCACGTAGGCTCGGGGACCGCGCCGCGAGCCGCCGCAGGACGCAGTCGCAAAGCGGAATCCCGGGCCACCGCGACACGACACGCGATCGCGCGAAAATGGCAGCCCGGCACCAGATCTAGTGGTTAGATTGGCGTCAGCAGCCCACAAGTTGTGGTCCCCCCTCCATCAAGGAGAAGGGCATCCCATATGCTTGGGGCCTGCTCCCAAGGCGCCGGAAGGCGTCGGCCGGAGCAGCTAGCCATGCCGGTGTGCCATGCGTCAGAAGGAGGGTGGGAAGCAATGCACTGCCCCTTCTGCAGGCACCCCGACAGCCGGGTGGTCGACAGCCGCACCACCGACGACGGCACCTCGATCCGCCGTCGCCGGCAGTGCCCGGACTGCACCCGCCGCTTCACCACGGTGGAGACGGCCTCGCTCATGGTGATCAAGCGCAGTGGGGTCACCGAACCCTTCAGCCGCGCCAAGGTCATCGCGGGCGTCCGCAAGGCCTGCCAGGGCCGCCCGGTCACCGAGGACGCGCTGGCGCTGCTCGGCCAGCGGGTCGAGGAGGCCGTGCGGGCCACGGGCTGTGCCGAGCTGTCCACCCATGACGTCGGGCTCGCGATACTGGGCCCGCTGCAGGAGCTCGACCTCGTCGCCTACCTGCGCTTCGCCTCTGTCTACCGGGCCTTCGAAGGTCTCGAGGACTTCGAGGGCGCGATCGCGGAGCTCCGCGCGGCGGCCGAACGGCCGCCGGTGGAGATCGCCGAACAGCGGCACTGACACGCAAGAAACAGACCTGGGCCGGGGCGCTCATCACCGCCTCGGGTTCGTACGTACAAAAACGTACAAAAACGCACATTACGGACACTGCGTCACGGGAAGAAGTGGGCGCATCAGGGCGTTTTACGTCCTAAGAGGGAGGCGGAATGACAGAGACGACGAGCGGCCCGGCACGTAGCTCCCGCAAGAGCGGCGGCAGCGGCAAGGGGGGCGCCGCCAAGAGCAAGGGTCTGCGCATCGAGCGCATCCACACCACCCCCGGGGTGCACCCGTACGACGAGGTGGAGTGGGCGCGTCGTGACGTCGTCATGACCAACTGGCGCGACGGCTCGGTCAACTTCGAGCAGCGCGGCGTTGAGTTCCCGGAGTTCTGGGAGGCCAACGCGGTCAACATCGTCACGAGCAAGTACTTCCGCGGCGCGGTCGGCACCCCGCAGCGCGAGGTCAGCCTCAAGCAGCTCATCGACCGGATCGTGAAGACGTACCGGAAGGCCGGCGAGGACTACAAGTACTTCGCCTCGCCCGCGGACGCGGAGATCTTCGAGCACGAGCTGGCCTACGCCCTCCTGCACCAGATCTTCAGCTTCAACAGCCCGGTCTGGTTCAACGTCGGCACCCCGCAGCCGCAGCAGGTCAGCGCCTGTTTCATCCTGTCCGTCGACGACTCCATGGAGTCGATCCTCGACTGGTACAAGGAAGAGGGGATGATCTTCAAGGGCGGCTCCGGCGCGGGTCTGAACCTGTCCCGTATCCGCTCCTCCAAGGAGCTGCTGTCCTCCGGCGGCAATGCCTCGGGTCCGGTCTCCTTCATGCGCGGCGCCGACGCCTCCGCCGGCACCATCAAGTCGGGCGGCGCCACCCGCCGCGCGGCCAAGATGGTCGTCCTGGACGTCGACCACCCCGACATCGAGGCCTTCATCGAGACCAAGGTGAAGGAGGAGGAGAAGATCCGCGCGCTGCGCGACGCGGGCTTCGACATGGACCTCGGCGGGGACGACATCACCTCCGTCCAGTACCAGAACGCCAACAACTCGGTCCGCGTGAACGACCAGTTCATGAAGGCCGTGGAGAACGGCGAGAAGTTCGGCCTGCGCGGCCGGATGGACGGCGAGATCATCGAGGAGGTCGACGCCAAGGAGCTGTTCCGCAAGATGGCGGCGGCCGCCTGGGTCTGCGCCGACCCCGGCATCCAGTACGACGACACCATCAACCACTGGCACACCTCGCCGGAGACGGGCCGCATCACCGCCTCCAACCCGTGCAGTGAGTACATGCACCTGGACAACTCGTCCTGCAACCTGGCCTCGCTGAACCTGCTGAAGTTCCTGAAGGCCGACGACGAGGGCCACCAGAGCTTCGAGGCAGAGCGTTTCGCCAAGGTGGTGGAGCTGGTCATCACCGCGATGGACATCTCCATCTGCTTCGCCGACTTCCCGACCGAGAAGATCGGCGAGACCACCCGCGCCTTCCGCCAGCTGGGCATCGGCTACGCCAACCTCGGCGCCCTGCTGATGGCCACAGGACACGCGTACGACAGCGACGGCGGCCGCGCCCTGGCCGGCGCCATCACCTCGCTGATGACCGGCACCGCGTATAAGCGCTCCGCCGAACTGGCCGGTGTCGTCGGCCCGTACGACGGCTACGCCCGCAACTCCGCCGCGCACAAGCGCGTCATGAAGCAGCACGCGGACGCCAACGCGACGGCCAAGCGGATGGATGACCTGGACACCCCGGTCTGGGCCGCGGCCACCGAGGCCTGGCAGGACGTCATCCGCACCGGCGACAAGAACGGCTACCGCAACGCGCAGGCCTCCGTGCTGGCCCCGACCGGCACCATCGGCCTCGCGATGTCCTGCGACACGACCGGCATCGAGCCGGACCTGGCGCTGGTGAAGTTCAAGAAGCTGGTCGGCGGCGGTTCGATGCAGATCGTGAACCGCACGGTGCCGATGGCGCTCAAGCGCCTCGGCTACCAGGAGGAGCAGGTCGAGGCGATCGTCGCGCACATCGCCGAGCACGGGAACGTCGTGGACGCCCCGGGCCTGAAGACCGAGCACTACGAGGTCTTCGACTGCGCGATGGGCGACCGCTCCATCTCGCCGATGGGCCACGTGCGGATGATGGCGGCGGCCCAGCCGTTCCTCTCCGGCGCGATCTCCAAGACCGTCAACATGCCCTCGACCAGCACCGTCGAGGACGTCGAGGAGATCTACCTGCAGGGCTGGAAGCTCGGCACGAAGGCGCTCGCCGTCTACGTCGAGGGCTCCAAGGTCGGCCAGCCGCTCTCCGCCAAGAAGAAGGAGGCGGACAAGGCGACCGAGCAGGCCGAGGAGACGATCCGCGAGGCCGTCGAGAAGGTCGTGGAGTACCGCCCGGTGCGCCGCCGCCTCCCGAAGGGCCGCCCCGGCATCACCACGTCCTTCACGGTCGGCGGCGCCGAGGGCTACATGACGGCCAACTCCTACCCGGACGACGGCCTGGGCGAGGTCTTCCTGAAGATGTCCAAGCAGGGCTCGACCCTCGCGGGCATGATGGACGCCTTCTCCATCGCCGTCTCCGTCGGCCTCCAGTACGGCGTGCCGCTGGAGACCTACGTCTCGAAGTTCACCAACATGCGCTTCGAGCCGGCCGGCATGACGGACGACCCGGACGTGCGGATGGCGCAGTCGATCGTCGACTACATCTTCCGCCGCCTGGCGCTGGACTTCCTGCCCTTCGAGACCCGCTCCGCCCTCGGCATCCACTCGGCCGAGGAGCGTCAGCGGCACCTGGAGACGGGTTCGTACGAGCCCACCGAGGAAGAGCTCGACGTCCAGGGCCTGGCCCAGTCGGCGCCGCGGACCCCGGCCCAGCCGGAGCCCGTGGTGACGCAGGCGCCGTCGGTCGAGGAGGCCGCCGCCAAGGAGGCGCCGAAGCAGGCGCACACCTCGGCCGAGCTGGTCGAGATGCAGCTGGGCATTCAGGCGGACGCCCCGCTCTGCTTCTCCTGCGGCACGAAGATGCAGCGGGCCGGCAGCTGCTACATCTGCGAGGGCTGCGGCTCGACCAGCGGCTGCAGCTGATCCGACAGCTGTCCTGACAGCGCACTTGTTCTGACAGCGCACTGAAGGGGACCGGCCCGCGTGGGCCGGTCCCCTTCGGCGTGTCAGCTGAAGATCAGTTCTCCCACGGGACCGTGTCCGCGGCGGGCGGCGCCTCCGGGCGGACCTGCTCGCCGTACGTGATCGCCGTCGTCTCGCCCTCGTCGCCCGGGCCCTCGGTGGAGATGCGGACCGGGTACGGCTCGCCGGTGGTGGCCACATCGAGGGTGACCTGCTTGCCCTCCTCGCGGCCGGTGAGCTCCACGACGTGGGTGCCGTTCACCGTGGTGGTGCCGTGCTTGCGCAGCGGTGCGTCCACGCCGTCGCGTACGGCCTCCTGGTACACGCCGATGTCGCAGACGGCCGCGACCTCGCGGATGTCCTTGTCCTTCGTCGTGCCCTCCAGGTACTTGCCCGCGAGCTCATCCGCGGCCTCGGTGCCCTCCTTGCCCGGGATCTGCGCCTTGATCCAGGCGGCGTCGGGCTTGAACCAGAGCCGCTCGCCGCTCTTGATGATCTCGAAGCCGCCCTCGCCCTCGAAGGTGGCGGTGCCCTTGCAGTTCCCCTCGCGGTCCATCGCCAGGTCGGTGTGGGTCACGTCGCCCTTCTGCACGCCGGTGCGCTCGATGTTCACGCGCATCGACGGGGCCTTCTCGAAGGCCTCGCGGGCCTGGGTGATGATCTCCGGCGCGCTTTCCCCGGCCACGCCGTTGTCGTCCTGCGCGTACGAGACGCCCGCCAGGCCGCCCACCAGGGCTGACGCGCATATCGCCGCGCTCAGCGAGACGGCGGCGGCTTTCCGGGTCCTGGACATCGCTTCTCCTCCAAGAGAACGTCGCCCCCGGTTTTCCAGCGTGCGGCCGGTGGGCGGCTCCCGCCACTGGAGGCCCCCGGGCCCCGCCCGGACCGCCCCGCCTGGCGGGCCGCCACGCGGCTGCGCAGGATCGAGG
>NZ_JAAKZV010000247.1 GCF_011044975.1 Streptomyces coryli | reverse complement strand
GCTGGCCGTGGCCGAGGCGGTCGGCCTGCTGCCGACCGCGGTCACCGTCCATGTGGGCCGGGCGGGCGGCGGCTTCGGGCGGCGCATCTACCCCGACGCGGAGGTGGAGGCGGCGCGCGCGTCCAAGGCGCTGGGCCGCCCGGTGCGGCTGCTGTGGACCCGTAACGACGACATGCGGCACAGCCGCTGCCGCCCCGCCAGCCACCACCGGGTGCGGGTCGCGCTGGCGGCGGGCGGGGCGGTGCTGGCGTGGCAGCACCAGATGGTGCAGACGGCGTTTCCGCCGATCTCCGAGCTGGAGAAGGCGGTTCCGGTGGTGGGCTGGGAGGCGTTCTTCGCGCTGCAGTCGCTGCTGCCGTACGACTGGGCGCTGCCGGTGCAGCTGCTCACGCCGGTGGATGTGCCAGTGCCGGGCGGGGCGTGGCGGTCGGTCTTCAGCGGGCAGCTGACGGTCGCGAACGAGCTGGTGCTGGACGAGGTGGCCCACGCCGCGGGCCGCGACCGGCTCGCCTTCCGCCGTACCCACGCGAAGGGCGAGCGCGCCAAAAGCGTGCTGGACAAGGTGGCGGAGGCGGCCGGCTGGGGCCGCGCGCTGCCCTCAGGACAGGCGCAGGGGGTGGCGCTGCACGAGGAGTACGGCAGCACCGTCGCCCATGTCGCCGAGGTCGATGTCGGCGGCGGCGCTCCCCGTGTCACCCGCATCACCGTCGCCGCCGACGTCGGTCTGCCCGTCAACCCGCGCGGCGTCGAGGCGCAGCTGCAGGGCGCCGCGATGGACGCGGTCGGCATCACGCTGACCGCCGGGCTGCACGTCAGCGACGGCGCGGTGGTGGAGGGCAGTTACGCCGACTACCACTGGCCGCGGATGCGCGACGCCCCCGCCCGCGTCGATGTCCACCTGCTGCGCTCCGACCACCGCATCGGCGGGGTGGGCGAGCTGGGCTTCCCGTCGGCGGCCGCCGCCATCGCGTGCGCGGTCGCCCGCGCGACGGGCACGACGCCGCGCAGCTTCCCGATCGCCTTCTGACGCCTGCCGAGAAAGAGCCTCCGATGCCCAGCTACACCTTCACCCTCAACGGCACCGAGACCACCGTCGACGCCCCCGCCGGCATGCCGCTGCTGTGGGTGCTGCGCGAGCTGCTCGGCGTCACCGGCCCCAAGTACGGCTGCGGCGTGGGCGTCTGCGGCGCCTGCACCAGCCACCTCGACGGCGCCGCCTTCCGCCCCTGCGTTACGGAACCGGCCGCCGCCGCGGGCCGCCGGGTCACCACCATCGAGGGCCTGGCCGACGGCGAGGACCTGCACCCGGTCCAGGAGGCCTGGCTGGCTGAGGACGTCGCCCAGTGCGGCTACTGCCAGCCCGGCCAGATCATGACGGCCGCCGCGCTCCTCGCCCGTAACGCCGACCCGTCCGATGCCGCGATCTCCGAGGCGATGAGCGACAACGTCTGCCGCTGCGGCACGTATATCCGCATCCGCGCCGCGATCAGGCGGGCGGCGCAGGGCTAGGACGTGTTTGAGATGTGGTCACAGTGCTTGGCGTATCAGGGTCAGTTGGACGGTGGCTTCGTAGCGGACGGCGAGCTTGTCCTACCGGGTCGCCACACCGCGGGCCTGTTTCAGCAGCCCGATCCGGCACTCGACCTTGTGCCGGCGCTCGTACATCTCCCAGTCGAAGCCGGGTGGCCGTCCACCGGCCGTGCCGCGCCGCCGACGGTGGCCGGCCTGGTCCCGCTTTTCCGGGATGGTGTGCGGGATCTGCCGGCGGCGAAGGTATGTGCGGATGGCCCGGGAGGAGTAGGCCCGGTCGGCCAACACATGGCCCGGCCGCGTACGCGGATGCCCGCCGCCGACCCGCGGGATGCGGATGCGGTCCATGACCTGGGTGAACACCCAGGCGTCGGCCCGCTGTCCGGCGGTGACCACGGTCGCAAGGACGTGGAAGGACGCATCGACGGCGAGGGGCAGCTTGGTGGTCAGGCCGCCGCGCGAGCGGCCGAGCGCGTGGTCGTCCGGCTCGGCCGCCAGGCCGTCGGCAGGCGTCCGGCACGGGCAACAGCGCTTCCAGCCGCAGCCATTGTTCGTCCGTCAGATCACCCCGAGCCATCCCATGATCGTTTCACGACCTTGATCGACATCTCAAACCCGTCCTAGACGGCGCGAACGTGGAAGATGGCGAGTCGGGCGTCGTGCCCGTCGACGTTCATGTTGACGGTCCTGGTGGTATTCAGGGTGATCTGGACGGAACCGTTGCCGGGCAGCCAGTGCAGGCGGTCGATGCCGGTGCCGAACGCCTTCTGCTCCGCGGCCAGGTCCGAGGCGGTACCGAAGTTCGGACGGTTGGTGTCCGCGCCCCAGATCACGAGTCGGCCCGCGTTGTGGTGCGCGAGTGACCTCGCCTTGTGAATATCGCGCATCAGCCACCATTCGTCCTGTAGGTCCGTGCGCTGGTCACCGTTGAAGGCGTTCGCGATGTAGTGGGTGTTGAGCACCGCGAACTCGACAGCCGGGTGGTCCTGATGCCGGACGACGACCTCGTTGAACCAGCGTGACGGGGTCACGCCGGGGATGCCGCCGTGCGCGCGCTGGGTCCGGCTCGAGACGACGACCCAGGGCCTGCCGACGCAGATCGGGATTCGGAACGACGTCTCATGGCGTAGGAACGCCTTGGTGTAGAGCGGGCCGAAGTAGTGGTCGATCATGGCTTCTTCGCCGGTGTCGCCCTCGCTGATCTCCTGGAAGCAGACCAGCGGCCGGTTCTCGCCGTCGGCGTTGCGCACCGCATCGAACGCGGCGTCCCGGGCGCCGAGGTTGTCCCGGCCGACGTTCGCTGTGATCACCGGCAGCCGGAACCAGTCGGTCGCGGCCGATGCGCTACCCGTGGCCGCGGCGGTGCCGACGACCGCGCCTGCGAAAAGGCCGCCGCCGACCGAGAGTGCCTTACGCCTGCTCACCATGCTTGCCACAGTCGGACTCCCGTCAGTGCCGAGATGCGGGCACGAGGTTGACGATGGGTGGTCTTGGCAGTGATCGCCACATGGCGAAGCTGCCGCTGCCCAGCGGTACCTGGCCGTTGGGCGATCGGGATCTTCTACGTCCCTCGACGCCCAGAGCTGCAGTGGCACGCCATAGCCGCGATGAGCCCAGGCCGTCGCCCGATGATGACATGTACAACGTAGTAACAGTAGACAGTGGCACGTAACTCGGCGCGGCCGTCAGCGAAGTCGTGAACGTCCCGCAGCCCGCCGGTAGGTCCGACGCACGTCTGATCCCGACCTGCCGGCGCCGGAAGAGGGTGTACGCGGTCTCTCACGGACCACACCGCTCGGGTACGTCCCGCCAGGGCGAGCCGGTTCGCGCCCGCCACCAGATCCCGTCGAAGACCGGCCGTCGGTCGCGCGGCGGCCGGCCCGGCTTCGGCTGCTGTGGCAACAGCGCTTCCAGTCGCAGCCATTGTTCGTCCGTCAGATCGTCCCGAGCTATCCCATGATCGTTTCGCGACCTTGATCGACATCTCGGACAGGTCCTAGTTCACAGGGTGGACGGCGACGAAGGGGAGGTAGTCGCGCCCCGCGAGGAAGTAGTCCTGCGCGGTCCCGTCCGTCTCCACCCCGCACAGCTTCATCAGCTTTGCCGCGGTCCGCGGGTGCCGGCCGGCATAGCGGGCCATCAGCCGGCCCGACTCCTCCGGCCCCAGCGGCTCGGCCCTGGCGGGCATCCGGCGGCGGCCGACCTGGATGGTGACCTCGGGGTTGGCCCGGATGTTGCGGTACCACTGCGAGGTCGGCCCGAAGCCGGACACGAGGTAGTACGTCCCGGACTCCCGGTCGTGCCCGGTGACCTCCAGCACCACCTGCCGCGGCTGCCCGCTCTTCCGCCCGATGTGCGTCAGCAGCAGGAAACGCCCGCCGAGCAGCCACCCCAGATGCCAGCGGTACAGCCGCACCGGCGCCCGGAAGAGCAGCCGGCGCAGGCCGGTCGGGGACGGGGTCGCCTTGGTCTTCCGGGGCATGTCGGGAGTTTATGTCTAGGCTTGTCCCGATAAAGGGAAGCAGGAGGCATGAACGGACTCTCCGCGGCTGAGCGGGAACTGCGCGCCGTGGCCGCGCACCGGCTGACCGACGTCGTCACCGAGGCATTGACAGCGAACTACGGCGCGACCCGGGTGGAAGTGCGCCTGGCCGACTACGGGGTGCGCAGCCTGCAGCTGGTGGAAGCGGTGCCGCTGACCGCGGACCCGGTCTCCCTCTACGACACTTCGCAGGGGCGCGCCTTCGTGGCTCCCGAGCCCGTCGTCATCGAGGACCAGGACACGGACACCGTGACCGCGCACCTGCCGGTGGGCGTACGCGGCGACCGGGCGGGCGTCCTCTCCGCCACCTTCCCCCGTACGGCCGATGTCCGCGGCCTGCTGCCGGAGCTGACCTGTCTGTGCGAGGCGCTCGGGCACGAGATCATCGTCGCCGACCGGGACACCGACCTCTACTTCCTCGCGCGCCGCACCGCCCGGCTCACGCTCGCCGCCGAAATGCAGTGGCAGCTGCTGCCCGGCCGCTCCTGCCGGCGCCCGGAATTCGCGCTCGGCGCGCATCTGGAGCCCGCCTACGACATCCGCGGCGACAACTTCGACTGGTCCGCCTCCGCGGACCACCTCATGCTCGCCGTCACCAACGGCATGGGCGAGGGGATCAACGCGGCCATGCTGACCAGCCTCGCCGTCAACGCCATGCGCAACGCCCGCCGCGCCGGCCTCGGCCTCGCCGACCAGGCCGCGCTCGCCGACCAGGCCCTTTATGGCCAGTACCAGGGCACGGAATACGTAGCCATGCTGCTGCTCCGCTTCGAGCTCGCGACCGGCGAGGTGGAGGTCGTCGAGGCGGGCTCGCCGCGCGCCTGGCTGCTGCGCGACGGCACCGTCGAGCGCCTGCAGTTCGACTCCCAGCTGCCGCTGGGCATGTTCGAGGACACCCCGTACACCGGGGAGCGCATCTCGGTCCGGCCCGGCGACCGGCTGCTGCTCGCGAGCGACGGCGTGTACGAGACGGCGTCGCACACCGGCGAGGCCTTCGGCGAGCGGGCGCTCGCCCGGTCGCTCATCGACAACCGGCAGCTGCCCGCGGCCCAGGTGCCCAGGACGGTGCTCCGCGAGCTCGCCGAATACCGGGGGAGCAGAGCGATCGACGACGCCCTGGTCGCCTGCGTCGACTGGTACGGCGCGCCCTAGCCGGCGGTTTTCCGCACCGCTTCCCGGAACGCCTTGAGCCCTTCGAAGAGCGCGGCCCGCTCCTTCGGCGGCATGGCCATCAGGGTCGGCTCGAGGTTCTCCTCGCGCCGCCGCCGCAGGTCGTTCAGGTATTTCTTCCCCTGCGGCGTGAGATGCAGCTCCAGCTCGCGGCGGCTCACCGCGCTGGGCTGGCGGTCCAGGAACCCCAGCGCCTGGAGGCGGTCGCACAGCCGGCTGATCGCCGACGGGGTCGAACCCAGCAGCTCTCCCAGGGTGCGCAGATTCATGCCCTCGGCGTGATCGAGGGAGTAGAGCACCCGCAGCTGCGAGGCGGATACCGGGGCGGTGGAGACGTCCTCCCGCCCCCGCTCCCACAGCACCTCGAGCAGCTCGATGACCTCGCCGACCGTCTCGCGCACGGCGACAACTATACGTGCACAGGTATGTACCACCTGTCCGTTTTTGAGCGTCGCTGGGTCCTATGTATAGTTTCCTTACGGCAACAGTTTCCTTGCTGCATCCGAAGGGCGAAATGTCGCGCATTGACCTGAAGAAGGACGAGGAAGATTCGGCCGTCGTACTGAGGGCGGCCGAACAGTTCGCGGATCTCTTGGGCGCCAAACCAGGTTCGGTGTCCTCCATCCGCGCGAGGAAGGAGGGCTGGGTGGCAGACGTGGAGATAGCACTGACCGAGCGATGTCCCCGTACGACCAGCATCAAGGCCACATACAGCGTCACGCTCAATTCGCGGGGCGAGCTCCGCAGCTACCGGCGGACGCGGCGCTACACCCCCGGGGAGGGAATATGACCACCGCGGAAGCCCCTGGGCGCCGCAACCGGCACCCGCACGACGACGCCCCGGACACCGCCGCCACCTTCGCCCGGCTGGCGCAGACGCTCCCCGGCTCCGCCCGGCAGGCACTGTGCGAGCAGCTGGTGGCCGCCTGGCTGCCGATGGCCCACCGGCTGGCCGGCCGCTTCCGCAACCGCGGCGAGCCGCTGGAGGATCTGCAGCAGGTCGCGGCGCTGGGCCTGGTCAAGGCCGTCGAGGGCTACGACCCGGAGCGCGGCGGCGCGTTCGAGTCGTATGCCATCCCCACCATCATCGGGGAGATCAAGCGCCACTTCCGCGACCACAGCTGGCACGTGCACGTGCCGCGGCGGGTGAAGGAGCTGCGCGCCAAGGTCCGCCTCGCCGTCCAGGAGCTGAGCACCGGCGTCGACGACCGCTCGCCCACCGTGGCGCAGCTGGCCGGGCACACGGGGCTGTGCGAGGAGGACGTGCTGCTGGCCATGGAGGCGCTGGGCAGCTACCGCAGCCTGTCGCTGGACGCGGAGATGGGCCCGTACAGCGACGGGCAGACCATGCCGCTGGTCGAGACGCTCGGCGTGGAGGAGCCCAGCTACGACCACGTGGTGGCGCGCGAGTCGGTCAAGCCGCTGCTCCGCGAGCTGCCGGAGCGGGAGAAGCGGATTCTCTATCTGCACTACTTCCAGGAGCTGCCGCAGCGCTCCATCGGCGAGGAACTCGGCATCTCCCAGATGCACGTCTCCCGCCTGCTGAGCCGCAGCTACCAGCAGATCCGCCGGCACGTGGAACGCGAGACCCCGCGGCCGGCAGCCGCCCGCGACACCGAGGCCGCCTGACCGGCGGGTGTCGGCGGGTGGGGTTGGTGTTACCCGGCACCCAGGCACGTCAACGGAGGAGGAGACCATGCCCGCAGGTTCGAACGCCAAGCGCGAGCGGCAGTACGAGCACGTCAAGGAGGGCGCCGAGAAGCGCGGCGCCTCCACCAAGCGCGCCAAGGAGATCGCCGCGCGCACGGTGAACAAGGAGCGGGCCCAGACGGGTGAGTCGAAGCAGGCCTCCCGTACGGCCAAGAAGGACAAGCCCGCACCGCAGCGCGGCGGCGAGCGCTCGCACCGCGGCCCGGTGAGCCCGACGCGCGACCAGCTCTACAACGAGGCCAAGCAGCGCAATATCGAGGGCCGTTCGAAGATGAACAAGCACCAGCTGGAGAAGGCCCTGGGCCGCTGATGCCGGGGCCCGGCGCCCGCCGGTAGAGCTGCTTCCTCTGCCTCGCCCCACCCCGTCCGTCGTAGGCGCTTGCGTCGGTCCGGGCCTCCCGGCGGCCCGGCCGGTATAGGTGATCGATCAAGGGGCATCCGGGCCGCGAGGGCGGTCGGTGACCGCGGGAGAGGAGTGGTGTGAGCAAGAAGGACGGGCTGCGGAGCTATCGCGGGAAGCGGCACTTCGACCGGACAGGCGAGCCGGGCGGCGAATCCGCGGCGCGCGACGCGGCGGCCGGCGACGAGCCCGCGTTCGTGGTGCAGATCCACGACGCGCGCACGATGCACTTCGACTTCCGCCTCGAGGTGGACGGCGTGCTGAAGTCCTGGTCGATCCCGAAGGGCCCCTCCACCGACCCGCACGACAAGCGGCTCGCGGTGGAGACGGAGGACCACCCGCTGGAGTACCAGGAGTTCGAGGGCGTGATCCCCGAGGGCGAGTACGGCGGCGGGACCGTGATCGTCTGGGACACCGGCAGCTACCGGCCGACCAGCCACGACAAGCAGGGCCGGCCGGTGCCGTTCGACGAGGCCCTCGACGCGGGCCACGCCACCTTCGCCCTGCACGGGCAGAAGCTGCGCGGCCGGTACGCGCTCACCCGCTTCCACGGCCGCGAGGACGACGGCGGCTCCGGCGGAAAGCCGACCTGGCTGCTCGTCCGGACCGGTTCCGGAAGCGGCGGCGGCACTCCCGACCCGCGGCGGGCCCGCTCGGCCCGCAGCGGCCGCACCCTGCGGCAGGTGGCCGAAGAGGAAGCCGGCACGAGCGCCGAGAACGGCGGTGCCCGGCGATGACGAGCCTGCCCGGCGCCGACCTGGCGGCGAAGCCGATGCTGGCGACGCTCAGCGACCGGCGGGACTTCGGCCCGGGATGGATCTTCGAGCGGAAGCTGGACGGCATACGGGTCCTGGCGGTCCGCGAGCAGGGCCGGGTCACCCTGCTGTCGCGCTCCGGGCGGCGGCTCAACGCCACGTATCCGGAGATCGTCGACGCGCTCGCCGCGCAGGACTGCGCGGACTTCACCATCGACGGCGAGATCGTCGCCTATTCCCACGGCCGTACGGACTTCGCCCGGCTCCAGCAGCGGATGGGCCTGACCCGCCCGGCCGAGGTGGCGGCGAGCAACGTCGCCGTGACGTACTACGTCTTCGACCTGCTGCGGGCGGACGGCCAGGACGTGCGGCGCGAGCCGCTGCGCACCCGCAAGTCCCTGCTGCGCCGCACGATCAGCTTCGCCGACCGGTCGCTGCGCTTCAGCGCGCACCGCAACGAAGGCGGCGCGGAGCTGCTGGCCGACGCCTGCCGGCGCGGCTGGGAGGGGCTGATCGCCAAGCGCGCGGACAGCCCGTACCAGCCGCGCCGCTCGGACGACTGGCTCAAGCTGAAGTGCGCCCGCGGCCAGGAGTTCGTGGTGGGCGGCTTCACCGAGCCGGCCGGCAGCCGGGTGGGTCTCGGCGCGCTGCTGCTCGGCTATTACGAGGACGGCGAGCTGCGGTACGCGGGGAAGGTCGGCACCGGATTCGACCGGCGCACGCTGCTCGATCTGCGGAAGCAGCTGGATGAACTGGAGGCCGGCCGCTCGCCGTTCGCGGGGCGGGTGTCGGAGCACGGCGCGCACTGGGTGGCGCCGGAGCTGGTGGCGCAGATCGCCTTCGCCGAGTGGACCCGCGATGGCATGCTGCGCCATCCGCGCTATCAGGGGCTGCGGGACGACAAGGCCGCGGCGGATGTGGTCAGGGAGCGCGCCGACGGCTGAACTGCCGGGCGTCAGCCCTGGTCGCGGGCCTCCGCCCCGGTCTCGCCGGCATCCCCGGCGTCCTCGCCGGCGACCCGGCCGACGTGCCGCCCGCCGCCCGGGCCTGCCGGGCGTGCTTCGGCCGTGGCCGCGTCCTGCGCGACATCGGTCTCGTACGGCGTATCCGCGGGGCGGCTGCCCGAGCCCCATCCCTGACGGAGCTTGCCGAACCACTGCTGCCCCTTGGCCCAAAGCTTCATGCGCGGCCGGGTACCCGGCCCCCGCGGATCCGATACGCCCCGACGCGGCCTCAGCGGGTGTCGACGATGCCGCCGGTGATGGCGATGACCTCGCCGACGGTGAAGCTGGAGTCGGCGTCCGAGGCGAGGTGGACGTAGGTGGGAGCGATCTCCTCCGGCTGCGCCGGGCGGCCCAGCGGGGCCTCGCTGCCCAGATCCCGCAGGCCGTCGCGGGGCATGTGCGGGTCGGAGACGTTCAGCGCGGTCCACACCGGTCCGGGAGCGACGATGTTGGCGCGGACGCCGCGCTCGGCCAGGTGCGGGGCGATGGACTTGGTGAAGGCCACCACCGCCGCCTTCGAGGCCGCGTAATCCATCATCGTGGTGCTGCCCTTGAGGGCTTCCTCGGTGGCGGTGGCGATGATCGCGTCCCCGCGCTCCAGGTGCGGCAGCGCCGCCATCACCAGGTGGAAGTACGCGTAGGCATTGACCTGGAACGTCCGGTCCCACTCCGCGGCGCTGAGCTGCTCCAGCTCGAGCTTGGTGTTGAGGTAGGCGGCGTTGCTGACCAGGATGTTCAGGCCGCCGAGCGCGTCGACCGTGCGCTCCACGCAATGCCGGCAGAAGTCCGCGTCGCTCAGATCGCCGGGGATCAGCACGCACCGCCTGCCGGTGTCCTCCACCAGCCGGCGGGTGTCCTCCGCGTCGGGCTGCTCCTCGGGCAGATAGACGATCGCGACATCCGCGCCCTCGCGGGCGTAGAGCAGCGCGACCGCCCGGCCGATGCCGGAGTCGCCGCCGGTGATCAGCGCGCACTTTCCGGTCAGCTTCCCCGCCGCCTTGTAGCGCTCCGCCTGATAGCGCGGCCGGGGATGCATGTTCCGCTCGAGCCCTGGCGGTTCCTGCTTCTCCCCCGGGAATTCGGGCGTGGGCTCGGCCGCCACCTGCGATTGCCGGTGCGACATGGCACCCCCTTCTCCGTGATCTTTCCGGTGCGTCGTCCGGGTGCCCGGCGCGGCGTCGGCAAAACGGCCGGTGCCGTCAAGCGGGACCCGCGCCGGCTAGAAGCCGATCTCGTCGGCTGCCCGGAGGTCCGCGCCCATGTTGCGCTCCATCATCCGCAGCGCCGCTTCCGCGAGATCCGCGTGGATGTGGGCGACCGCGTCCTTCGCCACCGTCACGTCGAGGTGGCGGATGTGCGCGTCCAGGGCGGAATAGAGCACGCACTGCTCCGTCACCTGGCCGGTCAGCACGATGCGGCGCACGCCCAGCTGCGAGAGGAGATAGCTGAGCGGCGTCTCGAAGAAGATCGAGTGCCGGGCCTTGACGATGAACAGTGCGTCGTCGTCCGGCAGCAGCGGCTCCACCAGTTCGGGGTGCGCGCCTTTGAGCGCGGAGTTCACCAGCTCGCCGTGGTGCGAGCGCCATTCGCCGAAGTTGTCGTTGGCGTAGATCACCGGGACCCGCCGCTCCCGCGCCCGGCCGATGAGCCGCTCGATGGCGGACACCGCCTCGGCGGCGGACGGCACGAGCTGCTCGGCGTCCTCATGGTCGTACGTATTGATCATGTCGATGACGACGAGTGCGGTGCCGTCGCTGCGCGGTTCCATACGCTCCAGGTTCCACGGAGCCCGGCGCCGGAACTCGGGCGCCACGCCCGGGCACGGGTCCGTAACATCTGGCCATGCCTGACGACGACATGATCAGCCGGCCGCTCTCCGACACCGACCGCACCCGGCATCGCCGGCTGCGGGAGCAAGGGGGGCGGGAGCGGGCCGAGTTGGACGCGATACTCGACGCGGGTTTCTGCTGCCACCTCGGCGTGGTCGTCGACGGCTGCCCGATGGTGGTGCCCACGGTCTACGGGACGGACGGCCGGCAGCTGTATCTGCACGGCTCGGTGGCCAGCCGCAGCCTCGTCGCGGCGCCCGACGCTCCTGTGTGTGTGACGGTCACGCACATCGACGGGCTCGTCCTCGCCCGCTCGGTCTTCGAGCACGGCGTCAACTACCGCAGCGCGATGATCTACGGCGCCCCGCGGGTGGTGACGGACCCCGCGGAAAAGCTGGAAGGCCTGCGCATCCTCACCGAGCAGGCGGCGCCGGGCCAGTGGGACTACGCCCGCCGCCCTTCACGCAAGGAACTGGCCGCCACGACGCTGCTCGCCCTGTCGCTGGGGGAGGCGTCGGTGAAGACCAGCAGCGGCCCGCCGGAGGACGGCGACGGGCCGGACGCGGGGCTGGGCGCTGTCGCTTATACACATCTGACTCTGCCGACGATTACCAATGTGTAGCGCCCGGTTGACCACCTATTTCTCATGGATCAACTACCTCTTCGGGATCTTCCTGATCTGGACGGCCTGGAAGCTGATAAAGGAGGCGA
>NZ_JAAKZV010000246.1 GCF_011044975.1 Streptomyces coryli | reverse complement strand
CCCTGACCCCCTTCGCCCCCGCGGCCCTCGCGGAAACGGCCCCCGAAGCCGACTCCCTCTACACCGACCCCAACTCCCAGGTGAAGCGCTGGGTCGCCGCCAACCCCGCCGACTCCCGGCAGCCGGTGATCAACGACCGCATCGCCTCCCAGCCCCAGGCCCGCTGGCTCTCCGCCTTCAAGCCGGACACCGTCCAGCAGGAGGTCGCCGACTACGTCACGGCCGCCGGCGACCAGGTGCCGGTCCTGTCCGTGTACGGCATCACCAACCGCGACTGCGGTGGCCCGAGTTCGGGCGGCGCCCCGGACCTGGCCGCGTACAAAGGCTGGGTCGAGAAGATCGCCGCCGGGCTGGGCGACCACAAGGTCCTGATCATCCTGGAGACCGACTCCCTCGCCCTGCAGACCTGCCTGAGCGCGGACGAGCTCGCCGCCCGTAACGCCGCCCTGCACGACGCCGTCCGTACGATCAAGACCGCCGACCCCGCCGCCCGCGTCTATCTCGACGGCGGCCACTCCGGCTGGAATCCCGCCGCCGACCAGGCCGCACGCCTGAAGGCGGCCGGGGTGACCGACGCCGACGGCGTCTACACCAACGTCTCCAACTTCAACCCCACCGACGCCGAAGTCGCCTACGGCAAGCAGATCCTCGACGCGATCGGCGACCCGGACCTGGGCCTCGTCGTGGACACCAGCCGCAACGGCAACGGCTCCAACGGCGAGTGGTGCGACCCCTCCGGCCGGGCGCTCGGGCAGAACCCCGCGCTGGAGCCGGGCGACGCCGCGGTCGACGCGTACCTGTGGGTCAAGCCGCCCGGCGAGGCGGACGGCTGCGCGGCGCCGGCGGGGCAGTTCGACCCGGCGCTCGCGCACGCGCTCGCCACCAACTGACCGGCACCGGAAAAGACTTGCCCACCCCCCTCACCGAAGGACTGTCATGCCTCTGTCACGAAGAGAGTTCGGCGCCGCGCTCGGCAGCGCCGCGCTGTTAGCCGCGGCCCCCGCCACCGCCGCCGCGGCCCCGATCACCGACCGCGCCGGGAGCGGGGCCGAAGCCGACCCGTACGCGGAGCTGTTCCAGGCCCAGTACGACAGGATCAAGGACCCGGCCAACGGCTACTTCAGCCCGGACGGCATCCCGTACCACTGCGTCGAGACGCTGATCGTCGAGGCGCCCGACCACGGACACCAGACCACCTCGGAAGCCTTCAGCTACTGGATGTGGCTCGAGGCGGCGTACGGGCGGATCACCGGCGACTGGGGTCCGTTCAACGAGGCCTGGGCGGTGACGGAGAAGTACATCATCCCGACCGCCACCGACCAGCCCACCAACGACTCGTACAAGCCCTCCGCCCCCGCCTCCTACATCCCGGAGTGGCCGGAGGTCAGCAAATACCCCTCCCCCATCGACCCCGCCGTCGCGGTCGGCGCCGACCCGATCGCGACCGAGCTGAGCTCCGCGTACGGCACCACGAACGTCTACGGCATGCACTGGCTGCTGGACGTCGACAACATCTACGGCTACGGCAACACCCCGGGCACCGGCGGCGAGAACGGCCCGGGCCCAGGGCCCTCGTACATCAACAGCTACCAGCGCGGCGCGCAGGAGTCGGTGTGGGAGACGGTCCCGCAGCCGACCACCGACCTGATGGCGTACGGCGGCACCAACGGCTACCTCGACCTCTTCGTGAAGGACGCCTCGTACGCGAAGCAGTGGAAGTACACCAACGCCCCTGACGCCGACGCGCGCGCCGTCCAGGCCGCCTACTGGGCCAACAAGTGGGCCACCGCGCAAGGCAATCAGGCGCAGATCTCCGCCTCCGTGGCCAAGGCCGCCAAGATGGGCGACTACCTGCGCTACGCGACCTTCGACAAGTACTTCAAGAAAATCGGCGACTGCACCAGCCCGACGGGCTGTGCGGCGGGCACCGGCCGGCAGGCCCAGCACTACCTGCTCTCCTGGTACTACGCCTGGGGCGGCGCCGAGCCGGGCGGCGGCTGGGCCTGGCGGATCGGCGACTCGGCCGCGCACGCGGGCTACCAGAACCCGCTGGCCGCGTGGGCGCTGGCGAACGACCCGGCGCTCACCCCGAAGTCCCCGACGGCCAAGCAGGACTGGGCCACGAGCCTCAAGCGGCAGCTGGAGTTCTATCGCTGGCTGCAGTCCGCCGAGGGCGCCATCGCGGGCGGCTGCACCAACAGCTGGGAAGGCCAGTACGGCGCGCCGCCGGCCGGGACGCCGACCTTCTACGGCATGGCGTACGACTGGCAGCCGGTCTATCACGACCCGCCGAGCAACAACTGGTTCGGCTTCCAGGTGTGGTCGATGGAGCGGGTGGCGGAGTACTACTACGTCACCGGCGACGCGGACGCGGAGGCGGTGCTGAAGAAGTGGGTGGCGTGGGCGGCGGCGAACACGTCGGTGGGTGACGGCACTTATGCCTTCCCGGCCACCCTCAACTGGTCTGGCGCGCCTGATACCTGGGACCCGGCCGCCCCCGGCGGCAATGCGGGCCTGCACGTCTCCGTCAAGGACACCTCCCAGGACGTCGGCGTCGGCGCCGCACTGGCCAAGACCCTCACGTATTACGCCGCGAAGGCCGGCGACGCCGACATCGCCGCCCTGGCGAAGAACCTGCTCGACGCGATGGCCGCCAAGAGCGACGCCAAGGGCATCGCGGTCCCGGAGACCCGCGCCGACTACGAGCGCTTCGGCGACGAGGTCTACGTACCGGCGGGCTGGTCGGGAACGATGCCGAACGGCGACGAGATCAAGCCGGGCGTGACCTTCGCGGCCCTCCGCTCCTGGTACGAGGACGACGCCGACTGGCCGAAGGTGCAGGCGTACCTGGACGGCGGCGCCGCCCCGGAGTTCACGTACCACCGCTTCTGGGCCCAGGCAGGGATCGCCATCGCGTTCGCCGTGTACGCGGAGCTCTTCCCCGCTCCCGCGTAGCCACCGCACACTCCCGGCGCGGTCTGCCTCCCGACCCCCGCTGCGGGCCGCGCCGGGGCTCCTCCCGTAACCCCCCAACTCCCCTAGGGAGCACTCGCGATGACCCTGCGCCGACGCCACTTTCTCGCCCTCGCCACCGCCACCGCCGCCGCCCCCGCCCTGACCCGATTCCCGTCCGCCGCCGCGGCTCCGCTCGACGACGACGCCGCCACCACCTGGCAGAACGTCGCCGTCGGCGGCGGCGGCTTCGTCCCCGGCATCGTCTTCAGCCGCGCCGAGCGGGGCCTGGTCTATGCCCGTACGGACATCGGCGGCGCCTACCGCATGGACCCCGGCAGCAGCACCTGGACCCCGCTGCTCGACTGGGTCGGCCAGGACAACTGGGGCTACAACGGCGTCGTCGCCCTCGCCACCGACGACTCCGACGCGGACCGGCTGTACGCCGCGGTCGGCATGTACACCAATGACTGGGACCCCAACAACGGCGCCGTGCTGCGCTCCTCCGACCGCGGGGCGAGCTGGGAGACGGCGAAGCTGCCGTTCAAGCTCGGCGGGAACATGCCGGGGCGCGGCATGGGCGAGCGGCTGGCGGTGGACCCCAACGACGGGCGGGTGCTGTACCTGGGTACGCCGAGCGGCCACGGCCTGTGGCGCTCGACGGACGCGGGCGCGACCTGGGCGAAGGCGGACGCCTTCCCCAACCCCGGCTCGTACGTGGCCGATCCGTCCGATCCGACCGGCTACCAGTCCGACATCCAGGGCGTGGTGTGGGTGCTCTTCGACCGCTCCAGCGGCACGGCCGGGAGCCCCACGCCGCATATCTATGTCGGCGTTGCCGACAAGGAGAGCACCGTCTACCGCTCCACCGACGCGGGCGCCACCTGGTCCCGTATTGCCGGACAGCCCACCGGCTATCTCGCGCACAAGGGCGTGCTGGACGAGGCCGGCGGGCGGCTGTATCTCGCCACCAGCGACACCGGCGGCCCGTACGACGGCGGCAAGGGGGACGTCTGGCGCTACGACATCGCCGCCGAGACATGGACCCGGATCAGCCCGGTCCCGTCCGACTCCGCCGACGCGTACTACGGCTACTCGGGCCTGAGCCTGGACCGCCAGCGCCCGGACACCCTCATGGTCGTCACCCAGATCTCCTGGTGGCCGGACATCATCATCTTCCGCTCCACGGACGCGGGCGCGAGCTGGAGCCGGATCTGGGACTTCGCGAGCTATCCGGAGCGCACCCTCCGCTACACGATGGACATCTCGGCCGTCCCCTGGCTCACCTTCGGCGCCAACCCGGCGCCGCCCGAACTCACCCCGAAACTGGGCTGGATGACCGAGGCGCTGGAGATCGACCCGTACGACTCGGACCGGATGCTGTACGGCACAGGCGCGACGATCTACGCGACCACCGACCTGACGCAATGGGACGCAGGCTCGAAGATCACCATCAAGCCGCTGGTGGCAGGCCTGGACGAGACATACTGCCTGGACCTGATCAGCCCACCCACCGGCCCGCCCTTGCTCTCCGCCCTCGCCGACATCGGCGGCTTCGCGCACACCGACCTCACCGCCGTACCGGACCTGATGTACACCCAGCCGAACCACACCACGACGACCAGCCTCGACTACGCGGAACTGAAGCCGTCGTTGATCGTCCGGGCCGGGAACGTCGACACCACCGCCCAACCCGGCGTCACCCGGGCGGCCTTCTCCACCGACTCCGGGGCGCACTGGTTCCAGGCGAGCGGCGAGCCGGGCGGGGTCACGGAAGGCGGCACCATCGCCGTCGCGGCGGACGGGAGCAGCGTGGTGTGGGCGCCGAAGGGGGCGGCGGTGAGCGTGTCCACGGACACCGGAAGCTCGTGGCGCGCGGCGAGCGGCATCCCGTCGGGGGCGCGGGTGCGCTCGGACCGGGTGAATCCGGCTCTCTTCTACGGCTTCGCGGCGGGCGTCTTCTACGTCAGCCGGGACGGCGGCGCGACCTTCGCGAAGACGGGTGCGACCGGACTGCCGGCCACGGGCCCGTCGGGGTTCAAGGCGGTGCCGGGGTCGGAGGGCGACGTATGGCTGGCCGGGGAAGGCGGGTTGTGGCACTCCACGGACGCGGGCGGCACCTTCGCGAAGACCGCCGGGATCACGGACGCCCGCACCATCGGCTTCGGAAAACCCGCCCCCGACCAGACGTATCCCGCCCTCTACTTGATCGGAACAGCCTCCGGCACCCCCGGCGTCCACGCCTCCGACGACAGGGGCACCACCTGGCGGCGCCTCAACGACGCCCAGCACCAGTACGGCAACATCGGCGATGCCATCACCGGCGATCCACGCCGCTACGGGCGGGTGTACCTGGGGACGAACGGGCGGGGGATCGTGTACGCGGGCTAGCTAGCCCCGGTCGATCGATCCCCAGGCCCGCCGGGGGTGTTGGGGCTGTGCGGCCGCCGTTGCCGCCGGATCAGGCGCACGGCGGCCGGCGCGCAAGGAGAGCTGCACGAACAGCAGGAGCCCGGCCACCAGCAGCAGAAAGCCCCCGAAGACGAAGGAGCCGATCGCCGATCCCGTCTCCCCGTCCCGCAGTGCCCGGAAGCCGGTGACCAGGAGGATCGCGGCGAGTACCGCCGGAGCCACCAGCCACGGCCACCCGCTGGGGTCCTCCGGCGGCTCGGCCCCCTCCGCCGCGCGGTAGTTCACGTAGCAGAAGCGGACGCACCACCACGTGAGCAGCCACGCCGACAGCGCGGTCGAGGCGAAGGCCGCGAGCGACAGGGGCGCGTCGGTCGAGTTCACGGCGGCGGCGGTCAGCGCGGCGCCGAGGACGGTCGTGATCAGGGTGAGCAGCCCGCCGTTGACCAGCCTGCTGCGGCGGCTGCCGCTGAGCGCGTTGCGGGGGATGTACATGATCGGTCAGCCTACGTGCGGCGCGGTTCAGGCCGAGGCCCGTACCACCACATCGGTCGGGAGCACCAGGCTCGGCTGCGCCGCGGCGGCCGCCGCATCCGCATCGAGGCGGCCGAGCAGCAGCCGGACCATCGCCCGGCCCATCTCCTCGGTCGGCTGGCGCACCGACGTCAGCGGCGGGTCCATGTGCCGCGCGACCGGGGAGTCCTCGAAGCCCACCACGGCCACGTCGCCCGGCACCCGCAGCCCGGCCGCCCGCAGCACCTGCAGCGCGCCCGCCGCCATCAGGTCGGACGCCGCGAAGACCGCGTCCGGCGGCGCCCCCGACTCCCGCCGCTGGTCCAGCAGATCGCGCATCGCGCGACGCCCGCCGTCCTCCGTGAAGTCGCCGATCGCGACCGGCCCGGCCGCGACGCCCGCCGCGGCGAGCGCCTGGCGCCAGCCTTCGAGGCGGCACTGGGCGACGTACATGTCCTGCGGCCCGGTGATGGTCGCGATGCGGCGGCGGCCGCGGGCGAGGAGGTGCTCGACGGCGGCGCGGGCGCCGCCGGTGTTGTCGGAGTCGACGTAGGGGAGCGACTCCTGCGCGTGGCGGCGGCCGTTGAGGACCAGCGGGAGGCCGAGCTCTTCGAGCCGCGCGGGGAGGGGGTCGTCCTGGTGTACGGAGACCAGCAGGACGCCGTCGACGCGGTCGCGGCTGAGGTAGTGGGTGAGGCGTTCGCGTTCGGCCGGGGTGCCGATGAGGGCGAGCAGCAGCTGCTTGTCGGCGGCCGAGAGGGCGGCGCTGACGCCGCGGATCACGCCGGAGAAGTACGGCTCGGCGAAGAGCCGGGTCTCCGGCTCGGGTATCACCAGCGCGACCGCGTCGGCGCTGCCGGCGGCGAGGGCGCGGGCGGTGCGGTTGGGGACGTAGCCGAGGTCGGCTATCGCCTGCTGGACGGCGGCCTTGGCGTGCTCGCTGACCTTGGGCGATCCGTTGATGACCCGGGAGACCGTGCCCCGCCCCACGCCGGCCCGCGCGGCCACCTGCTCCAGCGTGGGCCGGCCCCCGCCGCGCGTTCTGTCCGCCATGCGCCCTCCTCCCGCCCCGAAGCGCCTGTGCCCGCCCGCGGGGCTCCTTGCCGTGACGAACTTAACAGGCGGTAACCACCCCTGGCGGCACGGGCTCTGCCGTCTCACGTGAGCGCAGCGTCCGTCTCGCGTCGGCGCAGCGTCCGTCTCCCGTATGCGCCGCGCCCGCCGCGCGTCAGCGCCGCGCCAGCCGCCGCTCGCCCGCGCCCCCGGCCTCGTACGCCATCCCGTAATGCCCGAACACATCCGCCTCCGCCTCCGCCGGCAGCTCACCATCGGTCGCGATCGCCGGCGCATCCCTGACCTGCCGCTTCTCGAAGGCGACAGTGAGATGCCCGGGGCTCACCGTGGCGTCCACCAGCGGCACGAAGACCAGCCGCTGGCTGCCCAGCATCCCCGTCTTGACCGTGGCGAAGAACGGCCGGTCCGTCCGGGTGTCGACGTAGATCGCCTCCAGCTCCCCGATCTTGCCGCCGTCGGCCCCTTTGACCCCTTGGCCGATCCACTCACGGATGTCGTGCGCTGGAAACACCGAACCCTCCTCGGTCGCCGCCCGTACCCATACCCGGCCACAGTAGCCCGCAGATTCCAGCATTACGCGCATATCGGACACTGCCGCACACTGGGCGTCTGTGGCAGGCCACATTGCGTATCCGAGCCCAGTGCGGTACCTCGGTGTCGTCACCCAAGACAGCAGGAAGAGAGCGGATGAGCCACGAGCCCGCCCCCGAAGCGCACAACCCCGCCCACTGGGCCCGGCACGTGACTTCCGTCCCCGCCACCGGCCACTACCCCGGCGTGGACGAACTCCTCGACTCCTTCCGGGAGCTCGCCGCCAGACATCCGGCACTGATCACCGAGCGCCGGATCGGCACCTCCCGGCTCGGCGAGCCGCTGCACTGCTTCACCGTGGGCGACGCGGCGGCCGAGGGCGGCGACCTGGTCGTCGTCGGCGGCGTTCACCCGAACGAGCCGGTCGGCGCCGTCACCGCCCTGCACCTGGCGAACACCCTCTGCACGGACGCCGCGCTCCGCCGCCGCTACGGCGCCACCTGGCACATCGTCCCGTGCATCGACCCGGACGGCGCCCGCCTCAACGAGGACTGGTTCCAGGCCCCGGGCGACCGCATCCGCTACGGCCGCTCCTTCTACCGCCCGCCGGGCTACGAACAGGTCGAGTGGACCTTCCCGTTCAGCTACCGCGACGCCTACTTCGACGCCGCGCTGCCGGAGACCTTCGCCCTGATGCGGCTGCTCGACGCGACCCGGCCGCGCTTCCTCACCACGCTCCACAACTGCGAGGAGGGCGGCGTGTATTACTACCTCAACCGCCCCGCCCCCGCCCTCTACGCAACCCTCGCCGAGATCCCCACCACCGCGGGCCTGCCGCTGGCCACCGGCGAGCCGGAGGCCCCGCACGTCCCCGTCTACGCCCCGGCCGTCTACGGCTCCATCGACATGCGCGCCGCGTACGACTACCTCGAAGCCCACGGCGACGACCCCGCCGCCCGTATCGCCGGCGCCTCCAGCGCCGCCTACGCCGAGCAGTACGGCACCTTCTACTTCGTCACCGAGGTACCGCACTGGTCGCACCCGGACGCCGACGACCCCACCCCGGTCCCGGAGCGCTACCCGGAGATCCTGCGCGAGCGCGCCACGGCGCTGCACGAGGCCGGCGCCTTCCTGACGGACATCCTCGACGCCGCGACCCCGCACCTGACGATCGACTCCCCGTTCCTCCGCGCGACGAAGTCCTTCGTCCCGGCCCTGATAGCCGACGCCGATGTCGAAGCGGCCCGCGCCACGGCCGCCGAGGACCGCCCGGCGACGGTCTCCGAGCGCTACTCCTGCCGCGCCTCGGTGCACAGCTGCCGCATCCGCTTCGGCGGCATGCTGCTGCGCGCCCTGGCCGCCGAGCTCGCCGCGGGCACCGCCCGGCCCGCCGTCCGCCGCCTGCACCGCCGGCTGTCGGAGCGCTACCAGGAGTGGGAGAAGGACGCCGAGCCGCTGCACGGCTCCTCCATCCCGATCGCCACGCTGGCCGGGATCCAGTACGCGGCGCTGCTGGCGGCTGCGGATCACGCGGTGCACGAGCGCTGACGAGGGGGCCGACCGCTCGTTTTCGGGCCCCGGCAGAGCTTCTGCTACGCTGATCCAGCGACGTCACCCCTGGTGACAGCACCCCCCGAATCCGCACCGCCCTCGCGGCGGACGAATCCGGTTGGGAGCACGCATCGGACTGTGCGAGACTTGTTCTCGCGCACGTCACCGCACGTCGCACAGCAAGGTCCTGTGGAGCAGTTTGGAGTGCTCGCCACCCTGTCAAGGTGGAGGCCGCGGGTTCAAATCCCGTCAGGACCGCTTCTCTCGGGGTACGCCCCTTGAGAGGGCGGCTGGGTAGCTCAGTTGGTACGAGCGACCGCCTGAAAAGCGGTAGGTCGCCGGTTCGATCCCGGCCCCAGCCACAGTCGAAGCCCCCTCCGGATCGCCGGAGGGGGCTTTTTCATGTGCTGCCGCCCCGGACCGATTTAACCGACACCGAGCGGGTCCTTAACCGCGCCCTAAGGATCGCGCCCGCGTCCGTTCTGCCGTATTCCTGCACCTCAGCCGCCCATAGCGTGGGCGCTCGTGAGCACCGCAAACCCCCCTCATCCCGTGCGCCCCGCGGCACCCGGCACCGCGGGCGTCGTCCCGCCCGACCCCCACCGGGTCCCCGCCCGCACCCTCGCCACCGCCGTCGTCGGCGGCGCCGGGGCCGTATTCCTGCTGTGGGCCGTGCAGGTGCGGCCCTCCGCCCGGCTCGACGCGCTCTTCGCCACGGCGGCGCACGGCTGCGGGCTGCTCGCCGGGTACGGGGTGCTGGTCATGCTGCTGCTCATGGCGCGGGTGCCCGCCATCGAGCGGGGGGCCGGCGGCGACCGGCTGGCCCGCTGGCATGCCGCGTGCGGCGGCTGGGTGCTCGCCACGCTGCTGCTGCACTGCGCCTTCGCGCTCGCCGGGCACGCGGTCCACCTCGACACCGACGTGCTCACCGCGACCGCCGACCTGCTCGGCTACCCGGCCCTCGCCGCCGCCGTCGCCGGCACCGCGCTGCTGCTGGCCGCCGGCGCCACGTCCGCCCCGCCGGTGCGCCGCCGGCTGCGGCACGAGTCCTGGCGCGGGCTGCACCTGCTCGCTTACGCGGGCGCCGCCCTCGGCTTCATCCACCA
The DNA here is from genome assembly GCF_011044975.1 of Streptomyces coryli. Classification (GTDB taxonomy): domain Bacteria; phylum Actinomycetota; class Actinomycetes; order Streptomycetales; family Streptomycetaceae; genus Streptomyces; species Streptomyces coryli. The sequence continues at coordinate 1,623 of NZ_JAAKZV010000246.1, read as the reverse complement.
GCCGTCGGGTCCCGACCTCTCCGGCAACCCGGTCACGAGCTGGCTGTGGTCGCTGCTGCACACGGCGGTCGCCGTGCTGCTGATCACGTACCGGGTCGTCGTGCCCGTACGACAGGCGCTACGGCACCGGCTGACGGTCAGCGAGGTGCGGGTCGAGGGACCGGGTGTGGTGAGCGTGACCGTGAGGGGCGAGCGGCTGCACGAACTCGGCGCGGAGCCGGGTCAGTTCCTGCGCTGGCGCTTCCTGACCCGGCGGCTGTGGCGCACGGCGCTGCCGTTCTCCCTATCGGCGCCGCCCGGCCCTGACAGCCTGCGCATCACGGTCAAGGCGGCGGGCGACCACACCCGCCGGGTACGGCGGCTGCGACCCGGCACCCGGGTGCTGGCGACCGGCCCTTTCGGCGCGCTGACCGCGCACCGGCGGGTCCGGCGCAAAGTGCTGCTCCTTGCCGGCGGCACCGGCATCACACCGCTGCGCACTTTGTACGAAACGCTGCCGGCCGGCCCCGGCGACTTGACGCTGCTCTACCGGGCGGCGGACGCCGAGCAGTTGGTACTCACCACCGAACTGGAGCACCTCGCCACAACCCGTGGCGCCCGCCTGCACTACTTGCTCGGCCCCTCCGACGGCCCGTACAACCCCCTGTCCCCGCACGCCCTCGCCGACCTGATCCCCGACCTGCACGCCCACGACGTATACATCTGCGGCCCACCCGGCATGACCACAGCCGCCACCGAATCCCTGCTCCGCGCGGGAGTCCCCACCCGCCGCATACACACGGAAAGCTTCACCTGATGGGCCGCCACCGCCGCCACGCTTCGACGCCACGCTATGTCGCCCCGAGGGCGACGCATGATCGCGTACGCCCGACGGCCCCGGGCCGCCCGCTGGGGCGGGAGGGTGCGCTGCGGCGGGAAGAGGCGCTACTGCGGGAGGGCGCGCCAGAGCGGGAGTGCACGCCAGAGCAGGAGGGCGCGCTACGGCGGGGGGACGCGATACGGCGGGAGGTCGGGCCACGGCAGGAGGACGCGCCACGGCAGGGGGGCACGCCACGGCAGGAGGGGGCGCCAGCGCAGGAGGGTGCGCCACGGCAGGAGGGCGCGGCTGCCGCGGGGCCTGCACCCGTGTCGTACTTCGTCCCCGCGCCAATGTCGATCCCGGAACAGGGCGCCCCACCGGCAGCCGCGGCGGCCCGACCGCCGATGCCCGCGTCCGCCGCGCCGCCGGTGGCTACGTCCGCCGCGCCGCCGGTGGCCACGTCCGCCGCGCCGCCGGTGGCCACGTCCGCCGCGCCGTCGATGGCCGCGCCAGTCCCGCCGCGCGTGGCCGCATCTGCCCCGCCGCCTGCGGCCGCACCAGTCCCACGCGTGGCCGCATCTGCCCCGCCGCCTGCGGCCGCACCAGTCCCGCGCGTGGCCGCACAGATCCCGCCGCCGCCGGCGCCATTCGCCACCCCTCGCGCGGAACCACCCGCCGACGAGCCTCCGGCGTCCCCACCGCATGCGCCCGCGCACCCGCTGCGCACCCGCCCGGGTGCCGGTGCCGCCACACCCTCGACTCCCACGGCCGACTCCCCAGCGCCCCCGCCGCATCCGCCGCGCACCCGCCCGAGTTTCGGTGCC
>NZ_JAAKZV010000245.1 GCF_011044975.1 Streptomyces coryli | reverse complement strand
GTCCCACCCCGCCCGCCGCGGGACCACCCGCCCGGCAGGACGACCACGACGGCCCGCCACAGCAGTCAGCACCGCCGTCACAGCAGCGACCTCGTCGGCATCAGGACACCCTCGTACGACCCGGAACATCGCATCCGGCGCGTCTGCCGTATCCATCGCAGATTCACCTCCCGGCGCCGTAAGGCGCCATCGTCACGCCGGCGGATTCCCATGCTTCCGCGACGGCAGCTCAGAGTGCTTCGACCGCAGCATCGCCAGCGCCCGGCACAAGACCATCCGCGTCTCCGCCGGATCGATGACGTCATCGACCAGCCCCCGCTCAGCCGCGTAATACGGGTGCATCAACTCCTGCCGGTACTGCGCCACCAGCCGCTCCCGCGCCGCCTCCGGATCATCGGACTCCGCGATCTCCCGCCGGAAGACGACATTCGCCGCGCCCTCCGCCCCCATCACCGCGACCTCGTTCGTCGGCCACGCAAAAGCCAAGTCAGCCCCAATGGACCGCGAATCCATCACGATGTACGCCCCGCCGTACGCCTTCCGCAGCACCAGCGAGATCCGCGGCACCGTCGCATTGCAGTACGCGTACAGCAGCTTCGCGCCATGCCGGATGATCCCGCCGTGCTCCTGCTCGACCCCCGGCAGAAACCCCGGCACATCGACCAGCGTCAGCAACGGCACGTTGAACGCATCGCACAGCGTCACGAACCGCGCCGCCTTCTCCGACGCCTCGATGTCCAGCACCCCGGCCAGCGCCTGCGGCTGACTCGCCACGATCCCCACCACATGGCCCTCCATCCGCGCCAGCGCACAGACCACGTTCCCCGCCCACCCCTCATGCACCTCGAAGAAGTCCCCGTCGTCGACGACCTCCTCGATCACATCCCGCATGTCGTACGCCTGCGCCGGATCCGCCGGCACCACATCGATCAAGCCCTCGCAGACCCGGTCGACCGGGTCCTCGCACTCCACCACCGGCGGCAGCTCGCGGTTGTTCGACGGCAGCAGGGACAGCAGGACGCGCACGTCCTCCAGGCACGTCTCCTCGTCGTCGTACGCGAATCCGGCCACCCCGGACGTACGCGAGTGCACATCGGCGCCGCCCAGCTCCTCCAGCGACATCCGGGCGCCGGTCACGGCCTCGACCACATCCGGGCCGGTGATGAACATCTGCGACACCCCCCGGACCATGAACACGAAATCCGTCAACGCCGGCGAGTACGCCGCGCCCCCCGCGCACGGCCCCAGGATCACGCTGATCTGCGGTATCACCCCGGAGGACGCCGCGTTCCGCCGGAAGATGCCCCCATAGCCCGCCAGCGCCGTCACCCCCTCCTGGATACGCGCCCCCGCGCCGTCGCACAGCGCCACCAGCGGTGCCCCCGCTTCCTCCGCGAGGTCCATCACCTTGTGGATCTTCTCCGCGTGCGCCTCGCCCAGCGCACCGCCGAAGATCCGGAAGTCGTGGGCGTAAACAAACACAGTCCGGCCGTCGACAGTGCCCCACCCCGTCACCACCCCATCCGTGTACGGCCGCTTGTTCTCCATCCCGAATCCGGTCGCCCGGTGCCGGCGCAGCGGCTCGATCTCCGTGAAGGAGTCGTCGTCCATCAGCAGCGCGATGCGCTCGCGGGCCGTCAGCTTGCCGCGGTCGTGCTGCGCCTGGGTCGAGCCGGGGGCCGGGCCCTGCACGACCTCGTCCCGGATCCAGGCGAGTTCGGCGAGCCTGACCTGCTTCTCGGACGGGGGCTCGGTCTGCGCCGCCTTCGCGGCCATCGCGGTGCTCGGGTCTTCAACTTCGGTCATGGCGGACCTCCCGCACCCCACGAGGGGGTGACGTAGCTTGCCCACCCACCGTGCGGTGGCCACCCGAACGGAGGCACCCGCTCGGGTCCCTGGTACGGCCAGTCGGGTGATAACCCGCCTCCGCCCGAACCGCGGGTTTACCCCCGCCCATCAGGAGCAACCAGCACATTACCTACGTATTACCTTAAGTCGTCCCCTATCGGCATCGATTGCGCGCTCCTCTCCGGTCGGTGAACCTTTGATCAAAGCGAGAGAAGGGCGCACCACCATGGCGACTCTGTGCAGACCGGCCGTCTCCGTCCCGGAGCATGTCATCACCATGGAGGAGACACTCGAGCTCGCCCGCAGACACCACGAGGACCATCCACAACTGGACTTGGCGCTGCGGCTGATAGAGAACACCGGGGTCCAGCAGCGGCACATCGTGCAGCCCATCGAGGAGACGCTGAAGCACCCCGGCTTCGAGCACCGCAACGCCGTCTACGAGGCGGAGGCCAAGACCCGCGTCCCCGCGGTGATACGGGAGGCGCTGGACGCGGCGGAGCTCAGGCCCGCCGACATCGACACGATCATCTACGTGTCCTGCACCGGCTTCATGATGCCGTCGCTGACCGCGTGGCTGATCAACACCATGGGCTTCCCCAGCCACACCCGGCAGATACCGATCGCCCAGCTCGGCTGCGCGGCCGGCGGCGCCGCGGTGAACCGGGCGCACGACTTCTGCCAGGCCTATCCCGAGGCCAATGTGCTGATCGTGTCCTGCGAGTTCTGCTCGCTCTGCTACCAGCCGACCGATCTGGGCGTCGGCAATCTGCTCTCCAACGGCCTCTTCGGCGACGGCATCGCCGCCGCCGTGATGCGCGGCCGCGGCGGGACCGGCATGGACCTGGAGCTGAACGGCTCGTACCTGGTGCCCGAGACCGAGGACTGGATCTCGTACGCGGTCCGCTCCACCGGATTCCACTTCCAGCTCGACAAGCGGGTGCCCGGCACGATGGAGCCGCTGGCCCCGGCGCTGAAGGAGCTGGCGGGTCAGCACGGCTGGGACGCCACCGACCTGGACTTCTACATCATCCACGCGGGCGGTCCGCGGATCCTGGACGACCTGAGCAAGTTCCTCCAGGTCCCGCCGGACGCCTTCCGCTTCAGCCGGGCGACGCTGACCGAGTACGGCAACATCGCCAGCGCCGTCGTCCTGGACGCGCTCCGCCGCCTCTTCGAGGAGGGCAGCGCCCGGCACGAGGGCAAGGGCATGCTCGCCGGCTTCGGCCCCGGGATCACGGCGGAGATGTCGCTGGGCAGGTGGATCGCGTGACCGCGGAGACCACCACGGACACCCGCCCGCCCGTACGCTTCTGGCCCGCCCTCGACCTGCACGGCGTCGACTTCAGCCCGGTGCTGCGCAGCCTGATGCACGAGGGTCCGATCACCCGCATCCAGCTGCCCAACGGCACCGGCTGGGCCTGGCTCGTCACCCGCTACGAGGACGTGAAGGCGGTGACCAACGACGACCGGTTCAGCCGCGAGCGGGTCGTCGAGGCGGACGTCACCCGGCTGGCCCCGCACTTCATCCCGGTCCCCGGCGCCGTCGGCTTCGCCGACCCGCCCGACCACACCCGGCTGCGCCGCGCGGTGGCCCCGGCCTTCACCAGGAAGGGCGTCGAGCGGGTACGGGAGCGGGCTCGGGCCCGGCTGGACGAGCTGGTGGACGGGGTGCTCGCGGACGGGCCGCCGGCGGATCTGACCGAGCGGCTGCTGATGCCGTTCCCGCTCGCGGTGATCTCCGAGGTGATGGGCGTACCGGCGAAGGACCAGCAGGCCGTGCACGACTGGACGTACGACATCCTCTCGTCGTCCAAGGGCGTCGACCGCAGCGAGCGGGCGAAGCACGAGATGGCCGCCTTCTTCAAGCAGCTCATCGCCGACCGGCGGGGCAGCGGCGAGGAGGACGTGTGCTCCTCCATCGCGGCCGCCATCGACAGCGGCGACATCAGCGCCGAGGAGTCGACCGGGCTCGCCATGCTGATCCAGATCGGCGGCGAGGCCGTCACCAACAACAGCGGCAACATGCTCTACATCCTGCTCACCCACCCCGAGCATGCCGAACGGCTGCGCCGGGAGCCCGAGATCCGCCCGCGGGCCGTCGACGAGCTGCTGCGCTACATCCCGCACCACGCCGCGGTCGGCCTGTCGCGGGTGGCGAAGGAGGACGTCGAGGTGTGCGGGGTGACGGTGAAGGCGGGCGAGGCCGTCTACAACTCCTACACCGCCGCCAACCGGGACCCGGATGTCTTCGCGGAGCCGGAGAAGATCGACTTCGACCGGACGCCGAACCCGCACCTGGCCTTCGGCCACGGCCCGCACTACTGCGTCGGCAGCCTGCTGGCCCGGCTGGAGTCCGAGCTGCTGATCGGCGCCCTGCTCGACCGCTTCCCGGCCTCGCTGCGGCTGGCGATGGCGCCGGAGGACGTCCCGTTCCGCAAGGGTGCGCTGATCCGCGGGCCGGCGGCGCTGCCGGTGACCTGGTGAGTTGTAGCTGACCGGTGCCGATAGGGTGCCGCCATGCCAGATTCGCCAGGCAAGCCCGCCCGTACGCCGGTCAGCCGGCGCGACCGCCCGGCGAAGGCGCCGCTCAGCCAGGAGGCCATCGTCTCCGCGGGCCTCGACCTGCTGAGCAGCGAGGGGCTGCCGGGCTTGAGCCTGCGCAAGATCGCCACGGCCCTCGACACCGGTCCGGCATCCCTGTACGTGTACGTGTCCAACCTCGACGAGCTGCGCGCCCTGGTGCTGGACCGCGCACTGGGCGAGGTGGACCTGGCGGCGGGTGCGGACGGGCCGCCTCGGGAGCGCCTGAAGGCCGTCCTGCGCTCGTACCAGGACGTGCTGCTGTCCCGCCCGGGGCTGGCCCGGCTGGCGTCGACGACCATGGCCCGCGGCAAGGGGGCGCTGCGGCTCACCGAGACGCTGCTCGACTGTCTGGCGGAGGCCGGCGTGGCCGGGCGGGACGGGGCCTGGGGTGCGGATCTGCTGCTGCTCCAGGTGACCGCGAGTGCCGCGGAGAAGAGCGCGTGGGAGGAGCAGGGTGACGTGATCGAGCAGGTCAAGCAGACCTACGAGCACGCGTCCGCCACCGACTATCCGCGGATCCACGCGCTCGGTGAGCAGATCTTCAGCGGGCACGGCGAGCGCTGGGACTGGGCGCTGGACGTGGTCATCGAGGGGATCGCGCGGGTCTCCGGCGACCGCTGACGAATGCCGTTTTTGACGAACACCATTCGTTCGCGTTACCGTGAACGAACACCATTCGTTACGAACGCGATTCGTGCAGCAGAAAGGCAGGTGCCCTCATGACCACCCCCACGCACCACCCCATAGCCATCATCGGCGCCGGCCTCGGCGGCCTGACCCTCGCCCGCGTGCTGCACGTGAACGGCATCGAGGCGGCCGTCTTCGACCTGGAGGCCGGGCGCGAGGCCCGCACCCAGGGCGGCATGCTCGACATCCACGAGGAGAACGGCCAGGTCGCGATCCGCGCGGCCGGGCTCTACGACGGCTTCCGCGCCCTGATCCTCCCCGGCGGCGAGGCCACCCGCGTCATGGACAAGCGGGCCACCATCCGCCACGAGGACCTGAGCGAAGGCGGCCGCCCCGAGGTCGAGCGCGGACAGCTGCGCGACCTCCTCCTCGACTCGCTCCCCGAGGGCACCGTCCGCTGGGGCCGCAAGGCCACCGCCGTCCGCCCGCTCGGGGCCGGGCGGCACGAGGTCACCTTCGCCAACGGCGAGACGATCACCACCGACCTCCTGGTCGGCGCGGACGGCGCCTGGTCGCGGATCCGCCCGCTGCTCTCCGCCGCCTGGCCGGCGTACACCGGCGTCTCCTTCATCGAGAGCGACCTCTACGACGCCGACGCCCGGCACCCGGGCTCCGCGGCCGTCGCCGGCGGCGGCTCCCTCATGGCGGTCAGCGACCGCAAGGGCGTGTTCGCCCACCGCGAGAGCGACGGCAGCCTGCACATCTACACCGCGGTCCGGACCGGCGAGGACTGGCTCGACGGCATCGACTTCACCGACACCGCGGCCGCGAAGACAGCGGTGCTGGCGCGCTTCGAGGGCTGGGACGACAGCCTGCGGGCGCTCATCGCCGACTCCGACACCCCGCTCGTACCGCGGAAGCTCAACGCCCTGCCCGTCGGCCACCGCTGGGACCGCGTCCCCGGCGTGACCCTGCTCGGCGACGCCGCGCACGTGATGTCGCCGTTCGCCGGCGAGGGCGCCAACCTCGCGATGCTGGACGGCGCGGAGCTGGGCGAGGCCATCGCCGCCAGCCCCGGCGAGGTGGAGAAGGCGCTCACCGTCTACGAGGAGGCGCTCTTCCCGCGCAGCGCCGAGAAGGCGCAGGAGTCGGCGGACGGCGTCGAGATGTGCTTCGCCGACGACGCGCCGCGCGCGCTGGTGGAGATGCTCGCGGGGAACTGAAGGGTCCTGCGGCCCTCAGCCGACCCGCTCCCAGAAGTGGTCGAGCACATGCGTCAGGAACTCCTCACCCGCGCCCGACTCCGGCGCCCGTTCGCCGCCCGGGGAGCCCCAGTTGAGGGTGCTGACCATGCCGCCCTGGTAGTCCTCGTGCAGGCCCTGCAGCGCCTGCTCGATGCGGTGCCTGGGCAGCGGGACGAGCTTCGCGACCTGGCGGACGTATGCCTGCCAGCGGGTCGTCGCCGCGTCCCGCAGCAGGCCCGCGAGCTTCTCCGTGCGGCCGGTCATCTCCAGCAGCACCGGGATCGGCAGCCGCAGCAGCCCGGCCAGCTCCGCCGCCTGCCGGTCGGTGCCGGTCCAGTCGCCGCTGGCCTCCATCGCGGCGTACGACTCGGGCTCCACGCCGATGTGCCGGGCCACGTCCTCGACGGCGAGACCGGCCGCCATCCGGTGCTCCCGCAGCCGGCTCTCCCCGCCCATCAGATCGGCGGGGGCGCACCACAGCGCGCCCGCGAGCGCGGCGAGTTCCTCATGCGTGGGGCCGCCGTGCCCGGCCTCCCAGGCGGCGATCGTACGGGCGTCGACGCGGCGGCCGTACGCGGCCTGGATGCCGTACGCGACATGCTCGTGCCCCATGCCGAGGGCCTCGCGCAGCCGGCGTGCGGCTACGGCGTCGAAGGGCGGCGGCAGCGGGCCGTCCGGGGGCGAGGACACTCCAGGCACGCTAGGCGGCGCGCGGCCCGGTGACCATAGGGCGGAACGCCGAAGAGCGTTGCCGTAGGAACGTACGAAAGAACGCGGGTCCGCCCCCGCAACCTGGGGTCGGACCCGCGTTCTGTTGTGCGGCTCCCGGAGAAAGCCTCAGTTCGGCGTGCTGTACTGCTGCAGCCCCGGCACCGTCAGCGTGCCGCCGAACTGCGCGGCCAGCGTGACCTTGGCGTCCGTGACGATCGAGATCGGCAGCGGGATGGGCGGCAGCGGCAGATCCACGTTGAACTTGACCGGGATCAGCCCGAAGAGCTTGCCCTCCAACTCCTCCACGTACAGCGTGACCTTGCCGCCGCGGAACTTGGAGGTGGTGCCGGGCCCGCCGTCGACGTGGCCGACGGTGCCGTCCGGGTTCTTGAACTCCTGCTTCATGTTCTCGATGTCGATCGTGTCGCACTCGATCTTCATCACCGGCTTGATCTTGCCGCTCGCCGTACGGACCTTGACGATGCCCTTGTAGACCTGGTTGGTGTTCGTCAGCTTGGTCGTGTCGAGCGTGTACGGCGTGTCCGACAGCAGCGGGATGCCCTGCTCGACATCCGCGTCCGCGAGAGCCTTCGGGTCGGGGGTCGGGCACGGGAACGGCTCCTTGCCGTTCTCGGGGTTGCCGTCGGCCTTCTCCGAAGCGTCCGGCTTCGGCTTCTCGGTCGCCTTGTCCAGCAGGTCCTTCGCCGGGTTCGACGACTCGTCGGCCTTCGGCTCGGACGACTCGGTCGGCTCCGGCTTCGGCTCCGGCGACTCGGAGGTCGGCTTCGGCTCCGGCTCGTCCGCCTCCGGCGAGGAGGTGGTCGGGCTGGGAGTCGCCGACTCCTTGTCGTCCGGGGTGAAGAAGTCCTTGATCTTGTCGCCGACACCCAGCGGGTCCAGCGGGTTCTTGGACTCCGACTCCGACGGCTCGGGCTCCGGTTCGGACGAGGACGACGAAGCCTCCGGCTCGGGCTCGTCGGCCTTGGACTCGTCCTGCTCGCCGGTGGCGTCCGGCTTGGGCAGCAGGCCGTCGGACTTGTCGTCCTCCGACGGGCTCGGCTTGGCGGAGGACTCGGACGGCGAGGGCGAGGGCTTCTTCTCCTCGTCCTTCTTCGCGTCCGCCTTCTTCTTGTCCTCCTGCGGTTCGCACTCGTCGCCGGAGAAGGGGTTCTCGATGTCCTTGGCGGACGCCGCCTTGTCGGGGGCGCCCTCGGCCGACGCCAGCCTGGGCGTCAGCGTCATCATCGTGAACACCGCCGTCGGCATCGCCGCCAGCGCTATCGCCTTGCCGGCCGGCATCTTGGCCTTGGCCAGCACCGACCGCCTCGGGGCCGCGTGCCGCGGCCCGCTGCGCTGGTCAGCCACGATGCCGTCCTCCCACCGCGTTCACCGTACGACCGCCATCGTCCAGCGGCGGGAAGGGGTCGCCGCCGGCGGCGTCCGTACGGCCGAGCAGGTCATCGAGAGCGGTGTCGTCCGGCTCGGTCTGCGGTGAGCGGCCCTCCGGCTCCGCCGGGTCCTCGCCGCTCTCCTTGCCCGGCGCCCACGCGATGGCAAGCGCGCCGCCGCTCATGGACAGCAGGAATCCGAGCAGGAATCCGCCGAGGTTGGAGATCGGGATGGACACCAGCGCCAGCACGATCGAGGCCACGCCGGCGAAGACCCGTACGACCTGGTGGAACCACATGGTCAGCCCGAGGGTGACCAGCAGGATCCCGATGATCAGCGCGCCGGCGCCGGCGGTGGTCGCCATCCGCACGGTCATCTGGCCGATCTTCAGGTCGGCGTAGGGGAAGTAGGCGATCGGCAGGCCGCCCAGAATGGTCAGCAGTCCCGCCCAGAACGGCCTGGTGCCGCGCCAGCCGCGGAACGCAAGCCGCCAGCCGCGGATGCGCTCACGCAGCGCTGGAGACTCGTCGGTCATGGAGAACAGCTCCCTGGAACCCGCGTGCGCGCGGGAAGTCGGTGTGGCCGGGGCGGGCGGGGCGGCCCCCTGCGGGGTGCGCGCCGCCCGCCCGGTCGCGGGCCGGGTCAGGCGCTACTTACTGCCCTCGCGGGCCTAGTAGCACTCGTTGTCGCCCTTGTGCAGGCGCACGCTGAGGTTGCTGAGCTTGAAGGTCCCGGCCGTGGTGGCCCAGATCTTCTGCTTGGCACCGGAGAAGACGGCCCGGTCGGCCTCCTGGGCGAAGCTGCCCTTGCTGGTGTGGTCCCCGGGGCTGATGCCCGGGCCCTTGGAGCTGCTGCCCGCCGCCACACCGATGTTGATGTTGGTGAAGGTGGCGTCGGCGTCCGCCTCCGCCGTGTCGATGTAGAGGTTCTTGCCCTCGACCGGCTTGCCGGCCTTGGTGCCCGCGGTCAGCTTCAGCGACACGGTGCCGATCAGCGGCACGTCCGGGGTGACGACCGACTGGCAGAGGTTGTTGATCTTGGCGTTCTTGAAGCCAAGCACCGCCACCGGGACGTTCTTCCCGTCGACCTTCTTCTCGTACGAGCCGTACTGGACGAAGCCCTGGCCGTCGAGCTTTCCGGCCGTGACCTTGGCCTGCTGGCCCGACACGCTGAACGACGCCGCAAGTGCGCCCTGCGACATCGCGACGCCTATCGCTGCCGTCGCGGCAACGCTGGGCACCATGACCACAGCGAACCGCTTCCACCTGGTCCCGCCACGCGTCTGGGACGCCATTCCCATCCTCCTTCTCGGACGTACATCTCGCGCCCCGGCCCGCCCTGACTGAGCGGAAGGGTCCCGGGTGCGGAGATGGGAGAAGTGCTCACGTCCTCGGAAGGAGACGCCCATGGCGTTCACCTCCGAGCGACAACCGCTGGCCGCACGGCGTGCGGCCGGAAAGGACAGGCACCGCCCTACTGGTGGTGACCCCCCTGCCCCTGACCGGTTCCCGGTGGGTTCCGGCCACTCGGCGGGGTTCCTGCTCCGCGGGCTCTCAGCTGGGGACTGAGCTGCGGTTGCAGGTCCGAGCACAGGCGATCGTGGTGCATGGGAGAGGTGGCGCACAAGGGGTTCATTACTTGCGAGTAACGCGACGGTGTCGGGAAGGCGTTCGAGAGGCGGAAAATCGGCACTCACGGTCGCCGTGAAAGTCGGCAAATCCCCGGGATCAAGGACCGCAATCCGGACATTAGACAGATCGTCAATTACCCGCAGTAACAGCGGCCGCGATGGTCAAGATTTGGCAAAGCCGCGGCCGCCGTTACTCGATGGTTATCAGCTGGTGAGCAGGTCTTTGCCTTAGAAGAGCACCCGGGCGAGCGCCGACCGCGCCGACACCACCCGCGGGTCGTCACCGCCGATGACCTCGAAGAGCTCCAGCAGCCGGACCCGCGCCGCCTGCCGGTCGTCGCCCGCGGTCCGCCCGACGGTCTCGACCAGCCGGCCGAAGGCGTCCTCGACATGACCGCCGGCCAGATCCAGGTCGGCGGCGGCGATCTGCGCCTGCGCATCGGCGGGATTGTCGGCGGCGTTCTTGCGCACCTGCTGCGGATCGAGGCCCTGCACCCGCTCGAGCAGCCGGGCCTGGGCGAGACCCAGGGTGGCCTCGGTGTTGCCCGGGTCGTCGGCGAGCACGTTCTCGTACGCGCGAATGGCGCCGCCGAGGTCACCGCTGTCGAGGGCATCGCCCGCCGCGGCGAGCACGCCGTCGTACGGACCTTCCGGCTCGACAGCCTCCTGGGGCTCCTCCCCCGGGGCCATCGGCACCTGCTGGGTGCCGACGATGCCGAACTGCTGCTCGGCGGCCTGAATCAGCTGGTCGAGGACCTGCCGGATCTGCGCCGCGGGCGCCGCGCCCTGGAACAGCGGCACCGGCTGCCCGGCGACGACGGCGAACACCGCCGGGATGCCCTGCACGCCGAACTGCTGGAAGAGCAGCTGATTCTTGTCGACGTCGATCTTGGCGAGAATGAACCGGCCCGCGTACTCCTGGGCGAGGCCCTCGAGGATCGGGCTCAGCTGCTTGCACGGCTCGCACCACTCGGCCCAGAAGTCGATGACCACCGGCACCTCGGTGGACCGCTGCAGGACTTCCTCCTGGAAACCCGCCTCGTCGACATCGATGACGAGGGCCCCCGCGGACGCCGCGGCGGCTTCCGGGTTGTTCGCCCGTTCCGCCCGCGCCTGCTCGGCCTTCTCCTTGGCCTCCGCGGCCGCCTTCACCGCGGCCAGGTCGACCGCTCCGCTCATGGACATGTTGCTGCGTGGCTGCATGCGTCCATACTCCCCGATGCGGATGCGGTCAGGCCCGCGCCCCCGGTGGATTGGCTGGGGGCACGGACCCATTTTCGCTCAGAGCTCATGAGTCAGGGGTTACGCCCGGGTCCCCACCCGGGCGCGCGGTTGCCGCTCATTTCGCTACGACCAGTAGCGTAACCGATGCTTGTGACTGCCGAGTAGGGTTCCCCGTTATGAGCCGCACCACCCCCACACCGCCCCGCCGCAGCGGCCGCCCCCGCAGCGCCGCCGCGGACCGCGCCATCCTGGACGCCACACGTGCCGCGCTCGTCGAACTCGGCTGGTCCGGCCTGACGATGAGCGACGTGGCGGCGCGGGCGGGCGTCGCGAAGACCACCCTGTACCGCCGCTGGCCGGGCAAGAACGAGCTGGTCGTGGAGGCGGTGGCGGCGCTCTTCGAGGAGCTGACGCTGCCGGATCTGGGGAGCCTGGAGGCGGATGTCCGAGGTGTGGTGCTGCAGTTCGCGGCGCTGCTGTCGCGCCCTGAGGCGCGGACGTCTCTGATGGCGGTGGTGGCGGAGGGGGCGCATGACGCGGCGCTGCGCTCCCGCATCCGCGAGGCGATCG
>NZ_JAAKZV010000244.1 GCF_011044975.1 Streptomyces coryli | reverse complement strand
CCGCTCTTGTGCCGGCCCCGGCAGCGCACAGCAGCGGGCGGGTGGCCGGGCCCGGCACAAGAGCGGCCTCAAGGCGTCCGACCCATGCGATGCTGGGCCCCGTAAACAGAACATCGCGGGGCGGGGGGCCAAGCCACCATGGAGGCGCAGAAGGTGCGCGTAGTCATTGCCGAGGACAGCGTGCTGCTCAGAGAGGGGCTGACCCGTCTTCTCACCGACAAGGGATACGACGTGGTCGCCGGCGTCGGTGACGGGGACGCGCTGGTCAAGACCGTCGGCGAACTCGCGCAGGAGAACCAGGCACCCGATGTCGTCGTAGCCGACGTCCGGATGCCGCCGTCGCACACCGACGAGGGGGTGCGCGCCGCCATCTCCATCCGCCGCGACCACCCCGAGGTCGGCGTGCTGGTGCTCTCCCAGTACGTGGAGGAGCAGTACGCGACCGAACTCATCGCAGGCTCCAGCCGCGGTGTCGGCTACCTCCTCAAGGACCGGGTAGCCGAGGTACGTGAATTCGTCGACGCCGTACAGCGGGTCGCCGAGGGCGGCACCGCGCTCGACCCCGAGGTGGTCGCGCAACTGCTCGGCCGCAGCCGCAAGCAGGACGTGCTCGCGGGTCTCACCCCGCGCGAGCGGGAGGTGCTCGGCCTCATGGCCGAGGGCCGTACGAATTCGGCCATCGCCCGCCAGCTGGTGGTCAGCGACGGCGCGGTGGAGAAGCATGTGAGCAACATCTTCCTGAAGCTCGGCCTGGCCCAGAGTGACGGGGATCACCGCAGGGTCCTCGCCGTTCTGACGTATCTCAACTCGTAGCTGGTCCTAGAACCAATGGCGTAGCGCACCGGGGGGCGAAGAAAAGGTGACGAACACGGGCGGACCAGGACGTCTCAGCCGTGTCCATATCCCGGGACAGCCAAGGAAGGCCACCCTTACCCACGTACGATGGGGTGCGGGCTTGGTTGTTTTACTGCGTGCGAGCGGCCCCCAGCTTTTGAGCCGTCGCCTTGAGGGAGGTCCGGAACAGTGACCACATCGGCCATCGGGGAGCAGCGCGGCGCCGGCAAGGAGGTGAAGCGCCTCGACCGGGTGATCATCCGGTTCGCGGGTGACTCCGGTGACGGCATGCAGCTGACGGGAGACCGCTTCACGTCGGAGACCGCGTCGTTCGGCAACGACCTGTCGACGCTGCCGAACTTCCCCGCCGAGATCCGCGCCCCCGCAGGCACCCTGCCCGGCGTCTCGTCCTTCCAGCTGCACTTCGCCGACCACGACATCCTGACGCCCGGCGACGCGCCGAACGTGCTCGTGGCGATGAACCCGGCCGCCCTGAAGGCGAACCTGCCGGACGTGCCGCGCGGCGCCGAGATCATCGTCAACACCGACGAGTTCACCAAGCGCGCCCTGTCCAAGGTCGGCTACGAGGCCAGCCCGCTGGACGACGGCTCCCTCGACGGCTACAGCGTCCACCCGGTGCCGCTGGGCACCCTGACCGTGGAGGCGCTGAAGGAGTTCGGCCTCTCCCGCAAGGACGCCGACCGCTCGAAGAACATGTTCGCGCTGGGCCTGCTGTCCTGGATGTACCACCGGCCCACCGAGGGCACGGAGAACTTCCTGCGGACCAAGTTCGCCAAGAAGCCGGACATCGCCGAGGCGAACATCGCCGCCTTCCGCGCCGGCTGGAACTTCGGCGAGACGACCGAGGACTTCGCCGTCTCGTACGAGGTGGCCCCCGCCTCGAAGGCCTTCCCGCCGGGCACGTACCGCTCCATCTCCGGGAATCTGGCGCTCTCCTACGGGCTGATCGCCGCGGGCAAGCAGGCCGACCTGCCGCTGTTCCTCGGCTCGTACCCGATCACGCCGGCCTCGGACATCCTGCACGAGCTGAGCAAGCACAAGAACTTCGGCGTGCGCACCTTCCAGGCCGAGGACGAGATCGCCGGCATCGGCGCCGCGCTCGGCGCGGCCTTCGGCGGCTCGCTCGGCGTGACGACGACGTCCGGTCCCGGCATCGCGCTGAAGGCGGAGACGGTCGGCCTCGCGGTGTCGCTGGAGCTGCCGCTGCTGGTGATCGACATCCAGCGCGGCGGGCCTTCGACCGGCCTGCCGACCAAGACCGAGCAGGCGGACCTGCTGCAGGCGATGTTCGGCCGCAACGGCGAGGCGCCGGTCCCGGTGATCGCCCCGTCGACGCCCGCGGACTGCTTCACCGCCGCCCTGGACGCCGCCCGCATCGCGCTGACGTACCGCACCCCGGTGCTGCTGCTCTCGGACGGCTATCTCGCCAACGGCTCCGAGCCCTGGCGGGTCCCGGAGACCGACGAACTGCCGGATCTACGCGTGCAGTTCGCCACCCAGCCGAACCACGAGCTGGAGGACGGCACCGAGACCTTCTGGCCGTACAAGCGGGACCCGGAGACCCTCGCCCGCCCGTGGGCGATCCCCGGCACCCCCGGTCTCGAGCACCGCATCGGCGGCATCGAGAAGGCCGACGGCTCGGGCAACATCTCGTACGACCCGGCCAACCACGAATTCATGGTCCGCACCCGGCAGGCGAAGATCGACGGCATCGAGGTGCCGGACATCGAGGTCGACGACCCGGACGGGGACGCGAGCCTGCTGGTCCTGGGCTGGGGCTCCACATACGGGCCGATCACCGCCGCCGTGCGCCGCATCCGCGGCGCCGGAGAGAAGGTCGCGCAGGCCCATCTGCGCCACATCAACCCCTTCCCGGCCAACCTCGGCGAGGTGCTCAAGCGTTACGACAAGGTCGTCATCCCCGAGATGAACCTTGGGCAGCTCGCCACGCTCATCCGCGCCAAGTACCTCGTAGACGCCCAGTCCTACACACAGGTCCGCGGACTGCCCTTCAAGGCCGAGCAGCTCGCCACCGCTCTCAAGGAGGCCATCGACAATGGCTGACACTGCTACGGAGGCGCCGGTGATCGACGCGCTTTCCCTGGTGCCGAAGTCCGACGCCAAGCAGACGATGAAGGACTTCAAGACCGACCAGGAAGTCCGCTGGTGCCCCGGCTGCGGCGACTACGCCGTCCTCGCCGCCGTCCAGGGCTTCATGCCCAGCCTGGGCCTGGCGAAGGAGAACGTCGTCTTCGTTTCGGGCATCGGCTGCTCGTCCCGCTTCCCGTACTACATGAACACGTACGGGATGCACTCCATCCACGGCCGCGCCCCGGCCATCGCCACCGGCCTCGCCGCTTCCCGCCGCGACCTCTCCGTCTGGGTCGTCACGGGTGACGGCGACGCGCTGTCCATCGGCGGCAACCACCTGATCCACGCGCTGCGCCGCAACGTGAACCTGAAGATCCTGCTCTTCAACAACCGGATCTACGGGCTGACCAAGGGCCAGTACTCGCCCACCTCCGAGGTCGGCAAGATCACCAAGTCGACCCCGATGGGCTCGCTGGACGCGCCCTTCAACCCGGTCTCGCTGGCGATCGGCGCCGAGGCGTCCTTCGTGGCCCGCACCGTCGACTCCGACCGCAAGCACCTCACCGAGGTGCTGCGCCAGGCCGCCGCCCACCCGGGCACCGCGCTGGTGGAGATCTACCAGAACTGCAACATCTTCAACGACGGCGCCTTCGAGGTGCTGAAGGACAAGCAGCAGGCCGAGGAGGCGGTCATCCGCCTCGAGCACGGCGAGCAGATCCGCTTCGGCATCGACGGCGCCAAGGGCGTCGTACGGGACACGCAGACCGGCGATCTGAAGATCGTCGACGTGACCGAGGAGAACCAGTCGCAGATCCTCGTCCACGACGCCCACTCCGCGTCCCCGACGACGGCCTTCGCCCTCTCCCGCCTCGCCGACCCGGACACCCTGCACCACACGCCGATCGGCGTGCTGCGCTCGGTCGACCGCCCGGTCTACGACACCGAGATGTCCGAGCAACTCGACGCCGCCGTCGAACAGAAGGGCAAGGGCGACCTCGGCGCCCTGCTGGCCGGCAACGACACCTGGACGGTCGTCGGCTAGGGCTTTCTTCAGTCCTTACGGGCCCGGGCCGCGTCATACGCGGTCCGGGCCTTTTGCACGTCCTGCAGATGCTCCTGCGACCACGTGGCCAGCGCCCACACCTGCCGCGCGGCCTGCTCACCGAGCGGGGTGAGGGAGTACTCGACGTGCGGCGGGATGACGGGCCTGGCCTCGCGGAGCACCATCCCGTCCCGCTCCAGCGTCTGCAGGGTCTGAGCGAGCATCTTCTCGCTCACGCCGCCGATCCGCCGCCGCAGCTCGCTGAACCGCAGCGTGCCCTCCAGCAGCGCCGCCAGCACCAGCACGCCCCAGCGGCTGACCACATGCTCCAGCACGCTCCGGGACGGACAGTCGGCGGTGAAGACGTCCGCCGGGAGGTCACTCAGCTTGGGCTTGTCACTTACGGCCATGGCAGTACCTTACCTCAAAGTGGGTACTTACGGATAGTTAGCGTGCAGGTTACGGTGGATCGCATGAGCATTGTGATCACCGGAGCAACCGGACAGCTGGGCCGCCTCGTCGTCAACGAGCTGCTGGCCACCACCCCCTCCGCCGACCTCGCCGCCGTCGTACGCGACCCCGCCAAGGCCGCCGACCTGGCCGCCCGCGGCGTCGAGATCCGTACCGCGGACTACGACGACCCGGCCTCCCTCAAGACGGCCTTCCGCGCCGGCGACCGGGTGCTGCTGATCTCCGGCAGCGAGGTCGGCAAGCGGATCCCGCAGCACACCGCGGCCATCGACGCGGCGAAGGAGGCCGGCGTCGGCTTCCTCGCGTACACCTCGATCCTCGGCGGGCCCGCGGCGACCTTCTCCCTCGCCGAGGAGCACCTCGCCACCGAGAAGCTGGTGACCGGCTCCGGACTGCCGTACAGCCTGCTGCGCAACGGCTGGTACCACGAGAACTACACCGGGAACCTCGGCCAGGTCCTGGCCGCCGGCGCCGTCTTCTCCGCCGCCGGTGACGGCCGCATCGCGAGCGCGCCGCGCGCCGACTTCGCCGCGGCGGCGGCCGCGGTCCTGACCGGCGAGGGCCACGAGAACACCACGTACGAACTGAGCGGCGACACGGCGTGGAGCCTGGACGAGTACGCGGCCGAGGTCTCCCGGCAGACCGGCAAGGACATTGCCCACACCCGCCTCTCCCCCGCCGACTACGAGGCCGCGCTGCTGCAGGCCGGCCTCCCCGCCCCCTTCGCCGCCACCCTGGCCGACGTCGACACCGGCATCGCCCGCGGCGAGCTCGCCGCGACGCCCGGCGACCTCGCCCGCCTCATCGGCCGCCCGACAGGCACCATCGCCGACGCGATCGCCGCGGCCCTGTAAGGAGCCATAGTTTGGAACGGATATGACAGCGGCCTCCCGCGCCAGCTACCGTCGAGTCGTTTGGGCGCAGCGGTACGGGACGGGAGGCGGGTCATGCAGTCGACGCCACAGGAGGGCCGCGCGGGCCTCCTCTACGGCTTTGCCGCGTACGGGATCTGGGGCCTGGTCCCGCTCTACTGGCCGCTGCTGAAGCCCGCCGGGGCCACCGAGATCCTCGCCAACCGCATGGTCTGGTCGCTGCCGGCCTGCATCATCCTGCTGCTCGTGCTGCGCCGCTGGTCCTGGATCCGCCCGCTGCTGCGGCAGCCGAAGCGGCTGCTCCTCACCCTCGCCGCCGCGGCGGCGATCAGCGCCAACTGGGGCGTCTACATCTGGGCGGTCAACTCCGGCCACGTGGTCGAGGCCTCGCTCGGCTACTTCATCAACCCCCTGGTCTCCATCGCCTTCGGCGTCCTCCTGCTGCGCGAGCGGCTGCGCCCGCTGCAGTGGACCGCCGTCGGCGTCGGCGTCGCCTCGGTGCTGGTGCTGACCATCGGCTACGGGCAACTGCCCTGGATCTCGCTCACGCTGGCCTTCTCCTTCGGGACGTACGGGCTGGTGAAGAAGCGGATCGCGCTGCAGGGGCCGGAGTCGTTCGCGGCCGAGACCACGATCCAGTTCCTGCCGGCGCTGGCGTTCCTGATGTACCTCGGCAGCCGCGGGGAGTCGACCTTCACCACCGACGGCGCCGGGCACGCGCTGCTGCTGATGAGCGCGGGTGTGGTGACCGCGGTGCCGCTGGTCTGCTTCGGGGCGGCGGCGGTGCGGCTGCCGCTGTCGACGATCGGGCTGATGCAGTACCTGACGCCGACGCTGCAGTTCATCCTCGGCGTCGCGTACTTCCACGAGCAGATGCCGCCGGAGCGGTGGGCGGGCTTCGCGCTGGTGTGGCTGGCGCTGTGCCTGCTCAGTTACGACGCGCTGCGCACTGCCCGCCGGGGGCGGGCGGAGCTGCGCAAGGCCGCGGCCTCCCTTGACGAGAGTCCTTGCGTGCGCGTTTAATTGCGTACGCAAGCAATCGTGAGAGGGGCACCCATGTCGACGTACGTGTTCATCCTGGGCAGCGCCCGCCCCGGCGGCAACACCGAGACCCTGGCCCGCGCCGCCGCCGAGCAGCTCCCGCCGACCGCCGAGCAGCGCTGGCTGCGCCTCGGGGAGCTGTCGCTGCCGCGCTTCGGCGACGTCCGGCACGTGGGCGACGGCGCCTACCCGGAGCCGGAAGGCGACCTGCGGACGCTCTTCGACGCGACGCTCGCCGCCACCGACCTGGTGATCGCCTCGCCGCTGTACTGGTACAGCGTCTCGGCCGACACCAAGACCTACCTCGATCACTGGTCGGGCTGGCTGCGGGTGCCGGGCGCCGACTTCCGGGCGCGGATGGCGGGCAAGCGGCTGTGGGGCGTGAGCGCCCTCGCCGACAAGGACCCGGCGCGCGCCGACCCGCTGGTCGGCACCCTCCGTACGATCGCGGACTATCTGCGCATGGACTGGGGCGGGGTGCTGCTCGGTAACGGCTCCAAGCCGGGGGACATCGCGGCCGACGCCGCGGCGCTGCGGGCGGCGAAGTCGTTCTTCGGGTAGCGGCAACCTCCGTCGCCGCGGTGGAGACAGGGAGGCAGGCGGGACAACGCCCGTCCCCCTCCCCCCACTTGACGGAGGACAACCCATGCAGCACAAAGCGCGCGCGAGCGCGAAGCGCATCCGTCGCGCCGTGATCGCCACCACCGGAGCCGCGGTGCTCGCCGGCGGCGTCGTCTGGACGACCAACGCCGCGACGGTCGAGGACGACGGCAGCTCCCCGAAGACCGCCCCGAAGGCCGCCGCCGCGGGCGAGCCCATCGGCTTCGGCGCCGGCACCTCCGGCGGCGCGGGCGGCGAGACGGTCACCGTCTCGGACGCCGCGGCGTTCACCGAGGCCGTGGAGAGCGAGGGCGCCAAGACCGTACAGGTCGAGGGGTCGATCGCGATCGACGGGATGGTCAAGGTCAGCGCCGACAAGACCGTGGTGGGCGCCGGCGCCGACGCCGCGATCACCGGCGGCGGCCTGAACATCAGCGACGCGACGAACGTGATCGTCCAGAACCTCACCTTCACCGGCTCCGGCGACGACGCGATCAACGTGGACGGCTCGTCCAAGGTCTGGATCGACCACAACACGCTGTCGGACGCGTACGACGGCCTGATCGACATCAAGAACGGCTCCGACGCCGTCACCGTCTCCTGGAACCACCTGCACGACCACGACAAGTCGATGCTGCTCGGCCACAGCGACGACAACGGCGACGCCGATACGGGCAAGCTGCGCGTCACGTACGACCACAACTGGTTCGAGGGGACAGGCCAGCGCCACCCGCGGGTCCGCTTCGGCAACCCGGTGCACGTGCTGAACAACTACTACCAGGACATCGGCTCGTACGGAGTCGCCTCGACGACCAACGCCGGTGTGCTGGTGGAGGGCAACTCCTTCGAGAACGTGGAGGATCCCTTCCACCTCGCGGAGGGCGACTCCGAGCCGGGCGCGCTGGTCGCCAAGGACAACCACCTCGTCAACTCGGGCGAGGGTGAGACCGGCGGCACGGTCGCGGAGATCCCGTACGCGTACACGGCGGACGACGCCGCCCAGGTGAAGTCGATCGTCACCGAGGGCGCGGGCGCCGGCAAGGGCTGACCTCGGCAGGCAAAAGGATGGCGGCGGGCCGGTCGGCCCGCCGCCATCACTCACTCGCCCCTGCTTTTAGTCGTTGGCCGCCTTGACCAGCGCGTCCTTCGTCACGGCGCCGGCGTAGACATGGCCGTCGTCGCTGATCAGGACGTTGATCAGGTCGGTGGAGAAGACCCGGCCGCCGTCGACCTTCTCGGTGAAGCTGTCGAGCAGGCTCTGGCCCTCGCCGTCGTCGGAGAGCTTGGCCCCGGCGTTGAACTTGGCGATCGAGGTCCAGCCGCTGCCCTCGATCTCGACGTCCTTCATCATCCGCTCGGCGTCCTTGCGGTCCTTCTCGCCCTGGTCGCCGCCGTCCTCCTTGCTCAGGTCCTTCTCGGTGACCTTGGCGTCGGCGGGCGGGGTGAACTCGAACTGCTTGGCATCCGGCTTGCCGAAGTCCACCTTCGTGAACCCGGCGTCGATCGCCTTCGTGCCGCTGTCCGAGGTCAGGGTGACCTTCAGCGGGGCGCCGTTGTCGGCGTCCACGGCGATCCGGATGTCCCGGACCGTGGACTCGTCCTGCTTGGGCGCGACCTTCAGGACGTACGCCTCCTGGCCGGCCACCATCGCGGTGCCGTCGGTGGTCACCTCGGTCGTCTTGTCGGCCTTCTTGAGCGCTTCCTGGGCGAACTCGCGCGGCGTCAGGTCCTGGAGGTCCTCGGGCAGCCCGTGGTCCCCGTCCTTCTGGCCCTTTTTCTCGCTGTAGTTGGTGCCGTGGAAGGCTTCCTTCTTCTGGCTGTCGTACGCCCAGATGTCCTTGCCGTTGTGGACCGCGGTGTAGTCGCCCTGATCGCGCTCCAGGGTGACCGCCTGGCGGTTCGGGCCGTCGGCCGCGACCTGCAGCGTCTTGTCGCCGGTGAGCATCTCCAGGGCCCGGCCGCCGTCGGTGCCGCCGCCCATGCCCTCGGGCAGCGACGGCAGGCCGAGGTCGGTCTTGATCTTCACGGTGCCGGAGACGGTCTGGGTCTTGGACTCGAGCACCTTGGTGACGAGGTCCTCGGCGGAGATCTTGTCCAGATCCGGCCCGTCGTCGGACTGCGCCAGGGCCGGTACGAGGCCGATGGTGGCGGCGGCGAGCCCGGCGATGCCGAGGGGCACCACGTACCGCGCCGCCCTGCGGCGCCGTATGCCGCCCGGCTGCTCGGGCTCCGGTTGGATCTGTGCCATGTGGATCTACCTCCGGGGTGTCACGTCACGTCGCACTCAATCCGCCCCATGAGTGACATTGTCACCCGTTTCGCCTCTCGGGGCTTGCCGGCGGATCCAGTACTGCCATCCCACCAAATGGGACGCCCCGGGGCGTCAGCCCACAGAGGCAACCACGGATACGCCGCGGGGATGACCGTGCTACGCCTACGGGCGTCCGGCCCTTACGGGTCGGCGCCCTACCCGGCCCGGTGCACCACCGCATCGCACAGCTCCTCGAGCGCGGCCCGGGCGGAGCACGAGGGCAGGCCGCTCAGCATCGAGCGCGCCTCTTCCGCGTACCGAACAGTGTCCCGTCGCGCCTGCTCCAGGGCCGGGTGGACCCGCAGCCGCGCCAGCACGTCCGCGAGCCGGGCGTCGTCCGTGAGATCGCCGTCCAGCAGCTCGCACAGCTCCCGGTCCTCCGGCGAGCCATCGCGCTCCGCCGCCGCCCTGACATGCAGAACCGGCAGGGTCGGGATACCCTCCCGCAGGTCCGTGCCCGGCGTCTTGCCGGACTCGTGCTCGTCGCTGGCGATGTCCAGGATGTCGTCGGCCAGCTGGAAGGCGATGCCGATCCGCTCGCCGTACTGCGTGAGCACGTCGACCGTGCGCTCGTCGGCCCCCGACATCAGCGCCCCGAAGCGGCCGGAGACGGCGATCAGCGACCCCGTCTTGCCGGCCAGGACCTCCAGGTAGTGGTCGATCGGGTCGCGGTCGCCCAGCGGGCCCGCGGTCTCCAGGATCTGGCCGGTGACGAGGCGCTCGAACGCCTGCGCCTGGATCCGGACCATCTCGGGCCCGAGGTCGGCCAGCAGGTTCGAGGCGCGGGAGAACAGGAAGTCGCCGGTCAGGACGGCGACGGAGTTGTCCCAGCGGCTGTTGGCGCTGGCCACGCCGCGGCGCACCACGGCCTCGTCCATGACGTCGTCGTGGTAGAGCGTCGCGAGGTGGGTGAGCTCGACGACCACGGCCGCCGGGACGACGCCCGGCGCATGCGGGTCACCGAACTGCGAGGACAGCATCACCAGCAGCGGGCGGAACCTTTTGCCGCCCGCCCGGACCAGGTGCTGGGCGGCCTCGGTGATGAACGGCACGTCGCTCTTCGTGGCCTCGAAAAGGCCTTCTTCGACCGCCGCCAACCCGGCCTGGACATCGGCTTCCAGGCCCTGATCCCGCACGCTGAGCCCGAAGGGCGCGACCACGGTCACGAGGGCTCCTCCTGTCTGCGATCGCTGAACGCGGTGGTATGTCGATGTGTCGCTTAGAAACCTTGCACCACGTGGGCAGCGTATCCGGTCACGTAACGATCACATCGTGCAGGGGAGGGGCCAGGACCGCTCCCGATTGCCAAGATCGTCCGCTATTTCCAGCGGCGGGCGACGCGCCTAAGGTGTGGCCATGCCTGACCAGAGCGCATTCGAGCCGCCGGCCGACCACCCCTTCGGCCCGCACAACCTCCCGTACGGCGTCTTCTCCGCCCCCGCCGCCGGCACCCGGCGCATCGGCGTCCGCTACGGCGACCACGTCCTGGACGCCGGCGCGGCCGCCGCCGCCCTCGGCTCGCCGCACGCCGGCCTGCTCGCGGAGCCGGTCCTCAATCCGCTGCTGGCCGCCGGCCGCCCGGTCTGGGACGCGGTACGGGCCGAGCTCACCGCCTGGCTGACGGACCCGGCGCACCGGGAGACGGTGGCGCCGCTGCTGCTCCCGCTCGCCGAGGTGGAGCTGCACCTGCCCTTCGAGGTCGCGGACTACGTCGACTTCTACGCGAGCGAGCATCACGCGAGCAATGTCGGCCGCATCTTCCGCCCGGACGCCCCGGAGCCGCTCACCCCCAACTGGAAGCACCTGCCGATCGGCTACCACGGCCGCTCCGGCACGGTCGTGGTGTCCGGCACCGACGTCGTACGGCCCCGCGGCCAGCGCAAGGCGCCCGCCGATGCCGTGCCCGCCTTCGGCCCTTCGGTGCGGCTGGACCTGGAGGCGGAGGTCGGCTTCGTGGCCGGGGTCCCGTCCCCGATGGGCTCGCCGGTCGGGCTGGCGGACTTCCGGGAGCATGTCTTCGGCCTGACCCTGCTCAACGACTGGTCGGCGCGCGACATCCAGGCGTGGGAGTACGTGCCGCTGGGCCCGTTCCTCGGGAAGTCGTTCGCCACGTCCGTATCGGCGTGGGTGACGCCGCTGGCGGCGCTGGAGGCGGCCTGGACCCGGCCGCCGGAGCGTACCCACGCGCTGCAGGGCTATCTCGACGACGCGGACCGCGCGGACGCGCTCGACCTGCGTCTTGAGGTCCGTATCAACGGTGACGTGGTGTCCCGTCCGCCGTTCTCGGCGATGTACTGGACGGCGGCCCAGCAGCTCGCCCACATGACGGTCAACGGCGCCTCGCTGCGCACCGGCGACCTCTTCGCCTCGGGCACGGTCAGCGGCCCCGAGCCGGACCAGCTCGGCTGCCTGCTGGAGCAGACCCTCGGCAAGGGCCCCTGGCTCCAGGACGGCGACGAGGTCACGCTCACCGCCTGGGCGCCGGGCCCTGACGGCGCCCGGATCGGCCTCGGCGAGGTCCGCGGCCGGATCGCCCCGTCCCCCGCCCCCGCCGCATGACCGCCGCC
>NZ_JAAKZV010000243.1 GCF_011044975.1 Streptomyces coryli | reverse complement strand
GCTCCCACCACGCCATCCGCCCGCCCCCGGCCTCCCGATCGCGGCCCGCAAACGAAACGGCCCCCTACTCGCGTTTCCGCAGGTAGAGGGCCATTCTCTTTGGCGTGGCGGCGCCAGGATTCGAACCTGGGAAGGCTGAGCCGGCAGATTTACAGTCTGCTCCCTTTGGCCACTCGGGCACACCGCCAAGGGTTTGTCGCTCTCGTGGGCGACGACGTAAACCATACCTGATGGCGGGGGGTGGTCCGCCACTCGGTTTGGCCCGTCGTGATCACGGCCACGGTGGCTAGGCTGGGCCCTGGCCCGCCACGGGCCCCACCGCAGCCGGATCTACGTATGAGGAGCCCGAACACCATGGCCGACTCCAGTTTCGACATCGTCTCGAAGGTCGAGCGGCAGGAGGTCGACAACGCCCTCAACCAGGCCGCCAAGGAGATCTCGCAGCGCTACGACTTCAAGGGCGTCGACGCCTCGATCCGCTGGTCCGGTGAGGACGGCATCGAGATGCGGGCCAACGCCGAGGAGCGGGTCAAGGCCGTGCTGGACATCTTCCAGTCCAAGCTGGTCAAGCGCGGCATCTCGCTGAAGGCCGTCGAGGCGGGGGAGCCGCAGGCCTCCGGCAAGGAGTACAAGCTCTTCGCGACAGTCAAGGAAGGCATCTCCCAGGAGAACGCCAAGAAGCTCGCGAAGATCATCCGGGACGAGGGCCCGAAGGGCGTCAAGGCTCAGGTCCAGGGCGAGGAGCTGCGCGTCAGCTCCAAGAAGCGGGACGACCTGCAGGCCGTCATCGCCCTGGTCAAGGACAAGGACCTCGACTTCGCCGTGCAGTTCGTGAACTACCGCTAGGCCGAGGCCGAGGCCGAGGCCAAGGACCCCCGGATACGGAGAGAGTTCCTCACAGCCCCAGCAGGATCTCCGCCAGCTCCTCCGGGCGCGAGAAGAACGGCGAGTGCCCGGTCGGCAGCTCGCGCACCTCCGTCAGGTTGTCCGGCGTGAGCGCGTCGGCCTCCCGGATGAAGCGGTGCTGCGTGGCGACCGGCAGCGCGCGGTCGGCGGTGCAGCTGACGTACGTCCGCGGTATCGCGCCCCACCCCGCAGCGGTGAGCGGCACCGGTTCGGCGTGCGGCGGCGCCGGGGCGTCGGGGGTGAGCTGGTGCGCGACGGCCTCCCAGTCGTCGTCGGGGACGTCGGCGGCGAGCCCGGTCTTGAGGCGGGCCCGGTACGACGGGTCCGCCGATCGCGGGTCGATACGGAAGGCGCCCGTCGCCGCCGGGTCGCCGACCAGGAGCGGCGGGAGCTCCGACGAGCCGAACTCGGGGCCGGCGAGGTAGTCGTTGATCGACCGCCCGGCCGCGGTCATGAAGGCGGAGACGTAGACGAGGCGGTCGATGAGCCGCGGCGTGCTCTCGGCCACCCGGTTGAGCACGAGCCCCCCGAAGCTGTGGCCGACCAGCACGATCCGGCGGTCCGGCAGCTGGTCCGCGAGCTGTCCGAGGTCGGCGGCGACCCACTCGGCGCAGTCCCGCAGCGTCACCTGGGCCAGCGGCGACGACTCGGTGGCGAGCGCCGACCGGTCTGCCCCGCCGTTCAGGTACGAGCGCGGGAAGCGCGCCCGCAGGCCGTGGCCCGGCAGATCGCGCGCGATCACCTGGTGACCCTGCCGGGCCAGCAGCGGCGCCAGCCTCCCGAAGGCCCAGGCCCCGTGATACGAGCCGTGCACGAGCACAAAGATCTTGTCCGGCCGGGCGCTCATGAGTCCTCCCCCGTAGGCGCATGCGGCGGCGTCTTGTAGGAGCCTACAAACCCCCGGCCCCAGCCCGCTGACCATTTCATGTCTTCCACCCCGTGCTGACACCCCTCGTTTGCCTGTGTACTCCATGGACCAGGTGCAACGAAGCAAGGGATGAGGCCCGTGGACTTCCTCCGACCCGCCGTAGGGGCGGGAGCGCGGGCCGCCGAGGCTCAGCGCCACCGTCCGGACGCGACCGAGGTCACCCTCGCCCGCACCCCCCAATGACCCCTGCCCCGGTCGCCCCGGAGCACCTCGTCGGCGTCGAACAGCGCCGGCCCTCTTCCCCGCCTATATTTTGGAGTAACCATGACCGTGCACGCCCAGGAGACCAGCATTCAGGACCTCGAGCGCGTCTGGCTGGACGAGGTGATCACTCTGGCCACCAACAGCGTGCACAACGGCGGCGGCCCGTTCGGCGCCTTGATCGCCAAGGACGGCGAGGTCGTCGCGTACGGGAACAACCAGGTCACCGCGAACCTGGACCCGACCGCGCACGCCGAGGTGAGCGCGATGCGCGCCGCCTGCCAGAAGCTGGACACCTTCTCGCTCGAAGGCTGCACCCTGATCACGTCCTGTGAGCCGTGTCCGATGTGTCTGTCCTCCGCCCTGTGGGCGCGGGTGGACCGGATCGTCTTCTGCGCCGACCGGCACGACGCCGCGGTGGGCGGGTTCGACGACCGGAAGTTCTACGACCTGTTCGCGAAGCAGCCCGCGTCGATGTGGCCGGTCGAGGTCCAGCAGCTGGACCTGCCGAACCGCACCGCCCCGTTCGACGCCTGGCTGGCCAAGTCGGACCGCGTCGACTACTGAGCACCTGAACGTACGGGGACCCCCGGCAGGCGGCGGCCTGCCGGGGGTCTTCGCGCGCTCAGAAACCGATCCCGTACCCCTCGCACTTCGGCCGGAACGACGGATCGTCCGCCCCCAGCTCATTCACCACGTTCTGCACCGTAGGCCCGTCGAAGGCCAGCCCCACATGCCCGACCGGGTTCTGCGGGCACTGGTCCTGGAGCAGGATGTTGTCGACGTTGTCCCCCTTGAGGAAGGCATTGCCGTACGGGGTGACGACCTTGTCGTTCTTGGTCTGGATCACCGCGTAGCGCACCCCGGGGACCGTGTCGCCGTCCGCCCACAGCGCCTTCTGGAAGTCCGAGCCGACTTCCTGGTCCTTCAGGCCCTGCAGCCCCAGCAGGTCGAAGAAGCCGTTCACCAGGCCGAGCGCGTGGATCGCCTCGCCGAGGTTGACCAGGCCGCTCAGCGTCGTGCCGTGGTTGCTCGGCGCCATCGCCACGAACTTGTCGACCTTCGCGGCGCCGCCCAGCCGCTTGATGTAGTAGTTCGGCATCATGCCGCCCTGCGAGTGCCCGACCAGGTCGACCTTCTTCGCGCCGGTCGCGGCCAGCACCTTGTCGACGAAGCCGTTCAGCGTACGGGCCGAGCCGGCGACGCCCGTCAGGCCGCCGATGCGGCCGAGGGAGAGGACGGGGTTCATGCCGTAGTTGAAGGCGAAGACGCAGTGGCCCTCGTTGGCGAGAGTGGGGGAGATCTGCGCCCAGTTGGCGCCCTGGTTGACGAAGGTGGCGTGCACCAGGACCACCGGGTCGGGGTGTTCGGCGGTCGGCTTGCAGCTCCAGTCGTTGGCGCCGGCCACGGCGTTCGGGCTGGCGAAGAAGTTCTGCACGCCCGTGCCCAGGTCGCCGACCGGGTACTGGCGCGGGGCCTCCTCGTCGGCCCGCGCGGTGCTGGCGGTGGCGGTGAGGGCGGCCGCGGCGGTGATCAGCGCGGCGGTGGTGGCGGCCAACCAGCGGCGGAGGCCGCGGCGGCGGGTTAAGGCGGCTGGTGGCGTCATGCGTTCTCCTCCGCGGGAAAGTGAAAAGGGCCGTGTTCAGAAAAGCGCTACCCGACGGTAACGACGGGGAAGATGCGCCGCAATACCCCGCACAGGTGAGAATCGGCCGTGAC
Source organism: Streptomyces coryli (assembly GCF_011044975.1). GTDB lineage: Bacteria > Actinomycetota > Actinomycetes > Streptomycetales > Streptomycetaceae > Streptomyces > Streptomyces coryli. The sequence continues at coordinate 8,152 of NZ_JAAKZV010000243.1, read as the reverse complement.
GCAGCGGCAGTTGACGTCGACGAAGGAGGGGGAGCATGCCCGGACCCGGACCCGGACCAGGGCCAGGACCAGGACCAGGACCAGAACCAGGACCCGGACCCGGATCAGGCCCAGGACCCGGCCCAGGCCCCGCAAAGCGGCCCACCCGCCCCTACGCGGGCCGCACCGCCGCCGACCGCCGCGCGGAGCGGCGGCAGCGGCTGCTCGACGCCGGCCTACAGCTCTTCGGCGCCGGTCCCGGCTACCGCGGCACCAGCGTCGCCGCCCTGTGCGCGCAGGCAGACCTCTCCACCCGGCAGTTCTACGAGGAGTTCGGCAACCTCGAAGAGGTGCTCGCCGTCCTGCACCGCGACGGCAACGCCCGCGCCGAGACCGCGGTCCTGGCCGCCCTCGCCGAAGCCCCGGAGGGCGACGTCCGGGCCCGCGCGACCGCCGCGTTCCGCGCGTACACCGAGTCGGCCGCCGCCGACCCGCGCCGAATACGGGTGCTGTTCGCCGAGGTCGTCGGCGCCGGCCCGGCGCTGGAGCGGCAGCGGATCGAGGTCCGTACCCGATGGGTGGAGCTGATACGGGCGGAGGCCGCCGCCGCGGTCGCCCGCGGCGAGGTGCCGGACCGCGACTACCGGATAGCGGCCTTCGCCTTCATCGCGGCGGTCAACGGCCTGCTCTACGACTGGTCGGCGGGGTATGTCCGGGCGACCGCCGGCGAGATCGCGGACGAGCTGGTGCACCTGCTCACCGGCCTGCTGCGGCCGCTCGACGGCATTGCAACCCTGCCGCAACCCTCCAGCGACGACGCTGACAAGCCCTAGGCTGCGAGGACCCTTCCGCCTGAACGCTCGGGGGCGACATGACCGTATCGACTCCGATGACCACGGATGCGTACCCGGCGTGGCACCCGGGCCGCGATCCCGGTGTGCTGCGGCGCGAAGTCGCGCGGGCACACGAGGAGTTCCTGGCCGGCGGGCGGCCGCCGGGGGCGCCCGGATCGCCGCTGCGCGAGGTCGTACGCGACTCCTGGCTGCGCTCGCGCAGCGGGGGCGTGGACCCGGAGCGCTCCGCGCCGGCCGTCGCGCTGCCGGATCCCGAGCTGCGCGCGTATCGCCGGGAACACCCCCTCGCCCACGTCCTCCCGGTGATCCGCCGGCTGCTGGTGGAGACGGCCGCCGACGCCGACCAGCTGGTCGCGGTCGGCGACGAACGCGCCCGGCTGCTGTGGGTGGAGGGTGCGCCGCGGCTCGCCGCCCGCGCCGAGGGGATCGGCTTCGTGCCCGGCGCCGACTGGGGCGAGGGCAGCGCGGGCACGAACGCGCCAGGCACCGCCCTCGCCCTCGGCCGCCCGCTGCAGATCTACGGCAGCGAGCACTTCAGCCGCCCGGTGCACCCGTGGAGCTGCTCGGCGGCTCCGGTACGCGACCCGGACACCGGCGCGGTGCTCGGCGTCGTCGACCTCACGGGCGGCGACCAGGTCGCGGGGCCGCACGCGCTGGCTCTCGTACGGGCCACGGCCGCCGCCGCGGAGGCGGAGCTGCGGGTGCTGCGGCTGCAGGGCCGGCTGCCGGCGCCGCCGCGACCGGCCGCGACGGCCCGCCTCGCGGTCCTCGGCCGCGAACGTGCCCTGCTCGACACCCCGTCCGGCAGCTTCGAACTGAGCCCGCGGCACTCGGAGATCGTCCTGCTGCTGGCCCGCCACCCGCGCGGCCTGACCGCGGACGCGCTGGGCGCGCGGCTGCACGAGGAGGAGGCGGCGCGGGTGACGGTACGGGCGGAGATGTCCCGGCTGCGCGCGCTGCTCGGCCCGGGCCTGCTGACCTCCCGCCCCTACCGCCTCACCGGCCCGGTGGCCGTCGACGCCGACGAGGTCCGCGCCCTCCTCGCCGCCGGCGCCTGCCGCGACGCCCTCGCGGCCTATCCCGGCCCCCTCCTGCCCCGCTCGCAGTCCCCGGAGGTCACGGACGCCCGCGAAGAACTGGAATGCCAACTCCGCGAAGTCCTCCGCGCCCACGCCGACGCGACACCACTCCTGGAGTGGCTGGCCCGCCCGGAAAACGCGGACGACGCAGAAATGCTCCAGGCAGCAGCAGACGCCCTCCCCCCGGGCTCCCCACGAGAACTGATGCTGCGGACCCGCCTGGAGCGGATGCTGTGGTGACACCCGCTACTCGCTGACGCGACCCGCCCGACGGCCGCCGCGGCTACCCGCGGGCGACCGCCCGCACCGCCTATCCGCGGGCGACCGCCCGCACCGCGGTCGCGACCTCCGTCTCCCCGCTGATCAGGTCCAGCGTCAGCCCCGCCGTCCCCGGCTCGGCCAGCAACTCCGCCAGCACCGCCGCCACATCGTCCCGCGGCACCATGCCCCGCCCGGTGTGCTCGGCGAGCGCGACGAGACCGGTCCCCGCGTCATTCGTCAGCCGCCCCGGCCGCAGGATCGTCCAGTCCAGGTCCTTGCGCGCCCGCACATCGTCGTCCGCGGCACCCTTCGCGCGCAGATACGCGGCGAACACCGGATCCGTGCCCTCCGGCGGCTCGCCGTCCGTGCCCATCGCGGACACCACGAGGAACCGCCGCACCCCGGCCTGCTCCGCCGCGTCGGCGAAGAGCACGGCCGCCGCCCGGTCCACGGTCTCCTTGCGCGCCTCCCCGCTGCCGGGCCCGGCCCCGGCCGCGAAGACCGCCGCGTCCGCCGACTCCAGATGCCGCGCCACGTCCTCCACCGTGGCCGACTCCAGGTCGCACACCACCGGCTCCGCACCGGCGGCGAGCAGGTCGCCGGCCTGCTCGGGCCGCCGGATCATGCCGGCGATCTCGTCCCCGCGCGCGGCCAGCAGCCGACTCAGCCGCAGCGCGATCTGTCCGTGTCCTCCTGCAATGACAATCCGCATGATCCCGACCGTACGCCTCCCACCCGCCGCCCCGACGCAGCCTGTGGATAACTCGGCCGGGACGCAGGTCGCAGGCCCCGATCCGTAAGTCCGAACTCATCCCCGAGCCGAACTATCCCCAAGCCGAACTCAGCCCCAAGCCGGAACTAGCCCCGCTGCCCCTGCCGCGGCAGCTCCAGCTCGCTCGCGCCCGCGGTGTCGCAGTACTCCCGCACCGCGCTGGTCCGCGCCACCACCCGCCCCTGGTGCACCACCACGCGGCTGTACGCCAGCGACAGCACCCCGGCGACATCGTCGCCCCGCACCGCCACCAGCTCCCCGGGAAAGCCCGCCTCCACCCGCACCGCCGGCAGCCCCATCGCCGCCCGCGCCGCCCCGCTCACCGCGTCGTACGCGTCCTCGGGCGCCGCCTCGCCCAGCGAGGCCAGCAGATATGCGGCCTCGAAGGGATCCCCGCGCCCCACCGGATTCGCCGCGTCCCGCAGCGCCCCGCTGCCCGCGGCCACCCGCACGCCCGCCGCCCGCAGCAGCCGCACCGGCGCGCACCGCCCGGCTCGCGACCGTGCCTGCTCCAGCGCGCCGCAACCGCCCTGCGGCAGGCACACGACCGCGACCCCGGCCGCGGCCAGCTGCTCGCCGACCAGACCCGCCACCGGCTCCGGCAGCCGCGCCAGCCCGCCGCACGGCCCGACGGTGACGCCGGCCCCGCGCAGCCCGCCCGCCATCGCCGCCAGCCGGCCGAGCCGCGCCGGGTCGTCCCCGTCCGTATGCAGGTCGACGGCGCACCCGTGCTCGCCCGCGAGCTCCAGCACGGCCTCCACGTAACCCCAGGGGTCGGGGTCCAGATCGGGGCAGCCGCCGATGACCGTGGCGCCCATCTTGACCGCGTCCCGCAGCGCCGCCAGGCCGTCCGCGCCGCCCAGCCCGGTGAGCAGCCGGGGGAGAGCGACGACCGTCACATCCGTCAGCCCGCGCAGCGACTCGCGCGCCCGCAGCACGCCCTCGAGCGCCCGCAGCCCGGCCACATCCCCGACCCGTACATGGGTGCGCAGCGCCGTGGCCCCGTGCCCGAGCTGCAGCAGCGCCGCCTCGGTGCACCGCCGCTGCACCTCCGTCGCGGTGTCCGCCGCGGGTCCCGCCGCGGCGGCGGTGAGCGCCGTATCGCAGTGGGCGTGCGGCTCCGCGGGTGCCGGCAGCAGCAGATAGCCGCCCATGTCCACCCGCGCTCCGCCCGCGGGCGCCCCGCCCAGGCTGCCGGCGGTGCCGACGGCCTGGATCCGCCCGCCGCCGAGGCGTACGTCCACGATCCGCCCGTCGGCCAGCCGGGCCCCGGCGAGCACCAGCGTGCCGGGCTCGGCGGGGCCGGGGGAGGAGGGCGGTCCGGAGGGCCCGGAAGGTCCGGACGAGGGCGGCTGCTGCGGGCTGTCGGCCATGGGACTCCCGGTGATGGGGCGATATGAGACATCGCTCACTGCGACGACCGAGCCTAGAGCGCCGGTATGTCCCGTTAGTGGAGGATGCCCGGCGCCGGTGAATAGTCGTACCGGAGCTCCTGGCGGGGCGGCCCGCACCTTCCCGGCCTGCGCCCGCGGTCGCCGTGGGCGGGTCCTAGGCGGGCCCTAGGCGCACCGATACGGATTTCACCTTCCGCCGCCGAGCGTGTAATGTCTTCATCGCTCGCCCCAATAGCTCAGTCGGTAGAGCGTCTCCATGGTAAGGAGAAGGTCTGCGGTTCGATTCCGCATTGGGGCTCTGATGTGCGCGCATCTTCGGTACTCTGAAGTGTGTGAGCATCGCAGCGGTGTAGCTCAGTCGGTAGAGCAAGCGGCTCATAATCGCTGTGTCACCGGTTCAAGTCCGGTCACCGCTACTCACTCTCGGTAGCCGATTGCAGGCCCAATCCTCCGATCGGCTACTCTTGATGCGTTTGTCCCATCCGTTCGTCAAGGAGCACTCAACGTGGCTGCCACAGACGTCCGCCCGAAGATCACGCTGGCCTGCGTGGAGTGCAAGGAGCGGAACTACATCACCAAGAAGAACCGGCGTAACAACCCGGACCGTCTTGAGATGAAGAAGTACTGCCCGCGCTGCAACGACCACACGGCGCACCGCGAGACCCGCTGACGCGGACTTCCGGCGTACAACAAGCAATAACAGCGAGGGGCCGTCCCGATGGGGCGGCCCCTCGCCGCACGTCGGGCAGACTGATGCCCGACAGCCACCACACCGCAGGAGGTGCCGAGCCGATGCCGCTCGACCAGTCCTTCGTGGGGCGGAGCTACCCGCCCATCGCCCCGTACGAGGTCGGCCGGGAGAAGATCCGCGAGTTCGCCGAGGCCGTCGGCGACGCCAACCCCGCGTACACCGACCCCGACGCGGCGAAGGCGCTCGGCCACCCCGATGTGATCGCCCCGCCCACCTTCGTCTTCGCCATCGCCTTCCGCGCCGCCGGCCAGGTGATCGAGGACCCGCAGCTCGGCCTCGACTACAGCCGGGTGGTGCACGGCGACCAGAAGTTCGCGTACAGCCGCCCGGTGCGCGCGGGCGACCGGCTGACGGTGACCTCCACCATCGAGTCGATCAAGTCCATGGCGGGCAACGACATCCTGGACGTCCGCGGCGAGGTGCACGACGAGTCCGGCGAGCACGTGGTCACCACCATGATCAAGCTGGTGGCGCGCGCCGCCGAGGAGGGCTGAGGCAGCGATGGCGGCGAAGATCTCTTACGACAGCGTGGAGACCGGCACCGAGCTGCCGGCCCAGTCCTTTCCCGTGACCCGCGCCACCCTCGTCCAGTACGCGGGCGCCTCCGGCGACTTCAACCCGATCCACTGGAACGAGAAGTTCGCCCGCGAGGTCGGCCTGCCGGACGTGATCGCGCACGGCATGTTCACCATGGCCGAGGCGATCCGCGTCGTCACCGACTGGGCCGGCGACCCGGGCGCGGTGGTCGACTACGGCGTGCGCTTCACCAAGCCGGTGGTCGTGCCGAACGACGACACCGGCGCGCTCATCGAGGTCTCCGGCAAGGTGGCGGCGCGGGACGACGAGGCCCGTACGGTCCGCGTCGACCTCACCGCGATGAGCGCCGGGCAGAAGGTGCTGGGGATGGCGCGGGCGACTGTGAGGCTGGCGTAAGGCCGGGCCGAGGCTCGCTTGAGCTGCACCAACCCCCGGTCGGCGACCGGGGGTTGGCTTTGGTGTTGACAAGTTAGTGATTGGCCAATAACTTAAATCGCATGGCAAGGATGAGTGCAGAGGAGCGACGCGAGAGCGTCATCCGCGCGGCGATCATCGAGTTCGGCCGGGGTGGGTATCACGGCACCTCGACGCAGACGATCGCCGAGCGGGTCGGCGTCTCGCAGCCGTACCTCTTCCGCCTCTTCCCGAACAAGCGGGCCATCTTCCTGGCGGCCGCGCTGCGCTGCATCGAGGAGACCGCCGTGGTGCTCCGCGAGGCCGCCGACGGCCTGTCGCCGGACGAGGCGCATCACGCGATGGGTGCCGCGTACAAGACCCTCATCAAGGACCGCGACAAGCTGCTGATGCAGATGCAGACCTACGTCGCCGTGGCCTCGGCCGAGGTGGCGGGCGACCGCGAGTTCGGCGAGCCGATCCGGGCCGCGTGGTCGCGGGAGCTGTACGACCTGGCGCTGCTGACCATGGGCGGGGACGCGGAGGAGGCCACGCTGTTCCTCGCGTACGGGATGCTGATCAACACCCTGGTCTCGCTCGGCTATCAGGCCGACGACCGGGTCTGGGAAGGCTTTTGGCCCGAGACGGTGCCGCAGGACTGAAGCATTACGCGTTGCAGGCAGGCGCGGACGTATGTCCGTGAAAGTTATTGATCGATAACTAATCTTCGGAGGGGACATGAACGCCACAGCCACAGCCACAGCCGCCAAGACCCGGTCGTCCGCGACCTGGGCACTGATCATCACCAGCCTCGCCAGCTTCATGGGCGCCCTGGACAACCTCGTCGTCACCACCGCGCTCCCCGCCATCCGCGAGGACCTCGGCGGCGGCATGGAGGACCTGGAGTGGACGGTCAGCGCGTACACGCTCACCTTCGCCGTCCTGCTGCTGACCGGCGCCGCGCTCGGCGACCGCTTCGGCCGGCGCCGGATGTTCGGCGTCGGGGTGGCGATCTTCACGCTCTCCTCCGCGGCGGCGGCCCTGGCGGGCGGCATCGACGGCCTGGTGATCGCGCGGGCCGCGCAGGGGGTGGGTGCGGCGCTGCTGATGCCGCTGAGCCTGACGCTGCTCACGGCCGCGGTGCCGGCCGGTCGCCGGGGCGCGGCGCTCGGCATCTGGGGTGCGGTGCAGGGGGTCGCGGTCGCGACCGGTCCGCTGGTGGGCGGCGCGCTCACGGAGCACATCTCCTGGCAGTGGATCTTCTGGCTGAACGTCCCGGTCGGGCTTGCCCTGTTGCCGCTGATCCACTTCCGCCTGCCGGAGTCGCGCGGGGCGAACAGCCGGCTCGACCTGCCCGGTACGGCGCTCGCCAGCACGGCGCTGTTCGGCATCGTCTACGGCCTGGTCCGCGGCAACGCCGACGGGTGGACCGCCGGTCCGGTCCTGACCGGCCTGATCGCGGGTCCGGTGCTGCTGGCGGCGTTCGTCGCGTACGAACTGCGCACCGCCCACCCGATGCTGCCGATGCGGCTCTTCCGCAGCCGCACCTTCTCGGCGATCAACGCCGCGAGCCTGCTGATGTTCGTCGGCATGTTCGGCTCGATCTTCCTGCTGAGCCAGTTCCTGCAGGGCGTCGGCGGCTACTCGCCGACCGAGGCGGGCGTCCGGATGCTGCCGTGGACCGGAATGGCCCTGATCGTCGCCCCGATCGCCGGCATCCTCTCCGACCGGATCGGCGGCCGCCCGGTCGTCGCGGTGGGCCTGGCCCTGCAGGCGATCGGCCTCGGCTGGATCGCGGTGCGCCTCTCGGCGGACTTCTCGTACGGCGCGTACCTCCCGGCCTTCGTGCTCAGCGGCATCGGCATGGCGATGTACTTCGCCCCGGCGGCGAACGTCGTGATGTCCAGCGTCCGCCCCTCCGAACAGGGCATCGCCTCGGGCACGAACAACGCGATGCGCGAACTGGGCGGCGCCCTCGGGGTGGCGACCCTGGCAGCGGTCTTCTCGGCACGGGGCGACTACCTGCCGGCAGAGTCGTTCGCGGAGGGCCTGCGGGCGGCGCTGTGGGTGGGCGTCGCGGCGATCGGCCTGGCGGCGGTGGCGGCTGTGCTGATTCCGGGGCGGGGGAGCGG
>NZ_JAAKZV010000242.1 GCF_011044975.1 Streptomyces coryli | reverse complement strand
CCCCCACTGCAGCCCCCACCCGTACAGCCGGTCCAGCTCCGACTGGAACCCGTACACGTACTTCACCTCGCGCCGGACCGTGATCTCGCCCTTGATGTTCTCGATCATCACGACCGCGCAGGACCGCGCCTCCGGCGCCCGCTCGTCCAGCCGGATCTCGACGCGCGGGCCGGAGCTCGGGTAGAGCGTGACGATGGCCTGCGTACGGTCGAAGGCGGGGGTGCCGTCGTAGATGTAGACGAAGATGAGCAGCCGCTTGAACTCATCCCGGTGGTCCATGTTGATGTAGACCGTCTCGCCGGACCCGGACCCGAAGCGGTCGTCGCCGCTGAGCTTGATGTATGGCGGGGAGTTGATGTCGCCGAGGAAGTTGCCGAGCGGCTGCACCACCCCGCGCGCCCCGCTGTTCAGCTCGTACATGCAGGCCAGGTCCAGGTCGACATTGACCATCGCCTGCCCCTGCGGCGACGGCATCTCGGGCCGGAACAGCTTCGACGGATGCCGCAGCAGCCCGCCGCCACTGGTGCTGCTGCGCCGCCGCCGGGTGGTGAAGTCGTCGACGTCGGACGAGCGCATCCGCCAGGAGAGATTCACCCGCAGATGGCCGCGGTCGGCGCCCTGCTTGGCCAGCGAGACCACCGGATTGCGCTTGGTGAGCTGCACCGAGTACGAGGCGCCGACACTGTCGAACTGCCGCACCCCTTCGCGCCGCCAGTTACCCCAGAACCCCATGGCTCGCACCCTCCCCTGGACAAACGACTGCGAGGCAGCCGCCGGACGTCTCCGGCAACCGCCCCGCACTCAGTAGCTTTCCTCAGCGGACGCCAGAAGCAACCTCCGACTTTTCGCCCTTAGGGCCCTCGTCATCGCCGCCCTCGGCGGCAATGCGGCGGTTGCGCCGCACCGAGGAGTAGAAGGACGCGGCGATCAGGCCCACGCCGATGAGGCCGGTGATGACCTCGTGGATGTGCCACTTGATGGTGACCATCAGCAGCACGGCGAGGGCGCCGATCGCGTAGTGCGCGCCGTGCTCCAGGTACACGTAGTCGTCGAGGGTGCCCTCGCGGACCAGGTAGACCGTGAGCGACCGGACGTACATCGCGCCGATGCCGAGGCCGAGCGCCATCCAGAAGATGTGGTTGGTGATCGCGAAGGCGCCGATGACGCCGTCGAAGGAGAACGACGCGTCCAGCACCTCGAGGTACATGAACATGAAGAACGCGGCCTTGCCCGCGAGCCCGACCGCGGTCGGCTCCTTGCCGGCCCGCTTCGCGGCCTCTTCCTCCTCGTGCTCCCGCTCTTCCTCCTCCTCGAGCTTGTTCTCGAAGTGGTTGGAGAGCCCGCCGACGATCAGATACGTGATCAGACCGGCGATGCCCGCGAGCATTACCGTGCCGGACTTGTCCGCGTGTCCGGTGCTCTGGACCGCGCTGGTGGCGATGGTGGTCGCGGTGACGAGCAGCGCGATGAGCGCGATGCAGACGGAGATGGCGTCGATCCGGCCGAAGCGGGAGAGCGGCTTCTCGATCCACTTGAGCCACTTGTGCTCGTGGTCGTCGAAGATGAACTCGAGGAAGATCATCAGCAGGAACATGCCGCCGAACGCCGCAATCGCCGGGTGGGCGTCGGTGACCAGATCCTCGTACTGCTGGGGATGGTCGAGCGCCAGCCGCACCGCGTCGATCGGACTCTTACTGGCCGTCACCGCCACGATCACCACGGGGAAGACCAGCCGCATGCCGAAGACGGCGATGAGGATGCCGATGGTCAGGAAGATCTTCTGCCAGAAGGCATTCATCTTCTTCAGCACACCGGCGTTGACCACCGCGTTGTCGAACGACAGCGAGATCTCGAGCACGGACAGGATCGCCACGACGGCGAAGCCCTCCCAGCCCCAGAAGTAGGCGGCGGCAGCGAGGCCCGCGACGGTGACGCCGAAGGACCAGCCGAACGTTCTCCAGATCACTTGCTGTCCAATCCGATCTTTGCCGGCAGTTTTGCCCGAGCTTTAAGCAACGTTGACGCCGAAGTCTAGAGCGATGCCACGCAGACCCGACGCGTACCCCTGCCCAACAGCCCGGAACTTCCACTCATCGCCACGCCGGTAAACCTCACCGAAGATCATCGCGGTCTCCGTGGAGGCGTCCTCACTCAGGTCGTAGCGCGCGAGCTCGGCGCCGTCCGCCTGGTTCACCACGCGGATGAAGGCATTGCTGACCTGCCCGAACGCCTGTCCGCGCACCTCCGCCTCATGGATCGACACCGGGAAGACGATCTTCTGGACCGCGGCCGGCACGGTCTTCAGATCGAGGATCAGCGACTCGTCGTCACCCTCGCCCTCACCCGTGAGGTTGTCGCCGGTGTGCTCCACCGAGCCGTCCGGCGACTTGAGGTTGTTGTAGAAGATGAAGTACTCGTCCCCGAGGACGCGCCCGTCGGCGCCGCAGAGCAGTGCGCTCGCGTCGAGGTCGAAGTCCGCGCCCGTCGTGGAGCGCGCGTCCCAGCCGAGGCCGACCAACACCTGAGTGAGGTTCGGCGCGGCTTTGGAGAGGGAGACATTGCCCCCCTTGGCCAGTGTTACGCCCATATCTGCTGTCCCCTCCTGGACTGTGCTGCCATCCCAGTCTCGCAAAGCGTCTCAAACGACGGCCCGGCGCCGCCTCCCCCTGTGGAAAACCCCGGAGAGGGCGGCACCGGGCCGGCGCCGATCGCTTCGGTGATCGCGGCTCGTAGCCCGACCAGTCGCTCCGATCAGACGTTCACGCCGAAGTCCTGCGCGATGCCGCGCAGCCCCGACGCATAGCCCTGACCCACCGCGCGGAACTTCCACTCCGCGCCGTGCCGGTACAGCTCGCCGAAGACCATCGCGGTCTCGGTCGAGGCGTCCTCGCTGAGGTCGTAGCGGGCGATTTCGTTGTTGTCGGCCTGGTTCACCACGCGGATGAACGCGTTGCGCACCTGGCCGAAGGACTGCTGGCGCGACTCGGCCTCGTAGATCGACACCGGGAAGACGATCTTCTCGACGTCCGCCGGCACACCGGCCAGATTGACCTTGACCTGCTCGTCGTCGCCCTCGCCCTCACCGGTGAGGTTGTCACCGGTGTGCTCCACGGAGCCGTCCGGGGACTTGAGGTTGTTGAAGAAGACGAAGTGCTGGTCGGAGACGACCTTGCCCTCCGCGCCGGTCAGCAGCGCGCTGGCGTCCAGGTCGAAGTCATTGCCGGTGGTCGTGCGGGCGTCCCAGCCGAGACCGACGATCACTGCCGTCAGGCCAGGCGCCTCCTTGCTCAAGGAGACGTTGCCGCCCTTGCTGAGACTGACTCCCACGGGTCCTCCCAAATCCGATGTGTTACAGGCTCTCGAGGGCCTTAACGTAGTCGTTCAGATCACGTGCGTCCGGCAGATCGTTGACCACGACCCAGCGGATCACGCCGTTCTTGTCGATGACGAAGGTGCCGCGCACGGCGCAGCCCTTCTCATCATCGAAGACTCCGTAGGCCCTGGATACGTTCCCGTGCGGCCAGAAATCACTCAGCAGCGGGTAGTCGATGCGCTCCTGTTCGGAAAACACCCGCAGCGCGTGCATCGAGTCGCAGGAGACGGCGAGCAGCTGCACGTCGTCGTTCACGAACCGGGACTGCGCGTCGCGGAGCGCCCGCAGCTCGCCGGTGCAGACGCTGGTGAAGGCGAAGGGGAAGAACACGAGGACGGTGTTCCGCTCTCCGCGCAATTCGGCGAGACGAACCGTCTCGCCATGCTGCGTACGAAGGGTGAAGTCCGGAGCGGTATCGCCTGCGGCGGGCGGTTCATTACGGAGCGGGGCACTGCGAGCCATGCGCACAGTTTCGCACCCGGGTGCGCCCCGCCCGCCGCTGACGGCGGACTTTCAGCGCCGGGCGGTCTTGGGCGTCGCCAGCCGGCTGCCCGTCCAGTCCTTGCCTGCGCTGACGCTCTTCGACGAGGTCAGGCCCGCGGTCTTGACCGCCTCGCTGATCTCGCTCGCCTCCACGTACCCCTCACGGCCGGTCTTCGGCGTGAGCAGCACGATGTGCCCGCCCTCCTCGAGGTACTGGAGGTTGTCCACGAGCGAGTCGGTCAGATCGCCGTCGTCGTCGCGGAACCAGAGCAGCACGGCATCGGCCACATCGTCATAGTCCTCGTCCACGAGGGCCTGGCCGATGGTCTCCTCGACTTGATCGCGGAGCTCCTGATCGGCGTCGGTTTCGTCGTAGCCGATCTCCTGGACCACCTGTCCGGACTTGAAGCCCAGCCGTTCGGCCAGACTCTTCTCCGCGTGGTCCGCGGTCGCGCTCACGGATTGCCTCCTGCTCGTTTTAGGTGCATGTCAGCACCCGCGTGCGTGCGGGTACTGGCCGTAGTCCACACGGGCAGCGCGAATCGCGCAAGTACCCGGCGGCCGATCCCGCCCAAACGTTGACGTTGCCCGCCTCTGCTGCCAAAGCGGTGCGGGCATCGGACGGGATTTGTCCCCGAACGCCCGGCCAGGGGCCGAACGGGCGCACGTCCGGGTCGTCCGGCCTGGGAGGTAGGGTGGCGATTTGGGTATGCGGCCAGCCAGTGGACCTGGGGTTACCCCTCGGTAGAGATGACGTAGCCGCCACCGCGGTACACGATGGCAGTACCCAGTAGCGGGCTCCGCCCGCGGGCGGCGCGTACCCCCGCGTCGATCCAGCCCAGACCAAGCGAAGGAACAGCGTGGCTTCCGGATCCGATCGCAACCCGATCATCATTGGCGGTCTCCCCAGCCAGGTCCCGGACTTCGATCCCGAAGAGACCCAGGAGTGGCTCGACTCCCTCGACGCGGCCGTCGACGAGCGCGGCCGCGAGCGCGCCCGCTATCTCATGCTGCGGCTGATCGAGCGGGCCCGCGAGAAGCGCGTGGCCGTCCCGGAGATGCGGTCGACGGACTACGTCAACACGATCGCCACCAAGGACGAGCCGTTCTTCCCGGGCAACGAGGAGATCGAGCGCAAGGTCCTGAACGCGACCCGCTGGAACGCCGCGGTGATGGTCTCCCGCGCCCAGCGGCCCGGCATCGGCGTCGGCGGCCACATCGCCACCTTCGCCTCCTCCGCGTCCCTCTACGACGTGGGCTTCAACCACTTCTTCCGCGGCAAGGACGGCGGCGACGGCGGCGACCAGGTCTATTTCCAGGGCCACGCCTCCCCCGGCATCTACGCCCGCGCCTTCCTCCTGGACCGGCTCAGCGAGCAGCAGCTCGACGGCTTCCGGCAGGAGCACTCCAAGGCCCCGAACGGCCTGTCCAGCTACCCGCACCCGCGGAACATGCCGGACTTCTGGGAGTTCCCGACCGTGTCCATGGGCCTCGGCCCGCTGGGCGCGATCCACCAGGCCCGGATCAACCGCTACATGGAGGCGCGCGGCATCGCCGACACCTCCAAGTCGCACGTCTGGGCCTTCCTCGGCGACGGCGAGATGGACGAGCCCGAGTCCCTCGGTCAGCTCTCCCTCCCCGCGCGCGAGGGCCTGGACAACCTCACCTTCGTCGTGAACTGCAACCTGCAGCGCCTCGACGGCCCGGTGCGCGGCAACGGCAAGATCATCCAGGAGCTGGAGTCGTACTTCCGCGGCGCCGGCTGGAATGTCATCAAGCTGATCTGGGACCGCTCCTGGGACCCGCTGCTGGCCCAGGACCGCGACGGCGTGCTGGTGAACAAGCTGAACACCACCCCGGACGGCCAGTTCCAGACCTACGCCACCGAGACCGGCGACTACATCCGCGAGCACTTCTTCGGCGACGACGTGCGGCTGCGGAAGATGGCCGAGTCGCTCACCGACGACCAGCTGCTGCACCTCGGCCGCGGCGGCCACGACCACAAGAAGGTCTACGCCGCGTTCAAGGCCGCTGTGGAGCACAAGGGCCAGCCGACGGTCATCCTGGCGCAGACCGTCAAGGGCTGGACGCTCGGCCCGAACTTCGAGGGCCGCAACGCGACCCACCAGATGAAGAAGCTCACGGTCGACGACCTCAAGCGCTTCCGCGACCGGCTGCACCTGCCGATCCCGGACAAGGAGCTCGAGGACGGCCTGCCGCCGTACTACCACCCGGGCCGGAACTCCGAAGAGATCCAGTACATGCACGACCAGCGCAAGCAGCTGGACGGGTACGTACCGACGCGGGTGGTGCGCAGCAAGCCGCTGCAGCTGCCCGACGAGAAGGCCTACGCGCCCGTGAAGAAGGGCTCCGGCAGCCAGGAGATCGCCACCACGATGGCGTTCGTGCGGCTGCTCAAGGACCTGATGCGGGACAAGGAGATCGGCAAGCGGTTCGTGCCGATCGCGCCGGACGAGTACCGCACCTTCGGCATGGACTCGTTCTTCCCGAGCGCCAAGATCTACAACCCGCTGGGCCAGACCTACGAGTCCGTGGACCGCGAGCTGCTGCTGGCCTACAAGGAGTCCCCGACCGGCCAGCTGCTCCACGACGGCATCACCGAGGCCGGCTGCACCGCCGCGCTGACCGCCGCCGGATCCGCCTACGCCACCCACGGCGAGCCGCTGATCCCGGTCTACGTCTTCTACTCGATGTTCGGCTTCCAGCGCACCGGCGACCAGTTCTGGGCGATGGCCGACCAGCTGTCCCGCGGCTTCGTCATCGGCGCCACCGCGGGCCGTACGACGCTGACCGGTGAGGGCCTGCAGCACGCCGACGGGCACTCGCAGCTGCTCGCCTCGACGAACCCGGGCGCGGTCGCGTACGACCCCGCCTACGGCTACGAGATCGCGCACATCGTCAAGGACGGCCTGCGCCGGATGTACGGCTCCTCGCCCGAGCACCCGCACGGCGAGGACGTCTTCTACTACCTGACGGTCTACAACGAGCCGATCGTGCACCCGGCCGAGCCGGAGAACGTGGACGCCGAGGGCATCCTCAAGGGCCTGTACAAGCTCAGCGAGGGCCAGGCCGGGTCCGTACCGGCGCAGATCCTCGCGTCCGGCGTGGCGGTCCCGTGGGCGCTCGAGGCGCAGCAGATCCTCGCCGATGAGTGGGGCGTGAAGGCCGATGTGTGGTCGGCCACCTCCTGGAACGAGCTGCGCCGCGAGGCCGTCGACGTCGAGCGGCACAACCTGCTGCACCCCGAGGAGGAGCAGCGGGTGCCGTATGTCACCCAGAAGCTCTCCGGCGCCGAGGGCCCGAAGGTGGCCGTCTCGGACTGGATGCGCTCCGTCCCCGACCAGATCGCACGCTGGGTGCCGGGCACGTACCAGTCGCTCGGCGCGGACGGCTTCGGCTTCGCCGACACCCGCGGCGCCGCCCGCCGCTACTTCCACATCGACGCCCCGTCGATCGTGGTCGGCGTGCTCACCGAGCTCGCCAAGGAGGGCAAGGTGGACCGCTCGGTGCTGAAGCAGGCGATCGACCGCTATCAGCTGCTGGACGTCTCCGCCGCCGACCCGGGCGCCGCCGGGGGCGACGCGTAGGACCAATTGCTGTACGGGAGGGGTGAGCCCGGTCATAAGTGACCTGGCTCACCCCTCACTCGCACCCGATGTCCCCTAGGGTTTCCCACCAGTGATTGCCTTCGCGGAGTTCCGCTCCAAAACCACCGCCTCCACCGTGCGCCGAGCCGTGCTCGTCATCGCGGTGGTCTTCGGCCTCTTCGCCACCACCGGCTGGACGGCCGTGCGGGCCAGCCCGGCCATGCAGGGCCCGCATGCCGCCGAGCTCGCCAAGTGGGGCGACGCCTCCGTGGCCGGCGGGCGCGTGCCGTCACCGGAGGCGACGCCCGGCAAGGTGGCGGGCTTCTTCCGCGGCCTGACCGGAGCGGAGTCCGAGCGGCTGGCGGAGCGTTTTCCGTACGTGGTGGGCAATCTCAACGGCGCTCCCGTGGAGCTGCGGTACCACGCCAACCGGGTTGCCCTGACCAAGGCACGTGAAACGGAGCAGGCGCGCAGCCATGACTCCCGGCTCTCCCCGGAGGGCCGCAAGGAGGCGCACGACCGGCTGAAGCAGGTCGACCGGCTGCTGCGCGACGGGCGCCAGGTGCTCGCCTTCGACCCCACCGGGCGCGGCCGGGTGGCCGAGGTCCTGGGCGACCTCGACCAGGCGCAGCGGGTGTCGGTGGTGGTGCCGGGCGTGGACACCGACCTGTCCACGTACGACAAGCCCTGGAAGCCCTACGCCGCACCCGCCGGCATGGCCCGCGACCTGTACAACGCCGAGCGGGCGCAGGCTCCGCACACCCGCACCGCGGTGATCGCCTGGGCCGACTACACGACGCCCGAGGGCGTGGGCGTGGACGCCGCCACCGAGCCGCTCGCCGCGGACGGCGCGGACCGGCTGCAGCAGCTGGTGGCGGGGCTGCCGGGCCACGCGGACACCGCCCTGTTCTGCCACTCGTACGGCTCCGTCGCCTGCGGCGTGGCCGCCTCCGGGCTGCCCGACCGGGTCACCGACATCACGGTGGCCGGCAGCCCGGGAATGCGGGTGGACAGCGCACGGGAGCTGCGTACCGACGCCCGGGTGTGGGCTGCGCGCGGCGCCACCGACTGGATCCAGGACGTGCCGCACCTGGAGGTGGCCGGGCTCGGGCACGGCTCCGACCCGGTGGCCGCCTCTTTCGGTGCGCGGCGGATCTCGGCGGACGGCACCCACGGCCACGCCGAGTACTTCCGCAAGGGCACCGCGAGCCTGGCCAACTTCGCCGCCATCGGGACCGGCGGATACCCGGCGGTGACGTGCGACAGCAGCGATACGGACTGCTCGGCTCCGCTGGACCTGCGGTGACGGGACGTCCGGTGGACGGAGAACGAGGGACGCAACGCGCGTAACCGGCGCGTACGCACAGAGGGGGACGAGCGGACAAGTGGCGCCTACGATGGCCCGCATGGGTGATGTACTGGCCGGTCTTCACGCCGCCTGGGAGTTCGATACGGACTCCGTGCTCATCCGCTACGAACGGGGGATCCGGACACCCAGGCTGCTGCAGGCGCTCGGCGAGCGCCGCATACCCTTCGCCGCACTCTCGGCGGTCGACCTGACCCCGGGCAAGCGCGGCACAGTCGCCCTGCGACTGACCCCGCGGCCGGGGGCCGATCCGCTGACGGACGCGGCGGACGGGCAGTTGAAAGAGTCCTGCGATCCGTACCGGCTGGTGCTGCCGGGGGCCCGGGAGACCCTCGCGGAGTACTACCGGGACGAACTCCGGGGGGTGCTTGATCCGGCGGCTGACCAACCGGCGCCGGAGTATCTGGTGGCAGCTCCGGCGCCGCCCCTGCATTTCAAGGCTTACGACGGCAAGGCCTCCTTCGACGGCAAGACGGTGACGTTCCGGTGGTTCTGGACCGGCGCCTCGTCGGCGAAGTGGAAGGCCGGCGACCAGACCTTTCCGGTGGATGAGCTGGAGGGCGTCGAGTGGCGGTCGCCGGAGGCGCTCGGCGGGCATCTGCGGCTGCGCGGGCGCGGGGGGTCCGGGGGCTCTGGCGGCTCCGGCGGGGAGCCGGCCGCGGACCAGGACCCGGCGTCGGTGGTCTTCGGCCTCGGATACGGGCTCGTGCACGAGTCGCTGCCGTTCGCGGCCGCCGTGCTGGAGGCCCTGCGCGGCGCCTCGCCCGCCCTGCCGGCCGCCTCCGCCTCCCTCCGCCCGGACCCGGCGGACATCGCGGAGCGGATCCGCCATCTCGGCGAGCTGCACCGCACGGGGCTGCTGACGGACGAGGAGTTCAGCGCGAAGAAGGCGGAGCTGCTGGCGGAGCTGTGAGCTCCCGCGCGGCTACGCTTGATCCGCGATGGAGACCGCCGATCTGGGCTTGGCCCGTGCCGCTGTGCGGGAGGTGCGTGCCCTCGGGCGGGCGCTGGTGACGCCCGTGTACCCGGCGACGCCGCTGCTGGCCAACGCGCGGAGCCGGCGGTGGCGGCGGGCGCCGTATCTGCTCGCGCTGGTCGCGGTCGCAATCCTGCTGCCGGTCACCGTGCAGGTGCTGTCGCACGACTACGGCATGGACGGGCCGACCGCCGGGGCCATCGCCACGGCGCAGGCCGCGCCGCTGCTGCTCGCGGTGACGCGGCCGCTGCAGGCCTGGTGGATCTCGCTGGCGGGCGGGATCGTGGGCGCGGTCCTGCTCATCCCCGTACTCGCCGACAAGGTCGACCGGTCCGGTGAGCTGCAGAGTCTCTCGTGGCCCTGGCCGCCCGCGTTCATAGTGGGCTATCTGCTCCTCGCCCTGGCCATCGGCCTGCGGCACGACCGCCGCACCCTCGTCGGCGTGTGGCTGGTCACCGGCATCGCGGGCCTGTGGCTCGGCCAGATCCGGCCGAAGTACAGCGACGGCGGCAATGTGCTGCTGTTCATCCTCACCGGCGCCCTGCTGATCCTCGGCGGCGCGCTGCGCGAGCGCGGCGAGGCGCAGCGCAAGCTGACCGAGCAGAAGCAGCTGAGCGAGGCCGAGCGGGCGCAGCGCACGCTCCTGGAGGAGCGGGCGCGCATCGCCCGCGAGCTGCATGATGTGGTCGCCCATCACATGTCGGTGATCACGGTGCAGGCCGACAGCGCCTCGTACCGCATCGGCGGACTACCGGCCGCGGCCCAGGAGGAGTTCGAGACCATCGCGGCCACCGCGCGCACCTCGCTCGCCGAGATGCGGCGGCTGCTGGGCGTGCTGCGCAGCGAGGAGAGCGGCGGCGAGCGGGAGCCGCAGCCGGGCCTCGACGCGGTGCCCGCGCTGGTGGAGTCGACGGTACGGGCCGGGGTGCCGGTGGAGCTGGCGCTGCCGGACCCGCTGCCGGAACTCCCGCAGGCGGTGGGCCTGTCGGCGTACCGGATCATCCAGGAGGCGCTCGCCAACGTGGTGCGGCACGCGCCCGGCGCCCGTACCGACGTGTCCGTGTCAGGCACCGACGACCGGCTGAGCGTCCTGATCGTCAACGGCCCCGCCGCCACGCCGGCAGAGCCGCTGGAGACGTCCGAGAGCACCGGCCATGGGCTGGTCGGGATGCGCGAGCGGGTGCGGCTGGTGGGCGGCGACCTGGACACCGGGCCGCTGCCGGACGGCGGCTTCCGGGTGGCGGCGCGGCTGCCGGTGACCGAGGACGAGAGCGAGGGGGCGGCGTGACGATCCGGGTGATCATCGTCGACGACCAGGCCATGGTGCGAGCGGGCTTCGCCGCGCTGCTGGCGGCACAGGCCGACATCGACGTGGTCGGCGAGGCGGTGAACGGCGTCGAGGGCGTCGAGGTGGGCCGCCGTACGCATCCGGACGTGGTGCTGATGGACGTCCGGATGCCGGAGATGGACGGCCTGGAGGCGGCCCGGCAGCTCCTGAACCCACCGCCCGGGGTCACCCACCGCCCGAAGGTGCTGATGCTGACGACCTTCGACGTCGACGACTACGTCTACGAGGCCCTACGGGCGGGCGCCAGCGGCTTCCTCCTGAAGGACGCCCCGCCGGCGGACCTGATCTCGGCGGTACGGGTCGTGGCGGCCGGCGACGCGCTGCTGGCCCCGTCGGTAACGCGCCGCCTGATCGCCGACTTCGCGACACAGCAGCGAAAGCCGCGGCGCGGCGATCCATCGCTGCAGCTGAACGGGCTCACGCCGCGGGAGACGGAGGTGCTGGAGCTGATCGCCCGGGGCCTGTCGAACGGGGAGATCGCGGAGAAGCTGGTACTGGCGGAGCAGACGGTGAAGACCCACATCGGGAGAGTGCTGCACAAGCTGGACCTGCGGGACCGGGCACAGGCGGTGGTGTTCGCGTATGAGTCGGGGCTGGTCACGCCCGGGGATGGGTAGGGGCGCCCACTCGCCTCTGGCCGACGGCTGCTGCCCCGCCTCCGCCCCTGCCGTGCCGCCCTTGCCCAGCCACTCACCGCCCACCTTCCCGCCGCTTACGGCTCGGCCGCCCAGCACTCACCGCGCAGGGCCCAGCCCCCCAGCGCCCAGCCGCGCAACGCTCACGTC
>NZ_JAAKZV010000241.1 GCF_011044975.1 Streptomyces coryli | reverse complement strand
GTGGGGGCGGGGCTCGGCGTCGTGCTGCTGGCGGAGGGCAATGCCCGGCTGTATCCGCGCCCGGATCTGGTCCATCTGCCGGTACGGGGCCTGGCGCCGAGCGAGTTGGCGCTGCTGTGGCGCGCCGACGACCGGCGGCCTGAGGTGGCGGAGTTCGTGGCGGCGTTCTCGTAAGAACGCTCAGCCCGACACCGCCCGCAGCGCCCCCGGGCGGCGCCCGGCCAGGCCGTCCAGTGCGGCCGCCGCGGCCGGGTCGGCGGGGAGCAGGGTGAGGATCCTGAGGTCGTGGTCGGCCGGCAGCTCCAGCACCTCGAAGGCCAGCCGCAGTTCGCCCGCCTCCGGGTGTGCGAAGCGGGTCACCCCGCTCGCGTCCGGCAGCCCCGGGACTTGCTCGAGACGTCCGGTGAACTCCGTGCCCGCGGTGACCGTCAGCTCGTCGGCGAGCGCCGCGCCGTCCGGGTCGCGCCGGTACGGGCCCTGCTTCAGCGCGGCGATCCGCTGGTCGGCGACGTGGTCCCAGTCCGGGTAGACGGTGCGGGCGCGCGGGTCGGTGAAGACGTAGCGGGTGAGGTTCGGCGGGTCGCCGTCGAGCAGGCCGGCCGGGGCGGCCAGCCGCTCGTAGCCCTCGGTCCAGGCGAGGGCGTCGCCGATGCCGTTGACGAGGACGGCGGGGGTGGGCTCCAGGCCGCCCAGGAGTGCGCGGACCGTGGGCCGTACGGTCCGGGCGGGCGGGACGGCGCCCATGCAGGAGAAGCCCGGCTCCGCCGTCTTGGCGAGGCGGTGCAGGTGCACCCGCTGCGTGGTGTTCAGCCGCAGCGCGTCCGCCAGCGCGCCGAGCACCGGGGCCGACGGGCGGCGGTCGCGGCCCTGTTCGAGGCGGGTGATGTACTCCGCGCTGACCCCGGCGAGCGTCGCCAGCTCCGAGCGGCGCAGGCCCGGGGTGCGGCGGCGCGGCCCGGTGGGCAGGCCGGCCTCGGCGGGGGTGACGGCCTCGCGGCTGACCCGGAGGAAGAGCCCGAGCTCGTTGTCGCTCATGCCACCGAACGTAACAGCGGGCCCGGCTCCGTAGCCTGGCCCTCTCCCTACTACCCTCCGCCCGGCCTTCCTGACCTGCGCGGATGCCGCCAGGCTCGTAGGCATGACGAATTCAGCGCTCAAGCTCGCAGTGATCATCGGCAGCGTCCGGGAGGGCCGCTTCGCGCCGGTCGTCGCCGAATGGTTCGGCAAACAGCTCGCGGACCGCGGGGACTTCGACGTGGACTGGATCGACCTCGCGGAGCAGCGGATCCCGCTCGAACTGCCCCCGACCCCGCCGGCCATCGACCCGGACCTGCCGCGGCCCGCGTACATGGACGAGCTCACCCGGCGGATGGCGCGGGCGGACGCATACGTGATCCTCACGCCCGAGTACAACCGCAGCTTCCCGGCCTCGCTCAAGTCCGCGATCGACTGGTACTGCACCGAATGGCAGGCCAAGGCGGTCGGCTTCGTCGGCTACAGCGGCGGCACCGGCGGCGTGCTCGCCATCGAGCAGCTGCGGCAGGTCTTCGGCGAGGTCCGGGCGCACAGCGTCCGCGAGTACGTGTCCTTCCCGCGCTATTACGTGCACCTGGAGGAGGACGGCTCGTGGAACCCGCCCGAGTACAACGCGGCCGACGCCTCGCGGATGCTCGACGAGCTGCTGTGGTGGGGGAAGGCGCTGCGTGACGCGCGCTCGCGGGGTTAACCCCGGTCGTCGCCGTCCCGGTCGTGCCGCCACCTGTTCCGCATCCGCCGCGCCGTCGACCGCCCCGGCATCCGGCGGCGCGGCGCGTGCGCCTCGGGGCTGACCTCGTAGCGGGTGATGTACGCGCCGAGGAACGCCTGCAGCGTCGCCGTCGCCGGGATCGCGATCAGCGCGCCGACCGCGCCCATCAGCGCCGCGCCCGCGATGACCGAGCCGAAGGCGACCGCGGGGTGGATGTCGACCGTCTTCGCGGTGATCTTCGGTTGCAGCACATAGTTCTCGAACTGCTGGTAGATCAGGACGAAGGCCAGCACCCACACCACCGTCCACGGGCTGATGGTGAAGGCGAGCAGCATCGGCAGCGCGCCCGCGAGGTAGGTGCCCACCGTCGGGATGAACTGCGAGATCACGCCCACCCATACCGCCAGCGCGGGCGCGTACGGGAGGCCGAGGATGAGGAACAGGATGTAGTGCGCCAGTCCGGAGATCAGCGCCATCAGGCCGCGGGAGTAGATGTAGCCGCCCGTCTTGGCGACCGCGATCTCCCAGGCGCGCAGCACCGCGGCCTGCCGGGCCGGGGGCATCAGCGAGCAGATGGTGCGGCGCAGCTGCGGGCCCTGGGCGGCGAAGTAGAAGGAGAAGAGCAGGATCGTCAGGAAGCGGAAGAGGCCGCCGAGGACGGTCGTGGAGATGGCCCAGGCGTTGTCGGCGGTGTCCGCGAGGTAGTTCTGGACCCATTTGGAGTTGAGGAAGTCGTCCTGCAGCTCATCGGCGTTGAGCTGGGCGTCGAAGGTCTTGTTGATCCAGATGACCGCCGAGTCGATGTAGTCGGGGAAGTTCTCCACCATCATCCGGACCTGGTCCGCGAGCAGCGAGCCGAGCAGCGCCAGGAAGCCGCCGACGACCACGAAGACGCCGAGGAAGACCAGCCCGGTCGCCGCGCCGCGGCGCATCCCGCGGGCCGCCATCCGGTCCACGGCCGGCTCGACGGCGAGGGCAAGGAAGAACGCGACCAGGATGTTGAGCAGCAGGCCGAGCAGCCGGTGGAAGGCCCAGTTGGTCAGCAGAAAGGCGCCGTAGAGCGCGAAGGCGAGGACGAGTGCGCGCGGCAGCCAGCGCGGCATCCGGTCCGCGCCGCCGCGGCCGGTGGCGGCATCCCCGGGAGCGCCTCCGGCGGCGCCACCGGCCCCGGTGTCGGGCGTCGGCTGGGGCGTGGCGGGCTCGTCTGATGCGGTCACGGGCATAAGTCTGGCATTCGTCATGCGCCCCGGAGCCGACCCGCGAGGGCGCATGTGCACGCTCATGCGCCCTCGCGCAAGCCGTTCCGCGCAAAACTGTCCCCGGAGCCGACGGCGGTGCAGACTGAGCTTCGTGACGGGGACCGGAATCTGGCGTGCGGGAAATCTGCCTGCCGAGACGTCCAGTTTCATCGGACGGAGCGGCGAAGTCGCGGATCTCGCCGCCCTGTTGCCCCGGGTGCGGATGGTGACGCTCGCCGGGGCCGGTGGCGTGGGGAAGACCCGGCTGGCGCTGCGGGCCGCGACCACCGCCGGGCGGGAGTCGGCGGCCGCCTTCCCCGACGGGGTCTGGTTCGCCGAGCTGTCGGCGCTGCGCGACCCCGCGCTGCTCGGCCTGGAGCTGGTGCGGGTGCTCGGCCTGGTCGACCGTTCCGTACGGCCCGCCACCGAGGTGCTCGCCGAGGCGCTGGCCGACAAGCGGCTGCTGCTGGTGCTCGACTCCTGCGAACACCTGGTCCCGGCCTGCGCGGAGCTGGTCCCCGAACTGCTGCGGACCGCGCCAGGACTGCATCTGCTCGCCACCAGCCGGCAGCCGCTCGGCATCCCCGCCGAGCGCCGCATCGAGGTCGCGCCGCTGCCCGCCGACGGCCTGGAGAGCGAGGCGGCACACCTCTTCCAGGCCCGCGCGCACCGTGGCCACGGGGAGCCGTCGCCCGCCGTCCCCCCGCCCCGCGGTGCAGGCGCCGTCGCGGAGATCGTCCGCCGCCTCGAGGGCATCCCGCTCGCGATCGAGCTGGCCGCCGCCCGGCTGCGCGCCGGCGATCTGACCACCGGGGAGCTCGCCGAGCGGCTCGGCGCCCGGTTCGAGCCGCTCGCGCTGGACGACCGGGGCAGCTCCGCCTACAGCCACGTCCCCCGGCACCAGGCGCTCCGTACCGCCATCGGCTGGAGCCACGAGCTGTGCGCCCCGCCCGAGCGGCTGCTCTGGGCCCGGCTCTCGGTCTTCGCCGGCGGCTTCGACACCCGGGCGGCGGTACGGGTCTGCGCGGGCGGCCCGCTCGCCGCCGAGCGGGTCGCGGCCACCCTCGACGCGCTCGCCGCGAAGTCCGTCATCCGCCGCGAGGAGCCCGGCGACCGCTACCGGATGCTGGACACCGTCCGCGAGTACGGCGCGTACTGGCTGTGCGAGCTCGGCGAGGAGCAGGACGTCAGGCGCCGCCACCGCGACCACTATCTGCGCCTCGCGCAGCAGGCCGACGTCGAGTGGATGGGCCCGGCCCAGGTCGCCTGGCACCGGCTGATCCTCGCCGAGAGCGCGAACATCCGCGGCGCCCTCGACTTCTGCCTCGACGGGCCCGACACCCGGGCCGCGCTGCAGCTCGCCGGAGCGCTGTGGTTCCACTGGTACGCCTGCGGCCACGCCCGCGAGGGGCGGCACTACCTGGAGGAGGCGCTGGCCCGTACCGCTTCGGAGGCGGACGGGCCCGATCCCGTACGGGCCAAGGCGCTGTGGGCCTGCGCCCTCGTCGCGCTCGCCCAGGGCGACCAGCCCGGTGCTTCCTTCCTGATCGCCGGCTTCGCGGCCGCGTCCGACGACTCCCCCGGCGCCTGCGCCGGCGTCGCCCACCTCAAGGGCGTCGCCGGCACCCTCAGCGGTGATCAGTCCGCCGCGGCCGCGGAACTCGACTCCATGCCCGAGTCCGCGCTGCGGCAGAGCGGCGACTACCCGGCCGTGTGGTTCATGGCCAAGGCCGCCCGCGCCTTCGTCCACATCCACCTCGGCGAGCAGGAGGCGGCGGTCCGCGTGGCCCGGGAGCTGCGCGCGGCGACCGCGGCCCGCGGCGAGGTGTGGTGCCGCGCCTGGGCGGACTACATGATCGCCGCCGCCTCGCTGACCCTGGGCGACACGGCCGCGGCGCTGGCCCATGCCCGTACCGCCCTGGAGGGCCGCCGCAGACTGAACGACAGCCTCGGCAGCGCCATGACCGTCGACCTGCTCGCCGCGGCCGCCGCCCACCCGGGCCCGGGCCGGGACGGGCGGCGGGCGGCGCGGCTGCTGGGCGCCGCGGACCGGATCTGGCTGACCCTCGGCGTGGTCCGGCTGGGCATGCCGGAGCTCCTCGCCGCCCGCACCGCCTGCGAGACGCAGGCGCGGGAGGCGGTGGGGGAGGCCGGCTTCCGGGAGGCGTACGCCGAGGGGCTCGCGCTGGGGCCCGGCGACGGGGTCGCGTATGCCTGCGGGAGCGGTGACCTCGGCGGTGACCTCGGCGGTGACGAATGCGGTGACGCAAGCGGTGACGCCAACGGCGACGAATGCGGTGACGAAGGCCTCACGACCGCCTGAGCCGCCCCCGGCGGCGGACCCGCTTCCGGATGATTACCTTGGTGGCATGAGCGAACACTTCGACGTTGTTGTGCTGGGCGCCGGTCCCGGCGGGTACACCGCGGCCGTACGGGCCTCCCAACTGGGCTTTCGGACCGCCATTGTGGAGGAGAAGTACTGGGGCGGTGTGTGTCTGAACGTCGGGTGCATCCCGTCGAAGGCGCTGCTGCGCAATGCCGAGCTCGCGCATCTCTTCCAGCACGAGCAGAAGACCTTCGGCATCAAGGTGGACGGCCAGGTCAGCTTCGACTACGGCCAGGCCTTCGAGCGCAGCCGCAAGGTCGCCGACGGCCGGGTCGCGGGTATCCACTACCTGACCAAGAAGAACAAGATCAAGGAATTCGAGGGCCGCGGCACCTTCACCGACGACCGCACCCTGCAGGTCGCGCTCACCGCGGGCGGCACGGAGACGGTCACCTTCGACAACGTGATCATCGCCGCCGGCGCCACCACCAAGCTGCTGCCGGGCACCTCGCTGTCCGAGCGCGTGGTGACCTACGAGGAGCAGATCCTCTCCTCCGAGCTGCCCGGCTCGATCATCATCGCCGGGGCAGGGGCGATCGGCGTCGAGTTCGCGTACGTCCTGAAGAACTACGGCGTGGACGTCACCATCGTCGAGTTCCTCGACCGCATGGTGCCGACCGAGGACGCGGACGTGTCCAAGGAGCTGCTCAAGCACTACAAGAAGCTCGGCGTGAACGTCCTGACCTCGACCCGCGTCGACGCGATCGACGACAGCGGCCCGAAGGTCAAGGTCACCGTCACCGGCAAGGACGGCTCCCAGCAGGTGCTGGAGGCCGACAAGGTGCTGCAGGCCATCGGCTTCCAGCCGCGGGTGGAGGGCTACGGCCTGGAGAACACCGGCGTGAAGCTCACCGACCGCGGCGCCATCGACGTCGACGGCCGGGGCCGTACCAACGTCCCGCACATCTACGCCATCGGCGACGTCACCGCGAAGCTGATGCTCGCGCACGCCGCCGAGGCCATGGCCGTGATCGCCGCCGAGACCATCGCGGACGCGGAGACCATGGAGCTGGACTTCCCGATGATCCCGCGGGCGACCTACTGCCAGCCGCAGATCGCCTCCTTCGGCTACACCGAGGCGCAGGCGAAGGAGAAGGGCTTCGACGTCCAGGTCATGAAGTTCCCGTTCTCCGCGAACGGCAAGGCGCACGGCCTCGGCGACGCCGTCGGCTTCGTGAAGGTGATCAGCGACGCCAAGTACGGCGAGCTGCTCGGCGCGCACCTGATCGGCCCCGAGGTGACCGAGCTGCTGCCGGAGCTGACCCTGGCGCAGCAGTGGGACCTGACGGTCCACGAGGTCGGCCGTAACGTGCACGCGCACCCGACGCTGGGCGAGGCGGTCAAGGAGGCCATCCACGGTCTCGCGGGCCACATGATCAACATGTAGTGCGAGCCGTACGCGACAGGGCCCGGGGTGCTGCCCCGGGCCCTGTCGCGTCGTGCGGTGTCGTGCGGTGTCACGCGGCGTTGAGCGCCTCGGTGATCTTGCGGACCATCTCCGTGGTGGCGGGGCCGGGACCGCGCTTGTTCGTACGGACGGCGGCCTCGACCGCGACGAGGACGGTGGTGAGGAAGTTGCCGGCCTCGGCCGGGTCCTGCTTCTTGAGCAGGGCCATCGACTCGGTCAGGGCGGGCAGCACCCGGTCGGCGAGCTCGGCGATGTTCTTGCCGCCCAGGTCCATTCCGCCGGTCGGCGCGCCGAGCACGTGCCCGATGGCGCCGGTCGCGGAGGTCAGCGCGATGCTGCCCTGGGTGGCGGCCTTGTGCGGCTTCTCGGCCACACCCGGGGCGGACATCAGGCCCACGGCGCCGTAGGCCGCGGTCCGGAGGGTGAGCTTGTCCTGGTCGGTGAAGGTGACGGTGACGGTCATGGCGTTGGCTCCTTAGGCGCTGGCGTCTTCCTGATGACCCAAAGCCTGCGCCCGCCCGCTTTCATCTCGGTCTCGGCGCGGTTTCACCGCCGCTTTCACCGTCGCTGAGGGCGCCCTACGCCTTGCCGTCGGCGGCGTCCTCGATCGCCTGGATGTCGATCTTCTTCATCTTGAGCATCGCGGCGGTGGCCCGCTCGGCGCGCTCCGGGTCCGGGTCATTGGTCAGGTCGTTCAGCCGCTGCGGCACGACCTGCCACGACAGCCCGAACTTGTCCTTCACCCAGCCGCACGGCCCTTCCTCGCCGCCGCCCGCGGTGAGCTTCGCCGTCATGTCGTCGACCTCGTCCTGGCCGCCGACGTCGATGCTGAGCGAGATCGCCTCGGTGAAGGTGAACTGCGGGCCGCCGTTGAGGCCCATGTACGACTGCCCGTCGAGATCGAAGAGGACGACCAGGACGTCGCCGGGGGTGCCGCCGACCTCGCTGATGGCCTTGTTCGCGTACTGAATGTCGGTGATCTTCGAGTTCGGGAAGACCGACGTGTAGAACTCGGCCGCCTCTTTCGCCTGGCCGTCGAACCACAGACAGGGGGTGATCTTCGGCATGATGCTGCCTCCTCGGGAGCGAGTGGTGCGTCTCTTAAGAAGGCAGACAATCCGGCGGCCGAAAACTCATCGGCACGCGATGCGGACGTCACCTACGCCCGGATGAGTAGCGGTACTCATCCGGACGCCGCACGTCTCGGCTTGAGTGAGGGGCATGACGACAACCGAGACCGCACCGCGCGCCGCCGGCCGGTACGACTGGGTCGCCCCCGTGATCTCCACCCTGCTCACGCTGCCCGCCATGGTGATCGCCTGGTTCGCCGCGACCTTCTCCGTGATGGCCTGCGACTCCTGCGGCAGCGCGGAGGCCGAGGCCTTCGAGTCGTCGTATGACATCGCCTATCCGGTGTTCATGATCGGCTTGCTGGTGCCGCTGGGGCTGCTCATCACGTCGTACGCACTTCCCTGGGAGCCGCGCAATCAGGAGAAGCGGGTGTTGTTCGCGCTGCTCGCCCCGCTGTCGGTGGTGCTCCTCTATCTGGGCTTCGCGGGCATCGTCGACTGGCCGTCCTGATGGGCCCCGTCCTATGGGCCGCCAACGCTCGGTGAACAGCTGCCGAAGCCTTGCGGGCGGCCCGTCCAAGTAGCCGCTTAGGTACGTAACTTGGGCCCCGTGTCGAACATACCGTGGGAGATCATCCTCGCCGTGGTCGGCGTCGTTGTGCCGGTCGTGGCGGCCCTGTGGGAGTTCGTCGTCGTCGGCCGCAAGCGGCTCGGCTATCGCGTCCAGATGGACACCACGGCCACCGACGAGATCCACTCCCGGTACGCGGGCGCGCTGCAGCAGCTGCAGGAGGACGGCCAGGCCCCGCTCTCCGAGCCGTCCTTCGTCCTCCTCCGCATCGAGAACAACGGCGCCGTCCACATCGACACCAGCGACTACGCCGTCCTCGACGACCAGAAGGTCGGCATCCGGGTGCGGTTCCCCGGCCGCCGGGTCGCCGGGATCGTGGTGACGGAACTCAGCGACGAATTCCTCCGCCCCGCCTTCGAGGACGATCCCGAGACCGGCGCCCGCTCCGGCCTGAACGTACGCCGCGCCGAAGGCGTTATCGAGCTGCCCAAGGTGCCGATGAACCGGTCCGCGCACTACAAGGTGCTGGCCGCCCTCGACCGCGCCCCGGGCGACGGCCGCCCGGGCCCCGGCGAGCCGTATGACGACCCGGTGGTGATCGGCGGCATCAAGGGCGGCGTCGGCAACGGCCGGATCCAGCCCACCCGCAGCCGCGTCCGCACCCCGGGCCTCACGATGGCGATGGTCGGTTTCCTGGTCATGATCATCCTCGGCCAGCTTGCCCTCTCCCTCACCCAGGAAGACGCCACCGCCGCCCCTCTCGACTGCGCGAAGGGGAAGCTGACGCTCGGCGGCTCGACCGCCTTCGCGCCGGTGCTGAAGGAGGCGGCGAAGACGTACGAGGACACCTGTCCCGACGCGGACATCGCGGTCAGCGCGCGCGGCAGCCTCCAGGGCCTGCGCGACCTGGACCAGGCGGGCAAGGACGACGCCGATGCCGCGAGCGGCACCCGGCTCGCCTTCACCGACGGCGCGAAGGGCAACGGCTTCCCGCAGCTGCTGCCGCGCCCCGTCGGCCTCTCCCTCTTCACCCTCGTCATCAGCAAGGACGCGGGCGTCGCCGACCTCAGCCCGGACGACGTGCGGCGGGTGTACGCGGGCGACGTACGCAACTGGAAGGAGCTCGACGGCGCCGACCTCCCGGTCCGCCTCGTCGGCCGCCACTCCGACTCCGGCACCCGCAAGACCCTCGAGCGCAAGCTCCTCGACGGCACCCGCGAGCCGCCCGAGACCAGCGACGACTGCGAGGAGCGCGGCGAAGGCGCCCCCGACGGCGTGCTGCGCTGCGAGCGCGGCTCCACCCGCGAGGTGCTCGACGCGGTCGCCCGCACCCCCGGCGCCCTCGGCTACAGCGAGCTCGGCGCCGCGGCCGGCCGCCGCGATGTGCTGCAGACGCGGATCGGCGGCCAGGCGGCGACGCTGGCGGGCGCGGACCACCGCGCGTATCCCTTCTGGGAGACGGAGTACGCCTACACATACGCCGAGCCGCCGGCGGGCTCGCTCGCGGCGGGCTTCCTGCGCTACCTGACGAGCGAGGTGGGCTGGGATGTCGTCCGGGCGCACGGCCACCGCCCCTGTTCCGAACTGCGGAATCCCGTGCTGTGCCGGCCGGAGTGACGGTTACGATCGCTGATCCGTACCGCCTTGCGACCCTGCCGGGAGAACATGATGTCCCTCGCCCACCTGACCACGGGCGCGGAGGTCCGCGCTGCCGACCGGGCGCACGTCTTCCACTCCTGGTCCGCGCAGGACGCGATCAGCCCGCTGCCGGTGGCGGGGGCTGAAGGTTCGTATTTCTGGGATTACGACGGGCAGCGGTATCTGGACTTCTCGTCCCAGCTGGTCTTCACCAACATCGGGCATCAGCACCCGCGGGTGGTCGCCGCTGTGCAGGAGCAGGCGGGGCGGCTGTGCACCATCGCGCCGTCGTTCGCGGTCGATGTGCGGGCGGAGGCGGCGCGGCTGATCGCGGCGCGTACGCCCGGGGATCTGGACAAGATCTTCTTCACGAACGGGGGGACGGAGGCCGTCGAGCACGCGGTGCGGATGGCGAAGATCGCGACCGGGCGGCCGAAGGTGCTGGCTGGGTATCGCTCGTATCACGGGGCCACGTCGGGGTCGATCCACCTGACCGGTGAGCCGCGGCGGTGGGGTGCGGATACCGGGATGTCGGGGGCGGTGCACTTCTTCGCGCCGTATCTGTACCGGTCGCCCTTCCACGCGGTGGACGAGGCGCAGGAGTGCGAGCGGGCGCTGGCGCATCTGGCGGAGGTGATCGCGTATGAGGGGCCGGGGACTCTTGCGGCTCTGATCATCGAGCCGGTGATCGGCTCTGCGGGGGTGCATGTGCCGCCGGACGGCTATCTGGCCGGGGTGCGGGAGCTGTGCGACCGGCACGGGATCGTGCTCATCTTCGATGAGGTGATGGTGGGGTTCGGGCGTACGGGGGCGTGGTTCGCGTCGGACCACTGGGGCGTGGCGCCGGATCTGCTGACCTTCGCGAAGGGCGTGAACTCGGGCTATGTGCCGCTGGGCGGGGTCGCGATCGGCGAGCGGATCGGGTCGGTGTTCGCGGAGCGGCCGTATCCGGGTGGGCTGACGTATTCGGGGCATCCGCTGGCGTGTGCGGCGGCGGTGGCGACGATGTCCGCGATGGCGGACGAGGGCGTCGTGGAGAACGCGGCTCGGGTGGGGGCGGACGTGCTGGGTCCTGAGCTGGCCGCGCTCGCGGAGCGGCATCCGGTGGTGGGTGAGGTGCGGGGGATGGGCGCCTTCTGGGCGCTGGAGTTGGTACGGGACCGGGAGACGCGGGAGCCGCTGGTGCCGTATGCGGCGGCGGGTGCTGCTGCCGCGCCGATGGGGAAGATCGCGGCGGCGTGTACGTCGCGGGGGCTGTGGCCGATCGCGGCGGGGAATCGGCTGCATCTGGCGCCGCCGTGCAATGTCGCTGACGCTGAGGTGAAGGAGGGGCTGGCGGTGCTGGATGAGGCGCTGTCGGTGGGGGATGGGTTGATCTAGCTGATCTAGGACGGGTTCTGTCCTATTGCCGTCTTACGGTGAGGGCATGAACTCACTTGATGCGGCGGCGGATGCCGTTTCGTTCGCGGACGTGGCCCGGCTGGAGGCCTGGCTGGAGGTTCACCACGCGGAGAGTGCGGGGGTGTGGATCCGGGTCGCGAAGAAGGGGTCGGGGGTTCCGTCGGTGACGGCGGCGGAGATCATCGATGTGGCGCTGTGCTTCGGGTGGATCGACGGGCAGCGGCGGGGGCTGGACGAGACGTACTACCTGCAGCGGATCACGCCGCGCCGGCGGCGGTCGACGTGGTCGCAGGTGAACGTGCGCAAGGTCGCGGCGCTGGAGGCCGCGGGCCGCATGCGGGCGGCCGGAGCGGCCGAGGTGGCGGCGGCGAAGGCGGACGGCCGGTGGGACGCCGCGTATGGGTCGCAGCGGGAGGCGGTGGTCCCCGCGGACCTGGAGGCGGCGCTGGCGGGGCGGGCGGAGGCGCGGGCGTTCTTCGAGTCGCTGGGGAAGACGGACCGGTATCTGGCGATGCTGCCGCTGCTGAAGGCGACGGCTGCGCGGCGGGGCGGGCAATTGGGG
>NZ_JAAKZV010000240.1 GCF_011044975.1 Streptomyces coryli | reverse complement strand
GCCGCCCCGCTCTCCACCACCTGCCTCGAATGCCTGGCCCAGCACAGCCACCCGGTCCAGCTCCGCCTCTGCCTGACCTGCGGATACGTCGGCTGCTGCGACTCCTCGCCGCATCAGCACGCCACCGCGCACTTCAAGGACACCGGCCACCCGGTGATGCGCAGCTTCGAGCCGGGCGAATCCTGGCGCTGGTGCTATGTCGACGAAGTGATTCCGTGAGCGCCGGACGTAACCTGACGCCATGATCAGAAAGGCCCTCCCCGGCGACGTCCCGGCGCTGCACGCGATGATCCGCGAGCTCGCCGCGTTCCACGACGAGGACGAGACGGAGGCCACCGACGAGCAGCTGCACGACGCGCTCTTCGGCGCCGACCCCGGCGTCTTCGCCCTCATCGCCGAGGCCCCCGGCGAGCACGGCCCCGAGCCCGCCGGCTTCGCCCTGTGGTTCCGTAACTTCTCCACCTGGACCGGCACCCACGGCGTCTACCTGGAGGATCTCTACGTCCGCCCGCAGCACCGCGGCGGCGGCCACGGCAAGGCCCTCCTGGCCGCCCTCGCCGGCATCTGCGTCGAGCGCGGCTATGACCGCTTCGAGTGGTCGGCGCATACGGAGAACACCGCGGCGATCGACTTCTACAAGTCGCTCGGCGCCGAGGAGAAGGACATCTGGACCGGATTCCGCCTCTCCGGCGCCCCGCTCCACACCCTGGCGGAGTCACGCAGCGTCAACATGCAATGATCGAACGGGAATTGGGCACCGCAGACCCCTAGCCACTGTCCGTGCCCGGAGGCTTACTATAAGTGACGCGCGTGGGTGTGCGGTCCTGGCCACCCCCGGTTCATCGCGACCTGGGGACACAGGCCCGCTACTCGCGGTAGCGTCGCAGGGCGAACTTTGCACCGCGCCGGTCCGTTACCCCCAGTAGGGGGTCAGACCGGCGCACTGCAGCGCTCAACGGATTTGTTTCACCTTGGAGGTGAGGGTGTCCCAGTACGAAGGCGAGCCCAGCCCGAAGGACTTCGTAGAGGTCCGGCTGCCGGCCGCGGGCGCCTATCTGTCGGTGCTGCGCACGGCCACAGCCGGCCTCGCGGCCCGGCTGGACTTCACCCTGGACGAGATCGAGGATCTGCGCATCGCCGTCGACGAGGCCTGCGCGATCCTCCTCCAGCAGGCCGTTCCCAACGCCATGCTGCGCTGCGTCTTCCAGCTCGACGACGACGCACTGCTGGTCACGGTCTCCGCCCCGACCACCGACGGCCGCGCCCCCGAGCGCGACACCTTCGCCTGGACGGTGCTGTCCGCCCTGGCAGGTCAGGTCGAGTCGACGGTTTCCGACGACCGTACGGTCACCATCAGCTTGCACAAGGAGCGTGGTGCCGGCCCCGGACAGACGTGACCGGACGCGAGGAGGGGCCGGCAGTGAACGAAGCGGTCGTCCCGGGACACCGGGCGGTGGAGCAAGAGCGGGCGGACCACAGCATGGACGGACAGCACGCCTCACAGCGGCCGGAGCGGCACGACCCGCGCGACCGCAGCGGCGCCCGGGACATGTTCTACGAGCTGCGCAAGCTCCCCCCGGGGACCCCTGAGTACGCGGAGCTGCGCAACCGGCTGGTGCAGATGCACCTGCCCCTGGTCGAGCACCTCGCCCGCCGCTTCCGTAATCGCGGCGAGCCCCTCGACGACCTCACCCAGGTCGCCACGATCGGCCTGATCAAATCGGTCGACCGGTTCGACCCGGACCGCGGCGTGGAGTTCTCCACGTATGCCACTCCCACGGTCGTCGGCGAGATCAAGCGGCACTTCCGCGACAAGGGCTGGGCGGTGCGGGTCCCGCGCCGGCTGCAGGAGCTGCGGCTCTCGCTGACCTCCGCCACCGCGGAGCTCTCCCAGCGGCATGGCCGCGCACCCACGGTGCACGAGCTGGCCGAGAAGCTGGAGATCTCCGAGGAAGAGGTCCTGGAGGGCCTGGAGTCGGCGAATGCCTACTCCACCCTGTCCCTGGACGTCCCGGACACGGACGACGAGTCCCCGGCGGTGGCGGACACCCTGGGCGCCGAGGACGACGCCCTGGAGGGCGTGGAGTACCGCGAGTCGCTGAAGCCGCTGCTGGAAGAGCTGCCGCCGCGGGAGAAGAAGATCCTGCTGCTGCGCTTCTTCGGCAACATGACCCAGTCCCAGATCGCCCAGGAGGTCGGCATCTCCCAGATGCACGTCTCCCGGCTGCTGGCCCGCACCCTGGCCCAGCTCCGCGAGCGCCTCCTGGTCGAGGAGTAGGGGCGCGCGGTCGGTAGGCTGGTGCACATGGAGACACCGGCGCACCCCCGTACGCCCCGCCTCGTCCTCGCCGCGGCGCTGGCCGGCGTGGAGGCGGCCGTGGTCGCCGGACTCGGCCTCTACGAGCTGGTGATGCTGGTCGCCGGCGACCCCGAGAGCAAGCGCCAGGCGCTCTTCGGCGGCCTTACGGTGCTGGCGCTCGCCGCGCTGCCGGCCGCCGCGACCCGCGGCCTGTGGCTCCGCCGCAGCTGGAGCCGCGGGCCGGCGGTGATCACGCAGCTGATGGCGGTCCCGGTGGTCTGGGCCATGACCACGGCCGGCGGACTACTCCTCCCGCTGGGCATCGCCCTTGGTGCAATCGCCCTGACAGCCCTGGTCTGCCTCTTGAGCCCGTCAACGACGGAAGCATTGGGCGTCGGGCGGCCACCCTCCAGCCCGTCCGGCGCTTGAGGACATCCCCGCGAAGCGGGGATACCGCGCCGCAGGCAGCCGGAGCCCTGCATTTACACGGACTGGGCCAACGTACCGCCAGGTAGGTACCCTTCCCGGTATGCGCGCTCTCCTCGTCGTCAACCCGGCCGCGACCACCACCAGCGCCCGCACCCGTGACGTACTCATCCATGCCCTCGCCAGCGATCTGAAGCTCGAGGTCATCACCACCGAGTACCGCGGCCATGCGCGCGACGTGGGCCGCGCCGCGGCCCAGAGCGGCGACGCGGAGATGATCATCGCGCTCGGCGGCGACGGCACCGTCAACGAGGTCGTCAACGGCCTGCTCCACAACGGCCCCGATCCGGACAACCTCCCGGGCATAGCGGTCGTCCCCGGCGGCTCCACCAACGTCTTCGCCCGCGCCCTCGGCCTGCCCAACGACCCCGTCGAGGCCACCGGCGCCCTCCTGGACGCCCTGCGCCAGGGCTCCTCCCGTACGGTCGGCCTCGGCCTTGCCTCCGGCACGCCGGGCAGCGCGGACGAAGGAGCGCCCTCCCGCTGGTTCACGTTCTGTGCCGGACTGGGATTCGACGCCGGCGTCATCGGCCGGGTCGAGCAGCAGCGCGAGCGCGGCAAGAAGTCCACCCCCGCGCTGTACATGCGCCAGCTGATGCGCCAGTTCGTCGGCGAGGAGCACAAGCGGCACGGCACGATCACCCTCGAGCAGCCCGGCGAGGAACCCATCACCGACCTGGTGGCGTCCATAGTCTGTAACACGGCCCCGTGGACGTACCTGGGCAATCGCCCGGTCTACGCGGCCCCGCACGCCTCCTTCGACACCGCCCTCGACGTGCTCGGCCTGGCCCGTCTTTCGGCCCCCGCGGTGATGCGATACGGCACCCAGCTGCTGACTTCCTCGCCGGAACGCGGCCCGCACGGCAAGCACGCTGTGTCACTGCACGACCTGACGGGCTTCACCTTGCAATCGCAGGCCCCACAGCCCTTCCAGATGGACGGTGACCACCTGGGACTGCGCACGAGCGTCACCTTCACAGGCGTACGGCGGGCACTGCGTGTGATTGTGTGAGTGGAAGGGCCAAAAGTCCTTCCTCTCGAACGTTTACCCCAGCCTCCACCCCCTGGAAGTACGGTCGTGACCCAGGTCGCACCAAGGAATCCAAAGAAACTTTCCGGAAGGGGTTGTATCCGAAGCTGAGGTTTGCGAACCTTCTTCATGGCGATCGGGAAGCGCCCCCTCACACGGGCCCCCTCGAAGCGCCGAACCTCCCCGAACATGTTGCAGATCACAGCGCGAATCTGTGTCGAGATCTTCACCGCCGGGGAGATTCGTGAAAGCGTTCACATTCACAAGCAACGTGTACGCAACACACCAACGACGACTACGTAGAGATGGAGCAGTCATGGACTGGCGTCACAACGCCGTTTGCCGCGAGGAAGATCCCGAGCTGTTCTTCCCCATCGGCAACACCGGTCCTGCGCTGCTGCAGATCGAGGAAGCCAAGGCCGTCTGCCGCCGCTGCCCCGTCATGGAGCAGTGCCTGCAGTGGGCGCTCGAGTCCGGTCAGGACTCCGGCGTCTGGGGTGGCCTGAGCGAGGACGAGCGCCGCGCGATGAAGCGTCGTGCCGCCCGCAACCGTGCTCGGAAGGCCACCGCGTAGGGCTGACGCCCGGCCCTCCTGCCCCCCGGCGCTTCATCCTCTGAGCCGCAGCACGCAGCAATTGAACAAACGAGCCTCGGAACCAATGGCGGTTCCGGGGCTCGAGTGTTTTCCGGGGTCGATCAGCGCTTGTCGGCTTTGACCGGGATGTCCAGGGTCACCCGGGTTCCACGCTCCGGCGCTGGTGCCATTGTGAACGCGCCGCCCAACTCGCCTTCCACCAGCGTCCGTACGATCTGCAGCCCGAGGTTGCCGCTGCGCTGCGCGTCGAAGCCCTCCGGCAGCCCGCGGCCGTCGTCCTGCACCGTCACATGCAGTCGCGCCTGGCCGCCCGAGGTCGAGCGCAGCGCCGTAACCTCCACGGAACCGGTCTCGTTGGACGCGAAGCCGTGCTCGAGGGCGTTCTGCAGCAGCTCGGTCAGCACCATCGACAGCGGGGTGGCGACCTCCGCCTCCAGGATCCCGAAGCGCCCGCCGCGCCGGCCGGTGACCCGGCCCGGCGAGATCTCCGCGACCATGGCGAGCACCCGGTCGGCGATCTCGTCGAACTCGACGGTCTCGTCCAGGTTCTGCGACAGCGTCTCGTGCACGATCGCGATCGACCCGACCCGCCGCACCGCCTCGTCCAGCGCCGCGCGCGCCTTGCCGTCCGGGTCCTCGGAGGCCAGCCGGCGCGACTGCAGCCGCAGCAGGGCGGCGACGGTCTGCAGGTTGTTCTTCACCCGGTGGTGGATCTCCCGGATGGTGGCGTCCTTCGTTATCAACTCGCGCTCGCGGCGGCGTACCTCGGTGACGTCGCGCAGCAGCACCAGCGACCCGATCCTGGTGCCCTTCGGCTTCAGCGGGATCGCCCGCAGCTGGATGGTGCCGGTCGCCCCCTCCACCTCGGTCTCCCGCGGCGCCCACCCGCTGGCCAGCTTGACCAGGCCCTCGTCGGTGGGCCCGGTGTTGGTGGCGAGCTCCGCGGTGGTGGAGCCGAGGTGCAGGCCGACGAGGTCGGCGGCGTGGCCGAGCCGGTGGTAGGCGGAGAGCGCGTTCGGCGAGGCGTACTGCACCAGGCCGTCGGCGTCGAGCCTGATCAGGCCGTCGCCCACGCGCGGCGAGGTCTCGCTCTCGCCGCCCTGCCCCGGGTAGGGGAACGATCCTGCGGCGATCATCTGCGCCAGGTCGGAGGCGGACTGGAGGTAGGTCAGCTCCAGCCGGCTGGGGGTGCGGACGGTGAGCAGGTTCGTATTGCGGGCGATGACGCCGAGGACGCGGGACTCGCGGCGCACGGGGATCGACTCGATCCGCACCGGCACCTCCTCGCGCCACTCCGGGTCGCCCTCGCGCACGATCCGCCCCTCGTCGAGGGCGGAGTCCAGCATGGGGCGGCGGCCGCGCGGGACCATGTGGCCGACCATGTCGTCCTGATACGAGGTGGGGCCGGTGTTCGGCCGCATCTGGGCGACGGATACGTAGCGCGTGCCGTCGAGGGTGGGCACCCAGAGCACCAGGTCGGCGAAGGAGAGGTCGGCGAGCAGCTGCCACTCGGAGACGAGCAGGTGCAGCCACTCGAGGTCGGTCTCGCTCAGCGCGGTGTGGTGGCGGACGAGGTCGTTCATAGAGGGCACGAGGCGAGCCTAACGGCGTTCCGGACCTGGAAACACTTCGGGCCGCGGCGCCTGCGGCGGGACCCTCAACCCACCCGGCGCTGCGGCCCGGAGCTGCACCGTGCTCGGGACACCGGGTGTGCGGCCCGGTGCCGCTAGCTGAGCGCGGCGGGGAGGCCGGGGCGCAGTCAGGGCAGAGAGCGCCTCGAACCTCTATCCACCCTCCTGTGCGGTGAGGGCGGAAGCACAACTTGAATTGTGGACTAGACCACTCCGCCTGTCTATGCCCCGGGCGGGATTTCCTCGGCGGCCGGCCAGGCGCGCAGCGCGGCGTCCGCCACCTGTTCCAGCTCCTGGGTCGACGCACCGTCCCTGGCCTGCGTCGACATGCCCTGGATCACGGCTCCGACGAAGCGCGCCAGGCCGGCGGCATCGGTGGTCGGCGGCAGCAGTCCAGCGGCGATGTCCTGCTGGATCCGCTCCGCGAGCAGCCCGATGTTGCCGTTACGCATCTCGCGCAGCTCCGCGGCGACCTCGGGCGTCGTCGTATTGATGCCGGCGCTCACCACCATGCAGCCCTTCGGCTGCCCGGGTGCGGTGTAGCCCTCGGCGGCCTCGCGCAGGATCCGGGCGATGGCGGCGCGGGCGGTGGGCTCCTCGTCGAGGGCCCGGTTGATGAAGGTGCCGTTCCGCGAGTGCCCGTAGACCTCGAGCGCCGCGTCGAAGAGCGCCTTCTTGTCGCCGAAGGCCGCGTACAGGCTGGGCGCGCCGATGCCGATCTCGCGGGTCAGCTCGGCGATCGACACCGCCTCGTAGCCCCGCTCCCAGAAGGCGCGCAGGGCCTTGTCCAGCGCGGCGTCGCGGTCGAAGGCGCGGGGGCGGCCCCGCTGTTTGGTGGCCATGTTCCTAATTCTATAGCGGTCGCTAGAAAACGTGCTACGGTTCTTTCTGTAACGACCACTATAGAAAGGGGGGCGCGGCCATGGGCGCGCTCACTGGCAAGACGGCACTGGTCACCGGCGGCAGCCGTGGCATCGGGCGGGGCATCGCGGAGCGGCTCGGCCGCGACGGGGCCCGGGTCGGCGTGCACTACGGCAGCGACGAGACCGCGGCGAAGGAGACGGTCGCGGCGATCGAGGCGGCGGGCGGCTCGGCCTTCGCGATACGGGCGCGGCTCGGCGAGCCGGGCGACGCCGCGGCACTGTGGGCAGAGTTCGACAAGCACGCGGACGGGCTGGACATCCTGGTCAACAACGCGGGGGTGGGCCTACAGGCGGAGGTGGCCGACACCACGGAGGAGGACTACGACCGGATCTTCGACATCAACGTCAAGGCGCTGTTCTTCATCACCCAGCAGGCCCTGCCGCGGCTGCGCGACGGCGGCCGGATCGTCAACCTCTCGACCGGGCTCACCCGCATCGCGATGCCGGGCCTTGCGGCGTACGCGGCGACGAAGGGCGCGGTCGACACCCTGACGCTGTCGCTGGCGGAGGGGCTCGGGCCCCGCGGCATCACCGTGAACGCGGTGGCGCCGGGCGTGATCGAGACCGACATGAACGCCTGGCTCGCGGATCCGCAGGCGCGGGAGATGGCGAACGGCTGGTCCACCTTCGGCCGCGTCGGGCAGCCGGAGGATGTCGCCGACATCGTCGGCTTCCTGGCGGGTGCCGGGGGCCGGTGGGTCACTGGGCAGACCATCGATGCCACGGGTGGGTCGTCGCTGGGTGCCTGACGCCTCCGGTACGCAGAGTTCGCCCGCCGTTCCCTTCCGGTTCGGCGGGCGACGCTGTCTGCCCTCTGCTAGATTGGTCTATACCACATCGACCCATCAGAGTCCCCGACTTGAACGGCAGGCCAGCGTGGAAGTTGTCATCGTCCCGGACGCCAAGGCGGGCGGCGAGCTGATCGCCGAGGCCATGGCGGCACTGCTCCGTCGCAAGCCGGACGCGCTGCTCGGCGTGGCGACCGGCTCGACTCCGCTGCCGATCTACGAGGCCCTCACGGGGAAGGTCCAGCGCGGCGAGGTCGACGCCTCCAAGGCGCGGATCTGCCAGCTCG
This sequence comes from Streptomyces coryli, assembly GCF_011044975.1. GTDB lineage: Bacteria > Actinomycetota > Actinomycetes > Streptomycetales > Streptomycetaceae > Streptomyces > Streptomyces coryli. The sequence goes on along the minus strand of NZ_JAAKZV010000240.1, from coordinate 4,012 downwards.
ACGAGTACGTGGGCCTGCCGGCCGGGCACCCGGAGTCGTATCGCGCGACCGTGCTCCGCCAGGTCGTCGAGCCGCTCGGCCTGACGGAGGCGTCGTTCATGGGCCCGGACGGCTCCGCGTCCGACATCCCGGCGGCCTGCGAGGCGTACGACCGCGCGCTCGCGGAGGCGGGCGGGGTCGACCTGCAGCTGCTGGGCATCGGCACGGACGGGCACATCGGCTTCAACGAGCCGTGCTCGTCGCTGGCGTCGCGGACCCGTATCAAGACGCTGACCGAGCAGACGCTCGTCGACAACGCGCGCTTCTTCGACGGCGACATCGAGCAGGTGCCGCACCACGTGATCACGCAGGGGATCGGCACGATCATGGAGGCGCGGCATCTGGTGCTGCTCGCCACGGGCGAGGGCAAGGCGGATGCGGTGGCGGCGACGGTGGAGGGGCCGGTCGCGGCGATTGTTCCGGCGTCGGCGCTGCAGTTGCATCGGCATGCGACGGTGGTGGTGGATGAGGCGGCTGCGTCGAAGCTGAAGCTGGCGGATTACTTCCGGCATACGTATGCCAACAAGCCGACTTGGCAGGGTCTGTAGCTCTCTCGGGGGCAGGCGTCCCGCATGGCGGGACGGGTGGGCCCGGACGTTTCCGGCGGTCGCCGGCGCTACTCGCACGGGGTCCGGGCCCGGCGGCTCTTAGCCCGTCGTCGCTCCCGTGATGACCTCCGCGGCTGCGCGGCCGCATACCCGTGCCGCGCCGTGCGTCGCGATGTGCAGCGCCCCCGCCGGCGGCGCCTGCGGGACGCCCATTTCCACTACCGCCGCGTCCGGGCGGTCCGCCAGGAGGGCCTTCAGGGCGGCGGCCATCCAGCCGTGGCGGTGAACGTCCTTGACTACTGCCACCAGCGGCAGGTCGCCCGCGTCCGTGGTTGCCTCCGCGAGGCCGGACTCGGGGCCGTACGAACCTGTTCTGGTGCCCGGCAGCAGGCGCTGCAGCTCCGGGCCTACGCCCCATGGGGTGGCCTCGCCGGCGGCCATGTTCGCGACCGGGGTGAAGGACGCGACGTAGACCGGGCCGCTCGGGGGGACGTAGTCCTCGCCGCCGGTCACCCGCACCGCGCGTCGGGCCGCCGCCAGGCCGATCTCCTCGTCCGGTGCCACCGGCCCTGCCGCCGCCGATGTGCGGGTCCACTCCGCCAGCGCTCGCACCCGCGCGGCCGCGTCCGCCAGCCGCTCCTCGCTCAACTCCCCCGCGCGCACGGCCGCGACGAGCGCGTCGCGCAGGCCGCAGACGAGGTCGTCGTCGGCGTTGTGGCCGATGCACAGCGCGTCCGCGCCCGCCGCGATCGCCAGCACCGCGCCGCGCTGCATGCCGTGGGTGCCCGCGATGGCCTGCATCTCCATGGCGTCGGTGGAGACCACCCCGTCGAAGCCGAGGCCGCCGTCCGCGACCGGGCGCCGCAGCAGCCCGCTCAGCACCGCCGGGCTCAGCGTCGCCGGCAGCTCCTCGTCCAGCGCGGGGAGCAGGATGTGCGCGCTCATCACCACCTTCGTACCGGCCGCGATCGCCGCCTTGAAGGGGACCAATTCCCGCTCCCGGAGCGCCTCCAGCGACAGGTCGATGCGCGGCATCGCGTGGTGCGAGTCGGTGGCGGTGTCGCCGTGGCCCGGGAAGTGCTTCGTGCAGCCGACGACGCCTGCCTCGTGCAGCCCGCGGATGTACGCGGCGGTGTGCCGCGCCACCAGCTCCGGCTCGGCGCCGAAGGAGCGGACCCCGATGACCGGGTTGTCCGGGTTGGAGTTGACGTCGGCGGAGGGCGCCCAGTTCATGTTCACGCCGCAGGCGGCCAGCCGGCGGCCGAGCTCGCGCGCGACCCGTAGCGTCAGCTCGGGGTCGTCGACGGCGCCGAGCGCGAGGTTCCCGGGGAAGGACGACCCCTGCCGCACCTCGAGCCGGGTGACGTCGCCGCCCTCCTCGTCCATCGCGACGAGCACCTCGGGCCGCTCCGCCCGCAGCGTCTCCGTAAGCCGGGCAACCTGCTCGGGATTCTGGACATTACGGCCGAAGAGCCCCACGCCGGTGAGTCCTTCGCCGAGCAGCCGCAGCACCCACGCCGGCGGTTCGGTGCCGGCGAAGCTCGGCTGCAGGACGGCGAGGGCATTTGAGGTGAGTGTCGACATCGCGGGGTGTTATCCCTTCACAGCGCCTGCGGTGAGTCCGGCAGCGACCTTACGCTGCAGGATGAGGAACACAATCAGCACGGGAAGCGCGAAGAGCGAGGACGCGGCCATGGTCGCCCCCCAGTCGTCCCCGAAGGCCGTCTGGAACTGCGACAGCCACAGCGGGAGCGTCTGCGCCTCCGCCTCCTTGCTGAGGACGAGCACCAGCGCGTACTCGTTCCAGGCCGTGATGAATCCGAACAGCGACGTGGCCATCAGCCCGGGCGCCAGCAGCGGGAAGATCACCTTCCGGAAGGCCTGCACGCGGGTGCAGCCGTCGACCATCGCCGACTCCTCCAGCTCCCGCGGCACCGCGGCGACGAAGCCGCGGAGGGTGAGGATGGTGAAGGGCAGGATCCCCATCAGGTAGAAGAGGGTCAGCGGCACCAGGCTGTTCAGCAGGTCGGCATCGCGCACCAGCATGTAGATCGAGATCACCATGACCTCCCATGGCGCCATCTGCGCGACCATGAAGACCAGAATGAACCCGCGCCGCCCCTTGAACCGCAGCCGCGCCAGCGCGAACGCGGCGAAGAGCGCGATGAGCAGCGACCCGCCCACGGCAAGCAGGGTGACCGTGAACGAGTTCCGCACCATCGTCCAGAAGTTCTCGGCCTGCACGGCGGTACGGAAGTGCTCCAGCGTCGCGTCCACCGGGAACCACACCGGCGTCTCGCTGAGGATGTCCCCCGTCGGCTTGAAGGCGGTGGCGAACATCCAGAAGACGGGGAACACGAAGAACACGGTGAGCACGGCGGCGACAGCGTTCGGCCAGGTGCGGGCGGCCAGGGAAGTCCTCACGACGTCTCCTCCTCGTGCTTGAGGGTCAGGCGCAGGTAGTACGAGGTCAGGACGAGCAGCGCCAGGATGGTGAGCAGGGAAATGGCGGCACCCATGCCGAAGTGCTGGTTGCCGACGCCCTCCACGAACGCGTAGACCGGCAGCGTCTCGGTGAGCCGCTCGGGCCCGCCCTGGTTGATCGCGTAGACCTGGGTGAAGCACTTGAAGATCCAGATGACCTGGAGAAACGTGTTGACCAGGAGAAATGGCTTGAGGGCCGGGTAGGTCACGTACGACCAGAGCTTCCAGGCTCCGGCGCCGTCCACCGTGGCGGCCTCGTAGTGCTCGCGCGGGATGGTGGTCGTGGCCGCGTACATGTTGAACGCCACGAAGGGGACGGACCCCCACACGAGCAGCACGGTGATGACGAAGAACGTGCTGAACTGCCCGCCGAGCCAGTTGTATTCACCGAGCCCGAAGATGTAGTTGACGACTCCGAAGCGACTGGCGAAGAGCCACTGGTACACGGTGGTCGCGGCGATGTGCGGCATCGCCCAGGCGAGGGTGAGGGCGATCGAGAGGGTCAGCCGCATCTTGCGCCCGAGGCGGGCGAGGAGCAGGCCGACGAGGGTGCCGGCGACGATGATCAGGGCGACATTGACCGTCGTGAAGGCGATGGATCTGGCGGTGACCCGCCAGAAGTCCTCACTGCCCAGCACATCGCGGTAGTTGGCGATGCCGTTCCACTCGGTGAGGTGCTGGATCAGCTGCCGCATGTTCAGGTTCTGGAACGACAGCATGCCGTTCTTGACCATGGGCCAGGCGAGCAGCGCGGCGGTGGCCAGGAGGGCGGGCAGCAGGAGTATGTACGGGGTCAGCCCTCGTCCGATGCCCTGCTTGCCTTTGCCGCCTCCGGCCGAGGAGCTGCCTGGGGGTGCGGAGCGGGTGCGGGTGCCCGGAGGCGATGTGTCTTGCGTGAGCATGGGGCCTTCCTGGGTGTCCGTCCTGGGTCGGGCTGGGGC
>NZ_JAAKZV010000023.1 GCF_011044975.1 Streptomyces coryli | reverse complement strand
TCAGACCCCCCAGCGGCGCCCCCTGCCGCCACGCCAGCTCCCAATAATCGATCAGCGCATCCAGCAGCGCCGACGGCCGGATCAGCGCCGCCCGTACGTCCGTCAGGTCCAGCTCCAGCGACAGCGGCATCAACGCCAGCTGGTCGTCCGCGATCGCCAGCTTCACCCGCAAACCCGGCAGCACCCGCGCCTCCTCGCCCCGCGCCACCAGTGAGCGGATGTCGTCCAGCACACCCGGCCACTCCAGCGCCTCCGGGGCATAGACCGCGCGATACCGCACACCCCGCCTCAGCGCGCTGGCCTCCACCGGGTTCGCCGTCGTCAGTGCGTACGGTGGCCGGTCCAGGGTGCGGACCTCGCCCCGGGCCTCCTGCTGCAGCCGTACGAACCAGCGCCCCAGCGCCTCGCGCCCCGTGACGAACTCGACCTCCTCCGTCAGCCCGCCGCTGTGCGCCGCGTCGAAGACCCGCGACAGCTCCGCCGCCGCCTGCCGGACCCGGTCCAGCTCGCCCGCCCGTGCCCGTACCAGCGCCTCCACCGCCGCCTGCGGCTCGATCGCGGCGTACCGGCGCCGGGCCCCCGCCAGCCGCCCGACCAGGCCCGCGTCGTGCAGCCGGGACAGCGCGCGGGCGGCGCGGTCCGCCGAGCAGTCGAGTTCGTCGGCCAGTTCCGCGGGAGCGGCGCTGTTGCGGGCCAGCACCGCGCGGTAAACCGCCTCGTCAAAGGGGTCTATGCCCACCGCAGCCAGATCACCGGTCACAGCGGCCGATCCTGGCCCACCCGTGCCAGCGGCAGCAATGGGCCACCGGGAATCGTTGCCTGGCCTTGTCCATGCCAATTAGGAACTTCGGCATGGACCCTTCGCATCGCAGACCTCTGACGTACGGGCTCACCACAGCCGTACTGGCGGCCCTGCTCGGCGCCCCGGCCGTCGCCGCCCCGCAACCCGGGGCCGCCGACGCGGGCGGCAAGCAGCGCGTCATCGTCGAACTCACCGGCGACGCCGCCCTCAAGTCCGCACCGGGCGCGCCCCAGGACGCCCGCGCCGCCGACGTGAAGGCCGAGCGGCGCAAGGTCACCGCCGATCAGAGCGACCTCCTCGACGCGGCCGCGGACAAGGGAGTCGAGCCCAAGGCTGTACGCAAGCTCGGTCTCCTCCTCAACGCCGTCGCGATGACGGTCCCTTCGGCCGGTGACGTGGCGAAGCTGCGTGCCCTGCCCGGCGTGAAGTCCGTCCGCCCCGACACCCGCATACGGGTCCAGGACACCGACGCGCAGCAGCTCACCGGCGTCCCCGAGGTCTGGAAGCGGGATGCCCCCGACGGGTCGAAGGCCACCGGCAAGGGCACCACCGTCGCCGTCGTCGACTCCGGCATCGACTACACCCACCCCGACCTCGGCGGCGGTTTCGGCGAGGGCCACAAGGTGGTCGCGGGCCACGACTTCGTCAACAACGACGGCGACCCGATGGACGACAACCGGCACGGCACCCACGTCGCCGGCATCATCGCCGGAAAGGCGGCCGAAGGGAGCGACGCGGACAAGGGCGTCACCGGCGCCGCCCCGGACGCCCAACTCACCGCGTACAAAGCCATGGACGCCGACGGCTACGGCGACACCTCCGCCGTCATCGCCGGCATCGAGGCCGCCGCCGACCCGGCCAACCCGCACCGCGCCGACGTCATCAACCTCAGCGTCGGCGGCCCGGGCGACGGCACCGACCCGCTCGGCAAAGCCGCCGCCGCGGCCGTCGACGCGGGCGTCGTCGTGGTCGCCGCCGCCGGCAACCAGGGCCCGGGCCCGTACACCGTCGGCAGCCCGGCCGCCGCCCGCGGCGTCATCGCCGTCGGCGCCTCGACCAGCGGCATCCGCGTCCCCGAGCTGCGCTACGCGGGCGAGAAGCTGGACACGTACCGCGGCGTGGCCTCCGCGAACCCGCCCGCCGGAACGGTCAGCGGCAAGGTCGTCAGCATCGGCGCCGGCAGCCCGGAGGAGTGGGAGCAAGCGGGCGATGTGCGCGGCAAGTTCGTCCTGTACGCCTTCCCGCCGGCCACCTCGCCCGAGGGCCTGTCCGGCGAGGACCAGACCGTCTACCAGGAAGCCGAGAAGCGCGGCGCCCACGCGCTGATCGGCGGCGCGGGCGGAGGCGGCGGCCCGGTGACCGCCGAGGAGCCCGACACGAAGCACGAGAGCGTCCGCATCCCCGCCGACTCCGCCACCCAGGGCTCCGGCGACGACTACCGCATGGACCGCCTCCCGGTCCTCGGCGTCGACCGCTTCCAGGGCCAGGACCTGGCCGCCATGGCCGGTACGGACCAGCAGCTGACCCTCTCCGGCCGAGACTCCACCGACGAGATCGCCTCCTTCTCCTCCCGTGGCCCGGACTACGGCCTCGGCATGAAGCCCGACATCGTCGCCCCCGGCGTGGAGATACGCAGCGCCGTCCCCAAGTCGATCTACCGGACCGGGATCCAGCGCCTCTCCGGCACCTCCATGGCCTCCCCCCTCGTCGCCGCCTCGGCCGCGCTGCTGCACCAGCTGCACCCCGACCGCAAGGCGACCGACCTCTCCGCGGCCCTGATCGGCTCCGCGAAGCAGCTCAAGGACACCGACCGCCTCGCCCAGGGCGCCGGCCGCCTCGACGTCCCGGCGGCCGCCGACGCCGCGCTCACCGCGGCCCCCGCCACCGTCTCCTTCCGGCTGCCGCACATGGACGGCCGCACGGTCTCCGGCGAGCAGACGGTCACCCTCCACAACCCGGGCGACAAGACGGTCACCGGCCGCACCTCGGTATCCGGCAAGGGCGCGACCGTCTCCCCGCGTACGGTCGCGGTCCCCGCCCACGGCACCACCCAGGTCCGGCTGCGGATACGGACCGAGCGCCCGGAGGGCAGCACCGTCCACTTCTCCGGCGCGGTCACCGTCGACCCGGCGGGCGACAAGACGCCCGGCCTCACGGTCCCGTACCTCCTCGACTCCGCCCCGCTGTACATCGACGCCACCCCGGACCCGACCCACGGCCCCACGGACGTCTACGTCTACAGCCCGACCGCCCTCAAGTCCCCGCCCACCCTGACCATCGACCCGCCGCACGCCCGCCCGTACACGACGCCGACCAAGACCACCGGCGACCCGCACTACTACCTCGCCGCCGACCTCAAGGGCGAGCGCGCGGGCACGTACCGCATCACCGCCCGGGCCACCACGGACACCGGCATGCGCCAGTACGGCGAGAGCGGCTTCGAGGTCGCCGCGCCCGCCCCGCCCGGCGACGGCGGCGAGTGGCAGCCCATCGGCCCCAACAGCTCCTCCGGCGAGCTCACTCCGGCCCCGTCCGCCGACAAGCAGGCGGTGATCAGCCAGTACGGCGTGGCCGGCGGCTGGCTCACCACCGACGGCGGCGAGAGCTGGAAGCAGCAGAGCCACACCCCGTTCATGGGCGTGGGCGTGAAGGACTCGTCCTTCGTCATCGACAAGGACAACCCGAAGCGCTGGTGGTCCACCGTCGCCGCGTCCAACTGGACCGTGCGCTCCGGCGGCATCATGCGCACCGACGACAACGGCCGCACCTGGCAGCGCCTGAACACCCCCGACGCCGACTACTCGGACCTCGTCGCCGACCGCGACACGAAGGTGCTGGTGGCGCAGGCCGACGGCGCCCTGCACGTCAGCCGGGACGCCGGCGAGACCTGGGCGGCCGAGGACGTCGGACTCCCGGGCGACGTCGCCGACATCGCCTTCGGTGGCGACGATCTCTATTTCTGGTCCGGCCAGAGCGCCTGGGTCGTACGCGGCATGTCCGGCGCCTCCCCGCAGCCCGCCGAGAGGATCTACACCGCCGACAGCTCCTCCCGGCTCAGCGGCTTCGACGCCGACGACGGCCTGGTGGCCGTGAAGGTGCAGGGCAAGTCCGGCGGCGTGCACATCAGCGCGGACGGCGGCCGCACCTGGGCGCACCGCCCCGGCAACGGCTGGGGCCTGCTGAAGGTCGCCGACGGCGGCATCCACTACGACAAGCTCAGCGGCGGCGCCGAGCTCAGCACGGACGCCGGCAAGACCTGGACCACGGTCCCCAAGCCGAGCAGCAACGCGGTCGTCTTCGACTACGACCGCTGGAACGGCTCGTACACGGTCACCGCCTCACCCGGCAGCTACCGCCCGGCCGGCGACGGCTTCGACCGCCTCGGCGTCCAGGGCGAGAGCGTCCCGGCCCTCGCAGCCACCGGCGGCGGGCTGCTCGCGGCCACGGCCTCCGGTACGTACCGCACCGACCTGCCCGCCCGCAGCCCGGAGTGGGGCGCGGCCGAGTACGAGGGCACCACCGGCGCCGCGGTGTCGGAGCTGGCGGCGTACCCGAAGGACCCGAAGATCGTCTGGCGGACCCTGGAGGGCATCGGCGGCCTGCTGCTGCAGCGCAGCGACGACGCCGGCCGGACCTGGCAGGACCGGGGCCGGCTCGACGGCCGGGCAACCTCGCTGCTGGTCGACCCGGACGACCCGGACCAGGTGGCGGTCGGCTACACCCGCCCCGACGCCGTCGGCATCTACACCACCACGGACGGCGGCGACCACTGGAAGTCCCGCCACCACAACGACTACATCCAGGCCCTGGAGGCGGACCCCGACGACCCCGGCCGTATCTGGGTCGGCGGCCTGAACGGGCTGTACTACTCGGACGACTTCGGCGCCACCCTGCACAAGCGGTCGGACACCGAGGTTACGACGATCGGCTTCGCCGGCGACCGCATGATCATCGGCGGCAACGGGCTGCGCTACAGCACCGACCGCGGCCGCACCCTGCACAAGGCGGAGACCGGCGGCCTGCGCGTCCAGGCCGCCGACCTCATCCGGGCGGACGGCGCCTGGTACGCCGCGACGACCCACCGCTGGGTGCCGGGCGAGCCGCCGCACGACGGCCGCGGGGTGCTGCGCTCGACGGACGGCGGCCGGACCTGGCACAACGTCTCCGCCGGCCTGCAGAACACCAACGTGCTGTCGCTGGCCACCGACGGCCGCTCGCTGTACGCGGGCACCGAATTCGGCGGCGTCCACCGGATGCCGCTGGCGGACTGACCGCAGGCCGGGCACGGACCGGGTGGCGGCCGTCGAGGGATCGGCCGCCACCCCCTCCCCACCCGGCCCGGGAGCAACCGCCTCCGGCACATTCACTCCGCATACGACGGTGGATCTATTCACCTGCCGGGTAAGCCACTTCGCATCGAGCTGAACGGCTCCGCGGGCCGCTCGTCGGGAGCCGGCCCGCGGACCGTCACCCGGCCAGGGGGTGCGCCGTGCAACCGACGACCGCCGTACGACCCGCGGACGCCGAACTCACCGAGCAGGCCGAGGACTTCCTGCTCCAGTACGCCGCGGAGGAGGAGGCCGCCGCCGGGCCCGGGGACCGCCTCGCCGCGATCCGGGCGGAGATCGCGGCCACCGGCACGTACACCCACACCGCCGCCGAGCTGGCCTACGGCGCCCGCCTCGCCTGGCGGAACAGCAACCGCTGCATCGGCCGCCTGTACTGGCGCTCACTGCGCGTCCGCGACCGCCGCCACGTCAACGAGCCGGCCCGCGTCGCACTGGAGTGCGCGGCCCACCTCCGCGAGGCCACCAACGGCGGCCGCATCCGCCCGCTGATCACGGTCTTCGCCCCGGACCGCCCCGGCCGCCCGGGCCCGCGAATCCGCAACGAGCAGCTGATCCGCTACGCCGGCTACGGCCCGGGCCACGGCGACCCTTCCCCAAGCTCTCGGCTTCGCTCGAGCAGGGGAGACCCCATGAACGCCGGCATCACCGCCACCGCCCTCGCCCTCGGCTGGCAGGGCGGCGCGGGCACCGACTTCGACGTACTCCCCCTGGTCATCGAGTCGCCCCCGCGACTGCCCCGCTGCTACGAGCTTCCGCCGGACGCCGTACTCGAGGTCTCCATCACCCACCCCGACCTGCCGGACTTCCCGGCCCTGCGCTGGCACGCCGTCCCCGCCATCTCCTCCATGTGCCTGGAGATCGGCGGCCTCTGCTACCCGGCGGCCCCCTTCAACGGCTGGTACATGGGCACCGAGATCGGCGCCCGCAACCTCGCCGACGCCGACCGCTACAACCTGCTCCCGGTCATCGCCGCCCACCTCGGCCTGGACACCACCACCCACCGCTCCCTGTGGAAGGACCGCGCCCTGGTCGAACTCAACCGCGCCGTCCTGCACTCCTTCGACCGCGCCGGCGTCACGATCACCGACCACCACACCGAGTCCGAACGCTTCCTCGCCCACATCGAGCGCGAGGCCCGCCGCGGCCGCGCGACCAGCGCCGACTGGTCCTGGATCGTGCCGCCACTGTCCGGCTCCGCGACGCCGGTCTTCCACCGCTACTACGACACGACGGAACGGACCCCGGCCTATGTGCACCACCGCCAGGGCTAGCCCTGCGGCAGCTTCAGCCGCTGCCCGGCGCTGATCGCATCGGGGTTCGCGATCCCGTTGAGCCGGGCGATCTCCAGATACCGCCGGGCGGCCCCCAGCTTGGCGAGCGCGATGCCGGAGAGGGTGTCCCCGGCCTTGACGGTGTAGGTGGCGGGCCGCTTGGCGGGCGCCTTCTTAGCGGCGACCTTCCTGGCCGTGGCCTTCTTGGCGGTGACCTTCTTGGCAGCCGTCTTACGGGCCGTGCTCCGCTTCGCCCGCGCGACCCCGTGCCCGGCGAGGTACGCCATGGGATCCGTATGCCCGTGATAGCGATTGGCCGTCCGCGCCTCGAAGTGCAGATGCGGCCCGGTGACGTTCCCGGTGGCCCCGGAGAGCCCCAGCTGCGTACCGCCGCCGACGGCCTGGCCGCTGCCGACCCCGAGCTGGCTCATATGCGCGTACAGCGTGAACAGCCCGTCCGCCATCTTCAGCACGACATAGTTCCCGTACGCGTTGTCCCACCCGGCCGTCACCACGGTCCCGGGCCCGACCGCCTTCACCGGCGTCCCCGTAGGCACCCCGAAGTCCACCCCGGTGTGAAACCCGGCCGCCCAGGCCCCGGGCTTCCGGTACTTCGCCGTGACCCGCCCCTTATCAACCGGCATGACCCACTTCGTCGTACTCACAGGTCCTTCCTACCCGGGACCCGGCCCCTCCGCATGTCCGGACAACGCAAAGACCCCCGGTCCGAGGACCGGGGGTCTTGCCTGTGTGCGCGAGGGGGGAGTTGAACCCCCACGCCCTTTCGGGCACTGGAACCTGAATCCAGCGCGTCTGCCTATTCCGCCACCCGCGCATTGGGTGTGTCGCTCGGCTGTGCGCCTGGCGACATCAAGAAGATTAGCACGGTGCCGGGGGTGGAATCACATCCGTTTGGCCAGGCCCCGACCGGGGAGGACCTCAGGCGCGGGAGCACAGGGACCACAGCGCCCCACGGGTGCGGGACACTGGACGTACGCGCCTTTACCATCCCAGTGGGACTGTGGCCGGGCGGTGTGAGAGGGATGACACCTACCTGGCGGGCGGGAGCAGGGAACCACCTGATTCCCCCGCGCGTGGATACGATCAGTAGCCAGTACGAGGAACAGTACGAACAGGACGTTCGAAGACCGGGAGCCGAAGGTCTCGACGGAAGGAGGTGCCCCGTGGGAGTACTGAAGAAGTTTGAGCAGCGGCTCGAGGGTCTCGTGAACGGCACCTTCGCCAAGGTGTTCAAGTCCGAGGTGCAGCCGGTCGAGATCGCAGGAGCGCTGCAGCGCGAGTGCGACAACAACGCCACCATCTGGAACCGCGAGCGCACCGTCGTCCCCAACGACTTCATCGTCGAGCTGTCGGCGCCCGACTACGACCGCCTCGCCCCGTACTCCGGCCAGCTCGGCCAGGAGCTCGCGAGCATGGTCAGGGACTACGCCCAGCAGCAGCGCTACACCTTCATGGGGCCGATAAAGGTTCACCTGGAGAAGGCCGAGGACCTCGACACCGGCCTGTACCGGGTGCGCAGCCGCACCTTGGCGGGCAGCCACTCCCAGGCCCCGCAGGCCCAGCAGGCAGGAGCCGCGCCCCGCGGCGGCGGTTACGGCGGCTACGGGGCGGGCGCCCCGGCACAGCCCCAGCAGCCGCCCGCGATGCCCTCCGCGCCCCCGCCGGGCGGCGGCCGCGGGGCCCCCGCCGGGCAGGCCCGCCGCTGGGTCGAGATCAATGGCGTTCGTCACCAGATCGCCGGGAACTCGCTCGTTCTCGGCCGCTCCACCGAGGCCGACGTACGCATCGATGACCCCGGAGTTTCCCGGCGGCACTGCGAAATCCGCGCTTCCGACGGCGGCGCCGCGGTGCAGGACCTCGGATCCACAAACGGCATCGTGGTGGACGGGCAGCACACCACCCGCGCTACGCTCCGCGACGGCTCCCGCATCGTCGTGGGGAGCACCACCGTCATTTACCGGCAAGCCGAAGGGTGAAGAGCAGCCGATGTCAGAGCTGACCCTCACGGTCATGCGGCTGGGGTTCCTCGCCGTACTGTGGCTGTTCGTCATCGTGGCCGTCCAGGTCATCCGCAGCGACCTGTTCGGCACCCGGGTGACCCAGCGGGCCGGCCGCGCCCAGCCGCGCCAGGCACCGCAGCAGGCCGCCCAGCAGGCGCCGCAGCGCGACCGCGGCCGCCGCGCCTCGCGGGGTGCGCCCACCAAGCTCGTCATCACCGAGGGCTCGCTCACGGGTACGACCGTCAGCCTCCAGGGGCAGACCATCACCCTCGGACGGGCACATGATTCGACGATCGTGCTGGACGACGACTACGCGTCCTCGCGGCATGCCAGGATCTATCCGGACCAGAGCGGCCGCTGGATCGTCGAGGACCTCGGGTCCACGAACGGCACGTATCTCGACCGGACCCGACTGACGACCCCGCAGCCGCTGGCGCCGGGCACGCCGATCAGAATCGGCAAGACCGTCATCGAGCTGCGGAAGTAAGACTGACCATGACCGGAGGGTGGGCACCATGCGGATGTACCCGGAGCCGACGGGCGAGGTGCGCATGAGCCTTTCCCTGCGCTTTGCGGCCGGATCCCACGACGGCATGATCCGCGAGCACAACGAGGACTCGGGATACGCCGGACCGCGACTGCTCGCGGTCGCCGACGGCATGGGCGGACAGGCGGCCGGCGAGGTCGCCTCGTCCGAGGTGATCTCCACGATCGTCCAGCTCGACGAGGACATCCCGGGCTCCGACATCCTGACGTCCCTCGGCACCGCCGTGGAGCGGGCGAACGACCAGCTCCGCGACATGGTCGAGGAGGACCCGCAGCTCGAGGGCATGGGCACCACGCTCACCGCCCTGCTGTGGACCGGACAGCGGCTCGGGCTCGTGCACGTAGGCGACTCGCGGGCTTATCTGCTGCGCGACGGGCAGCTGACCCAGATCACGCAGGACCACACCTGGGTGCAGCGCCTTGTCGACGAGGGCCGGATTACGGAGGAAGAGGCCACCACGCACCCGCAGCGGTCGCTGCTGATGCGGGCCCTCGGCTCCGGCGACCACGTCGAGCCGGACCTGTCCATCCGCGAGGTGCGGGCCGGCGACCGTTATCTGATCTGCTCCGACGGGCTCTCGTCCGTCGTGACCGACCAGACCATCGAGGACACCCTCGCCAGCTACCAGGGCCCGCACGAGACCGTGCAGGAGCTGATCCAGCTCGCGCTGCGCGGCGGCGGCCCCGACAACATCACGGTGATCATCGCCGACGTCGTCGACGTCGACGACAACGACACCCTCGCCGGGCAGCTCAACGACACCCCGGTCGTCGTGGGCGCCGTCGCCGAGAACCAGCAGCAGCTGCAGGAGGGCCCGTCCACCCCTGCGGCCCGCGCCAGCCAGCTCGGCCGCCCGGTCCCGCCGCAGGGCGGCGGCTTCGGCCCGCCGGCCCCCGGTGAGGCCGATCCGTACGGGCTGGGCTACAACGACGAGGACTTCGTCAAGCCACCGGCGCGCTACAAGTGGCTCAAGCGCGGGCTGATCATCGCGGTGATCGCGGGCGGGCTCGGCTTCGGCGCGTACAAGGGCTACGAGTGGACCCAGGACCAGTACTACGTGGGCGCCAACGGCAAGCATGTGGCGGTCTACCAGGGCCTGGACCAGAAGCTCGCCTGGATCAACCTGTCGGACGTCTCCGAGGACCACCCCGACATCGAACTCAAGTACCTGCCGACCTATCAGCAGAAGCAGGTCGAGGACGCCATCACCGTCGGCGACCTCACCCAGGCCCAGGAGAAGGTCAGCGACCTCGGCAAGCAGGCCGAGGTCTGCAAGATCCTCGCGGAGCACGCCCGCAGCGAGGACAAGAAGGGCCCCGAGCTGACCGATGAGCAGCAGAAGCTCGCCGGGCAGTGCCCGAAGTCTTGACCCCGGAGGGCCCAGTCCACTTATGAGCAGCAGCACACATACATCCACCATCAGCTCCGGCTCCCTGCCCAGCAGGCGGAACACCGAGCTGCTGATGCTGATCTTCGCCGTCGCGATCCCGATCTTCGCGTACATCAACGTCGGCCTCGCCAAAGAGGGAACCGTTCCGGCAGGCGTCTTCGGATACGCCGCCGGGCTCGGCTGCCTCGCCGCGGTCGCGCACCTGGTGGTGCGGAAGTTCGCGCCGTACGCCGACCCGCTGATGCTGCCGCTGGCCACGCTGCTCAACGGCATGGGCCTGGTGCTGATGTGGCGCCTGGACCTGGAGCCGTCGCTGGGCTCCACCAAGGCCGCCCCGACCCAGCTGATGTGGTCCACGCTCGGCCTGGCGCTCTTCGTCGCCGTGCTGGTCTTCCTGAAGGACCACCGCGTGCTCCAGCGCTACACGTACATCTCCATGATGGTGGCGCTGGTGCTGCTGATCATGCCGATCGTCCCTGGCATCGGGCACTCGGTCTACGGCGCGCGCATCTGGATCCAGATCCCGGGTGTCGGCACCCTGCAGCCCGGTGAGTTCGCGAAGATCGTCATCGCGATCTTCTTCGCCGGGTATCTGATGGTCAAGCGCGACGCCCTGGCGCTCGCCTCCCGCCGCTTCATGGGGCTTTACCTCCCCCGCGGCCGCGACCTCGGCCCGATCCTCGTCATCTGGGCGATGTCCCTGATGATCCTGGTCTTCGAGACCGATCTCGGCACCTCGCTGCTGTTCTTCGGCCTCTTCGTGATCATGCTGTACGTCGCCACCGAGCGGACCAGCTGGATCGTCTTCGGTCTCACCCTCGCCATCGTCGGCGCGGTCGTCGTCGGCTCCTTCGAGCCGCATGTGCACAGCCGCGTCGAGGACTGGCTCGACCCGATGAAGACCGTCCGCGAGACCGGCAACGCCGACCAGCCCGCCCAGGCCATGTGGGCCTTCGGCTCCGGCGGCGTCCTCGGTTCGGGCCTCGGCCAGGGCTTCTCCCGGCTCATCGGCTTCGCCGCCAAGAGCGACTACATCTTCGCCACCATCGGCGAGGAGCTCGGCCTGGCCGGCTCCATGGCGATCATCCTGGTCTACGGGCTCCTCGTGCAGCGCGGCATCCGCACCGCACTCGCCGCCCGCGACCCGTTCGGCAAGCTCCTCGCCGTCGGCCTCGCCGGCGCCCTCGGGCTGCAGGTCTTCGTCGTCATCGGC
This sequence comes from Streptomyces coryli, assembly GCF_011044975.1. Lineage (GTDB taxonomy): Bacteria > Actinomycetota > Actinomycetes > Streptomycetales > Streptomycetaceae > Streptomyces > Streptomyces coryli. The sequence goes on along the minus strand of NZ_JAAKZV010000023.1, from coordinate 45,902 downwards.
GGCGTTACGGGCCTCATCCCGCTCACCGGCCAGGCCCTGCCGTTCATCGCACAGGGCGGCTCCTCCGTCATCGCCAACTGGGCACTCGTCGCGATCCTCCTCAGAATCAGCGACACCGCCCGCAGACCGGCCCCTGCCCCGGCCCCGTCCCCCGACGCCGAGATGACCCAGGTGGTCCGTACCTCATGAACAAGCCTCTCCGCCGAGTAGCCATTTTCTGCGGCCTGCTGGTCATGGCGCTGCTGGTCCGCGTCAACTGGGTCCAGTTCGTCCAGGCCGACGAGCTGCGTACGGACGACAAGAACCGCCGGGTCTCCATCGAGCGCTACAGCCAGCCGCGCGGCAACATCATCGTCGACGGCAAGCCGATCACCGGCTCGACGAAGACCACCGACAGCGACTTCGAGTACAAGCGCACGTACACCGACGGCCCGATGTGGTCGCCCGTCACCGGCTACGCCTCCCAGGCCTTCGGCGCCAACCAGCTGGAGAAGCTCAACGACGGCATCCTCACCGGCACCGACGACCGGCTGTTCTTCAACCGCACCATCGACATGCTGACCGGCAAGGACCAGCAGGGCGGCGACGTCGTCACCTCGCTGGACGCCAAGGCGCAGAAGGCCGCCTTCGAGGGCCTCGGCAACCGCAAGGGCGCCGTCGTCGCCCTCGACCCGTCCACCGGCGCCATCAAGGCGCTGGCGTCGACGCCGTCCTACGACCCGTCCGAGTTCTCCGGAAACTCCGAGAAGGACTCCGAGCGCTGGACGAAGCTCAACAAGGACAAGGACAAGCCGATGCTGAACCGGGCGCTGAAGGAGAGCTACCCGCCCGGCTCGACCTTCAAGGTCGTCACGTCGGCGGCGGCGCTGGAGAGCGGCAAGATCGACGACATCAACGCGAAGACGAACTCCCCTGACCCGTTCAAGCTGCCGCTGTCCAGCGACACCCTCGGCAACGACGGCAACCACCCGTGCGAGAACGCCAGCCTCAAGGTCGCGCTCCAGTGGTCCTGCAACACGGTCTACGCCAATCTGAGCAACCAGATCGGCAACGAGGAGATGCGGAACTACGCCGCGAAGTTCGGCTTCAACGATGCCGAGGTCGACACCCCGGTGCGTGCCGCCGAGAGCCTCTACCCGGAGATGGACAAGCCGCAGAACGCCATGGGCGGCATCGGCCAGGCGTCCGTCACCGCCACCCCGCTGCAGATGGCCATGGTCGCCTCGTCCGTCGCCAACGACGGCAAGCTGATGAAGCCGTACATGGTCGAGGAGCTGCGCGCCCCGAACCTCAACGTGGTCGAGCAGGCGGACCCGGAGGAGTACGGCGAGCCGATGTCCGAGGACCACGCCCGCGACCTGCAGGACATGATGGAGAACGTGGTCTCCGCCGGCACCGGCACCAACGCCCGGATCCCGGGCATGACGGTCGGTGGCAAGACCGGTACCGCCCAGCACGGCGAGAACAACAAGCTGAACCCGTACGCCTGGTTCATCTCCTACGCCAAGGACTCCGACGGCAAGAAGGTCGCCGTAGCAGTCGTCATCGAATCGGACCAGGCAGCCAACCGCGACGACATCTCCGGCGGCGGCCTGGCCGCCCCCATCGCCAAGAGCGTGATGCAGGCGGTCCTGGGCAAGTAGGTTTCTGGCTGGGTACCCGGGCGGTCTGTCATGGTCTTGGAACAGCGCCATACCGGTCGGATATCGGCGGTGGCCGATGTTCCGGGGGCGCCATCCACGGCGGGTACGGTATGCCGAGCAGCAGACTGCCATCAGGCCGGAGCGAGCCGCGGCCGCGCAAGAGTCAGAGGCTGGAGAGAGAGCTATGGATGAGCCGCGTCGCCTAGGCGGCCGGTACGAGCTGGGCCAGGTGCTCGGCCGCGGCGGCATGGCCGAGGTCTACCTCGCCCACGACACCCGCCTGGGACGTACCGTGGCCGTGAAGACGCTGCGCGCCGACATGGCCCGCGACCCGTCCTTCCAGGCCCGCTTCCGCCGCGAGGCCCAGTCCGCGGCCTCGCTGAACCACCCGGCCATCGTCGCTGTCTACGACACCGGCGAGGACTACATCGACGGCGTCTCCATCCCGTACATCGTGATGGAGTACGTGGACGGCTCGACCCTCAGAGAGCTGCTGCACTCCGGCCGCAAGCTGCTGCCCGAGCGCGCCATGGAGATGACCACCGGCATCCTGCAGGCGCTGGAGTACTCCCACCGCAACGGCATCGTGCACCGCGACATCAAGCCGGCGAACGTCATGCTGACGCGCACCGGCCAGGTCAAGGTGATGGACTTCGGCATCGCCCGCGCGATGGGCGACGCCGGCGTCACGATGACGCAGACCGCGGCGGTCATCGGCACCGCGCAGTATCTGTCGCCCGAGCAGGCCAAGGGCGAGCAGGTCGACGCCCGGTCCGACCTGTACTCCACCGGCTGCCTGATCTACGAGCTGCTGACCAACCGGCCGCCGTTCGTCGGCGACTCCCCGGTGGCGGTGGCGTATCAGCACGTCCGCGAGGAAGCGCAGCCGCCCAGCGTCTACGACCCGGAGATCACTCCGGAAATGGACGCCATCGTGATGAAGGCGCTGACCAAGGACCCGGACTACCGCTACCAGTCCGCCGACGAGATGCGCGCCGACATCGACGCCTGCCTCGACGGCGCCCCGGTCGCGGCGGCCACGGCCGCCATGGGCGCGGTCGGCTACGGCGGCGACCACCCCACCCAGGCGATGTCCCCGCAGGGCGGCTACGGCGACCGCACCTCGATGCTGCCGCCGACCCGCGACGACGACGGCGGCATGGGCTACGAGGGCCGCGCGTCCCGGCGCCAGCCGCCGCCGAAGCGCGGCGGCGGTCTTTCGACGCTGCTGCTGGTGCTGGCGGGCATCCTGGTGCTGGTCGGCGCGATCTTCATCGGCAAGTCGCTGTTCGGCGGGGATACCCCGACGGACGGCAAGGTGTCGGTCCCGAACGTGGAGGGCATGAACCGCGCCGGCGCCAAGGCCGAGCTCGACAAGGCCGAGCTCGACATGAACGCCAAGAACGGCACCTGCGACAAGGCCGACGTCAACAAGGTCACCAAGCAGAGCCCGGCCTCCGGCACCGAGGTGAAGAAGGGCGACGAGGTCATCGTCACCGTCTGCACCGGCACCAAGGAGATCGTCGTCCCGAGCGTGATGGGCCAGGACTTCGAGACGGCCAAGGAGACCCTAGAGGACGAGGGCTTCAAGGTCGAGAAGAAGACCGGTGCGGCCTCCGACACCCCGGGCCAGGTGACCGCCCAGAACCCGACCGGCAACAGCAAGGCCCCCGACGGCGCGACCATCACGCTCACCGTCTCCACCGAGCAGAAGATGGTCGATGTGCCGGACGTCACCGGCGACGACGCCCCGGCCGCGAAGAAGGAGCTGGAGGAAGCCGGCTTCACCGTCACGACCAAGGACGAAGAGTCGGCCGAGGACGTCGAGAACTCCGTCATCCGGCAGAACCCCGCGGGCGGCCAGCAGGCCAAGGAGGGCGCCACGGTCACCATCGTGATCGCCCGCCCGCCGCAGGACACCACGGTCCCCGACGTCTCCGGCAAGACCCTCTCCGAAGCCCGGCAGATCCTCACCGGCGCCGGCCTGAAGGTGAAGGTCCAGGGCCCGACCGAGGGCAACTCGATGGTGGTCACCACCAACCCGGCGCCGAACAGCGCGATCAAGAAGAACCAGGTGGTCACCGTCGTGACCTCACCGGGCGGCGGCGACGGCGGGGAGGACGACGGCGGGATCTTCCCGTAGCGCCGTAGCGGAGAAGACGCAGTGAGGGGCCGCCCGGATCCGGGCGGCCCCTCAGTCGTTCTCGCTGCTGCCGGCTCTAGCGCAGCTCCCGCGGCGGCGTGCGGTCCTCGTCCACCTTCTCCGTACGGACCAGCTCGCCCCACACGATGAAGCGGTGCTTCGACGTGTACATCGGGGTGCAGGTCGTCAGGGTGATGTAGCGCCCCGCCTTGTCCTTGCCCGAGCCCTTGGGGATGTCCTCGATGACGCCGGTGTTGTAGCGCGAGGTCTCCGGAAGCGTGCCGAAGACCTTGTAGACGTACCACTTGTCCTTGGTCTCGAAGACGACCGGGTCGCCGTCCTCGATCTTGTGGATGTTGTGGAACTTGGCGCCGTGGCCGTCGCGGTGCGCGGCCAGCGAGAAGTTGCCCTTGTCGTCCCAGGGAAGCGCGGACTTGACCGGCTTGGTGTAGTAGCCGGCGATCCCGTCGTTGAGCTCCTTGGGGTTGGTGCCCTTCTTGACCAGGATGTCCTTGCCGCTCATCGACGGTACGTGCAGGAAGCCGATGCCGTCCTTGGTGTCCAGGGCGCCGGGGCCGCTGGGCTTGTCGGCCCAGTTCTCGCGCAGCTTGTCGCCCTGCTTGCCCGCCTCGCGGTCGGCCTGGACGTTGGTCCACCACAGCGAGTACGCGACGAAGAGGCCAAGGAGCACGCCGGCGGTGATCAGCAGCTCGCCGAAGAGGCCGACCGCCGTCGCGAGCACCCCGCGGCCGCGGCGCTTCGGCGCCCGGTGGCCGCCACCGGCGCCGCTGCCCGTCTCCTGCTCGTACTCCGTCGCCGTCACGCGTTGGTCCCTCATTTCACCAGCGCATCCGGCTTGCCCTTGCTGCGCGGACGCTCCTCCACCATCTTGCCCCACACGATCAGCCGGTACTTGCTGGTGAATTCCGGCGTGCAGGTGGTCAGCGTCACGTACCGGCCCGGCTTGGTGAAGCCGGAGTCGTCCGGAACGGGATTGATCACTCCCGTATTTGACGGCGACGTGGACGGGAGGGTGCTGGCGACCTTGTAGACGTAGAACTTGTCCTTCGTCTCTACGACAACCGGGTCACCGGGATCGAGCTTGTTGATGTACCGGAACGGCTCGCCGTGGGTGTTGCGGTGCCCGGCCACCGCGAAGTTGCCCTTCTTGTCCCAGGGCATCGCGGTCTTCAGCGGCGTCTTGTCGTAGTGGCCGACCATGCCGCGGTCGAGGACCTTGTGCTTGTCGATCCCCTCGGCGATCGGCACCTTCACATCGAGCTTCGGGATGTACATGATCGCGAAGCCCTCGCCGGGCTCGAAGCTCCCCGCCTTGCGGTCGGGATCGCCGCCGCCCTGCTCCCACTGCTTCTGCAGCCGGTCGCTCTCGCCGCCGGCCTGCTTGCCGGCGAGCACGTTGGTCCACCACAGCTGATACGCGACGAAGAGCAGCATCAGCACGCCGATGGTGATGAAGGCCTCGCCTATGACGTGGCTGGCGACGGCGCTGCGCCGCTGCTTGGCCTTGCGGGTGGCCGCCTTCCGCCGAGCGGCCCGGCCGCCGGCTCCGGTACGGGCGGGGGCGGGGGCGGGCTCTTCTTCGACGGGTTCGGGTCCGAGGTCGACCACGGCGCCCGCGAGGGCGGCCTCGTCGACGACGGGAATCGGGGCGGTCGAGGTGTAACCGCTGCCCTCGGCGTACGAGGTGGGGGCGGAACCACGCCGACGTCGCGGCGGTCGGGGCCGGCCCGGCAGCCTCCGGAGCCGTCCCGCCGCCGTGCGGCCCGGGCAGCGGGTCGCTGAGCGGGTCCGCGAGGTGCTCCACCGCCTGCTCCAGCGCGCCCGTGTCCGGGAAGCCGCGGTGGGCCGAGTCGCCGCCGTCCGCGCCGGCTCGGGGGCCCGGCACATCGCGCTGCACCCGGTAGCGCGGATCCGCCTCCGGGGCTCGCGGGTCGGCAGGGTGCTCGGGTCGCACCTCGGTCACCCGGCCGCCTTGCCCACCACCGGGGCCAGGCCCGCCGAACGGGCCACCGCGGCGGTGTCGCCGCACTCCTCGAGCCAGTTGGCCAGCATCAGATGGCCCCACTCGCTGAGCACCGACTCGGGGTGGAACTGCACGCCCTCCACCGGCAGATCACGGTGCCGCAGCCCCATGATGATGCCGTCCTCGGTCCGCGCGGTGACCTGCAGCTCGTCGGGGACGGTGGCCGGGTCCACGGCGAGCGAGTGGTAGCGCGTGGCCGTAAAAGGAGACGGCAGGCCACGGAAGACGCCCGCGCCCTCGTGCTCGACCAGCGACGTCTTGCCGTGCAGCAGCTCCGGCGCGCGGCCGACCACGCCGCCGTACGCGACCGCCATCGACTGCAGGCCGAGGCAGACGCCGAAGACCGGCACCCCGGCGGCGGCGCAGTGGCGCACCATGTCCACGCAGACGCCCGCCTGCTCCGGCGTCCCGGGACCCGGCGACAGCAGCACACCGTCGAAGCCGTCGTCGGCATGCCGCGGCGCCACCTCGTCGTTGCGCAGCACCTCGCACTCGGCGCCCAGCTGGTACAGGTACTGGACCAGGTTGAAGACAAAGCTGTCGTAGTTGTCGACGACCAGAATGCGGGCGCTCATCGCGGGACACCTCCGGTAGCGGCGCCCATCCCCTCGTCCACCGTCACGTTGTTGAACGGAAGCAGCGGCTCCGCCCACGGGAAGATGTACTGGAAGAGCAGATAGACCACGCCGAGAACGAGCGCCAGCGAGATGATCGCGCGCACAAATGCGTTGCCCGGCAGATGACGCCAGATCCAGCCGTACATGCGCCCCTCTTCACCCGTCTCGCCGACATATTCCGCCCACCAGACTAACCACCCGCACCACCGAGCACCGCGGGCTTGCCCTCGCTCGCGGCCTTGACCTCGTCGAGGTGTGCCCAGGTGATAAGCCGGTGGCTGCTACCCCACTCCGGCTCACAGGTGGTGAGGGTCAGATAGCGGCCCGGCCGGTCGTACGGGGCCGCCCCCGGATCCAGCGGCTTCGGCAGCGGCTTCAGCACGCCGGTGTCGTCCGGCAGCGTCTTGTACGGGCGGGAGCTGATCTTGTACGTGTACCAGGCCCGCCCGTCGTTCACCACGACCACGTCCCCGGAGCGCAGCCGCGGGAAGTCCTTGAACGGGTCGCCGTAGGTGCGCCGGTGCCCGGCCACCGCGAAGTTCCCCTCGCCGCCGAGCGCCGCGGTGCCCGCGTAGTGCCCGAGCCCCTTCTTCAGCGTCCCCACACCCGTCCCCTGCAGCACCGGCCGCCGCCAGTCGGCCCCGAAGCGGGGGATGTACATCACGGCGAACGGCTTGCCGCCCTCGTACGAACGGTCGTCGTGCAGCGCCTCGGGCGGCCCGGCCTCGGCCGCCGCATTCTGCGTGCTGCCGGGATCCTTGTCCTCGGTCGCCCACCGCTTGGTGAGCGTGTCCATCTGGTCGTCCATGGCACTGTCGGCGCGGATCCCGGTCCAGTACAGGACGTAGACGACAAGCAGCACGATGAGCGTGCCCACCGTGACGCAGATCTCGCTGAACGTCCTGACGACTATTCGTAAGGTCACGCCCCGGACCCCCACTACTGCTACTGCTGGCTACTGCTCCTGCGGCTGCGCGTAATGGAGATCCACTGTGCCCGAGTAACCGGGAAGAGTCACCCTCTTGTGCTCGTCCGTCTTCCAGCCGAGGCCGTAGGCCTCCACATAGCTCTGGTAGTTCTGGATCGCCGGGGAGTCCTCGAGCGCCTGCTTCAGCTTTCCGGTGTCGCCCACCGCGGTGACCTTGTACGGCGGCGAGTAGACCCGGCCCTGCAGGATGAGGGTGTTGCCGACGCAGCGCACGGCGCTGGTGGAGATCAGCCGCTGGTCCATGACCTTGATGCCCTCGGCGCCGCCCTGCCACAGCGCGTTCACCACGGCCTGCAGGTCCTGCTGGTGGATGACGAGGTCGTTCGGCTGCGGGTCGGGGACGCCGGGGATCAGCGGGGTGGCGTCCGGCGGGGCGTCGGTGAGGGTGACGCTCAGAGCCTCGCCGGAGACCTTGCGGGTGCCGGCCGCGTCCTGGAGGCCCTTCATCCGCTTCCGGCTGCCGGGGTCGGTGCTCGCGTCCCGCTCGGCCAGCTCGTCGACCTGGGAGCGCAGCCCGGAGGCCGACTTCTCGAGGCGTTTGTTGTCGTCGTCGCGCTCGTGTATGAGGTCGGACAGGCGCAGCATGGAGTCGTCGGACCGCAGGTTCGTACCCTGGGCGGTGTTGAAGCTCATCCAGAAGAGCAGGCCCGCCAGGCCGAAGACTGCGAGGGTGAGAAGGCGGGCCGGGCGCGGCCTCTTCAGGCCGCGGGCGAGGCGCCGAAGTGCGTCAGCGGAATTACGCACAGTACCCTGCTCTCCCTTAGTGCCGATGAGGGACTACGCTAACCGACGCCGGGGAAAACGGCTCCCGCCGCCCGTACCCGATGAACATCGACAGGAGAACCCCTCGTGCCGAAGTCCCGCATCCGCAAGAAGTCAGATTTCACTCCGCCCCCGGAGCGGACGGCGCAGCAGATCAACCTGCGCTCCGGTGGCGCCCGCCGGCTGGTCGCTCCGCTGATGCTGGCGATGTTCCTGATCGGTCTCGCCTGGATCGTGGTCTTCTACGTGACCAGTGGCGACATGCCGATCGATTCGCTCGGCAACTGGAACATCGTGGTCGGCTTCGGCTTCATCGCCGCCGGGTTCGTGGTCTCCACACAGTGGAAGTAGGGTCAGTGACCCTGAGTTATCCACAGGTCTGTCCCCAGCTGTGAACTCAAGTGAAGATCTGTGGATAACCTCTTCCCCGTTGACGCCGGTGTGACTGTTCACCCGACCTCCGGACCTGCGGCAATCCTTGATCTTCCAGCGGAAACGTAGACCTGTTCGACTTCGCACAGGCTTGCCCCCCGTAACCCACACCTGAGCGGGCAGCCTGTGGACAACTCGGGCTGGGGAGCGTAACCACGCTCAGCTGAGCGCCACCGTCCGCGCGGCGCACACGGCCATGACCACCAGGAAGACCGCTCCGCACAGCACCCGGTCGACCGTCGCCTGCTTGCCCTTCGGCGCGTGCACGAAGAAGTGCGCCATGACCGCGCCGACCAGCAGGCCGCCGATGTGCGACTGCCAGGCGATGCCCTGGACGGTGAAGGTCATCACCAGGTTCAGCCCGAGGACCAGCAGCAGCGGCCCGATCTGGAGATCGATCACCTTTTCCAGGGTGAGGACGACCAGGGCGCCGAAGAGTCCGAAGATCGCGCCGGAGGCGCCGAGCATGCCGTCGTCGGGCGGCGCCACCAGGTAGTAGAAGGCGCTGCCGCCCAGGCCGGACAGCAAGTACAGGGCCAGGAATCTGCCGCGCCCCAGCGCCGTCTCCACCGGTGGACCGACGAAGAACAGCGCCACCAGGTTGAACAGCAGGTGCGGCACCGTCTCGTGCAGGAAGACCGCGGTCAGCAGCAGCCACCACTGGCCGGCGACCATGCCCTCGGTGGCCTCGTACGGCGGCTGCGGCCAGCGGCCGATGAAGCTCAGATGCGTGGAGAGCCAGTAGCCGGAGATCACCACCGCGGCGAAGCACAGCACGTTGATGGCCATCAGCCAGTGCGTGACCATCTTCGGATCGCGCTTGGTGAAGGCGTGGGCGAACGACCACTCGCCGAGCGAGGCGCCCGCCTCCTCGCCGGGCCCGCGCTCCATCCGCTCCCGCGGTCCGGCGCCGAAGTCCATGCCGCCGCGCCGCTCCTGGCGCGCGCCCTGCTGCTCCTCGCGGACATCGACCTGATGGCAGTCCGGGCAATGGAAGCCGACAGAAGCGCTGGTCATGCACTTCGGGCAGATGGGCCGGTCGCAGCGGCTGCAGCTGACGCCGGTCTCCCGGTCCGGGTGCCAGGCGCAGTGCGGCAGCGCGTGATGTTCTGTGGCGGGCGTCTGAGGGCGTCCTGGTGATTCCATGGGCCTTCCTCGCCTGTGTGCGCAGTCCCCCTCCCCATAGTGGGAGCACGCCGCGGGCCCCGCACCTCCGAATGGGTGGTGCGGGGCCCGTACGAGCCGTAAAAGCCCTGGTCAGGCGAGGGTCAGCGACGCTCGATCTCGACCGACTCGATGACCACGTCCTGCACCGGGCGGTCGGTGCGCGGGTTGGTCTGGGTGGCGGCGATGTCGTCGACGACCTTCTGGCCGTTGGTGACCTCACCGAAGATGGTGTGCTTGCCGGTCAGCCACGCGGTCGGGGCGACGGTGATGAAGAACTGCGAGCCGTTGGTGCCGGGGCCTGCGTTGGCCATGGCCAGCAGGTACGGCTTGTTGAACGACAGCTCGGGGTGGAACTCGTCGGCGAACTCGTATCCCGGGCCGCCGGTGCCGTTGCCCAGCGGGTCACCGCCCTGCAGCATGAAGCCGCTGATCACCCGGTGGAAAACCGTGCCGTCGTAGAGGCGGTCCTTCGAGGTCTTGCCGGTCGCGGGGTGGGTCCACTCCCGGGCGCCCTCGGCGAGCTCGGTGAAGTTCTTGACCGTCTTCGGCGCGTGGTTCGGGAACAGCTCGATCTCGATGTCGCCGCGGTTGGTCTTGAGGGTGGCGTAGAGCTTCTCGGCCACGGTTCTGCCTTCCATAGTCCTGCAATGACGTTTACCGATCCTCGCACGGCGGGCGCACAGTCGGGCGAACCGTGGCATCGTCGAACAGGGGCGTAAGCGAAAGCTCCCCCTTGCAACCGGCTTGCCTGGTATAGGCGGCTCTATGGATTACTGCCCGGTCCCCCCGGACACTCGCACGGATGCCCGTGCACGACGTGCCGACCTGCGCAGCAGGGGGCATGATCTGTAATTGGGTGGAAAAGCGAATAATGCACCATTCCGGGGCGCAAGACCGAGCGGCACGCCGTGGGGCCCCGCATCTGTAGCAGCCGAATGCCACGAGGAGGCATGATCCCGTGAAGCGCATAGACAGCGTGCGCACGGCCACCGGCACGGCGAAGGAATCCGTGAAGCACACCGCTGAGACCTGTGCGGACCTGGCGCACCAAGCGAAAGAGCGCTATGGCCCCCGGGTCGCCGACATGGCCCACGACGCCAAGCACCGGTACGACGCGCACGTCGGACCGCACGTCACCAGGAACGCCAAGAAGATCCGCTCCGCCCTCCCCGAGGAGGTGGACCGGCAGGCCACCATCGTCGCGATGAAGACCCGGCGCGCGGCGGTACGGGCCCTGCCGAAGGTCGTCGCGGCCGCCGCCACCACGAAGGCGGCAGCGGGCCCGATCAGCCGCGAGGCCAAGGGCCGCTCACTGGCCACCGTCGCGGCGCTGCGCGGCCAGGTGTCGCCCGACGACCTGCGCCGGATCGCGAAGAAGCGGCACCGCGCCGAGGTTGCGGGCCGCACCGCGAAGGGCGCGGCCGGAGCGGCGGCGGTGGCCGGCGCGGGCTACGCCGCGTACAAGTGGTGGGACCGCCAGATGAACCCGGACTGGCTGGTGGAGCCGCCGGAGGCGACCGAGGTCAAGGACGACACCGAGTACATGAACCGCGAGGCGCGGGTCGACATGGCGGAGTCCGGCACGACCACGGCGCTGGACCCGGAGGTACAGGCCAAGGAGGCGGAGTCCGAGGCGGGCGACCCCACGGACACCTCTCGCGCGTACTACGAGCGGGGCGAAGAGAACTGACGGGGCGCAGGCCCCCGCCGCGACTCAGGTACCCTGTCTGAGACGCCTGGGGCCTTAGCTCAGTTGGTAGAGCGCCGTCTTTGCATGGCGGATGTCAGGAGTTCGACTCTCCTAGGCTCCACTCGGGTCGAGGGGCGATGTGTCTGCAAAAAGCGCAGACCCATCGCCCCTCGTCGTTATTGCGCGGCTGCGCCGCGCGAGCGGGGGCTCCGCCACCCGCACCCCCGGGACCACGTCGCCCTTTGTCGTTGTTTGCAGCTCTCAAGCGCTGTCAAGAGGCTCCCGCTGACGCCGCCCTGCTCCGTAGGATGCACACCAGGTTCGCAAGCGCGAAGTGGTGGCACCAGGGGAGGCCGTAGGTCATGGATGCAGCACGGAAGGATGCCAGTGAGAGGGCGCAAGAAATGCAGCGCGGCTGGTACGGCGAGCCGCTCGGTGTTCTCTTCCGCCGGCTGATCGACGAGCTCGGCCTGAACCAGGCCCGGCTCGCGGCCGTCCTCGGCATCTCCGCCCCCATGCTGTCCCAGCTGATGAGCGGGCAGCGGGCAAAGATCGGCAATCCGGCGGTGGTGCAGCGCGTGCAGTCGCTGCAGGAGCTGGCCGCCGAGGTGAACGTGGGCGGGGTGTCCGCCGCCGAGGCCGCGGCCCGGATGGACGAGATCCGCAAGACGTCGGGCGGTGCCGTGCTGAACACCACGCAGTCGACTCACAGCAGCGGAGCGACTACCGTGCGGCGGGTCGTACGCGAAATCCAGTCCCTGCTGCGCTCCGTTTCCGCGGCCGGCGACATCATGGATGCGGCGGACCAGCTCGCACCGACGCACCCGGAGCTGGCAGAGTTCCTCCGGGTGTACGGCGCCGGGCGCACCGCCGACGCGGTGGCTCACTACGAGCGGCACCAGAACTGATTTCTATGTTTCACGTGGAACCGAGCAGGGGGCAGCGCGAGCGCCATGGGTGAGATCTTCGCCGGCAGGTACGAGCTGATCGATCCGATCGGCCGCGGTGGCGTGGGCGCCGTATGGCGCTCCTGGGACCACCGGCGCCGGCGGTACGTAGCGGCCAAGGTGCTGCAGCAGTCGGACGCGCACACGCTGCTGCGGTTCGTACGCGAACAGGCCCTGCGCATCGAGCACCCGCACGTGCTCGCGCCCGCGAGCTGGGCGGCGGACGACGACAAGGTCCTCTTCACCATGGACCTGATCCGCGGCGGCTCCCTCGCCCACCTGATTGGGGATTACGGGCCGCTGCCGCCGCGGTTCGTCTGCACCCTGCTCGACCAGCTGCTGGCCGGGCTGGCCGCGGTGCATGCCGAGGGTGTGGTGCACCGCGACATCAAGCCGGCGAACATCCTGCTCGAGGCGACCGGGACCGGACGTCCGCATCTGCGGCTGTCGGACTTCGGCATTTCGATGCGCAAGGGCGAACCGCGGCTGACGGACACGAACTTTGTGGTGGGCACGCCCGGGTACTTCGCGCCGGAGCAGATGCTGGGCGCGGAACCGGACTTCCCGGCGGATCTCTTCGCGGTCGGCCTGGTGGCGCTGTATCTGCTGACCGGGGAGAAGCCGGACTCGCAGGCGCTGGTGGAGAAGTTCCTGGCGGGCGGGGTGCCGGAGGCGCCGATTGGCGTCGCGGAGCCGCTGTGGCAGGTGATCGCGAGCCTGCTGCAGCCGGATCCGCAGGCCCGGTTCCGTACCGCGAACGGGACGCGGAAGGCGCTGGCGGCGGCCGCCGAGGTGCTGCCGGAGACGCCGCCGGACGAGGAGCCGGTGGAGGTCTTCGAGCAGGTGGGGCCGCTGCCGGCGGGCTTCGGGCCGGAGGGGCCGCAGGCGCCCGCGCATGGCGCTCAGCACGCGAACGCTGCCGTGGCGGCCGCGCCCCCGGTGGCGTCCCCTACGGGCAGCTTCCCGCTGGCCCCGCCCGGCCAGCCGACCACGCAGGCGCCGCCGCCCATGACGCCGCCGGAGGGCCCGACGACGCCGCCCACGCCGACACCGACGCCGTCGCCGTACGGGGCGCAGTCGGAGACGGCGCCGCTGGCGCAGCAGCCGGAGCAGCTGACGCGGCAGTACACGGGGATGGCGCCGCAGCAGCAGGGCTACGGCTATCCGCAGCAGCAGAGCATGGCGGGGCAGCCGCCGGCTCAGCAGCCCGTGACGCCGGCCGCGGTGCCGAAGCAGCGCTCCGCTCCCGCCGGCGCCCGCAGCGGGCCACCGAAGGCCGTGGTGCTGCCTGTGCTGCTGGTGGCGGTGGTCTGCCTGGCGGTGGGCGTGTGGGCGCTGCTGACGGCGTGAGCACGGCTCCGTAGCCGACGAAACGACGGAAGCGACGCAGGGCCCGGCGGGAAGCTCCCGCCGGGCCCTGCTGCCGTCTCAGTGCCGTGTCACTGCCAGCTCTGCGGCGGCCCGAAGGTCTGGTCCTGCGGCTGGGTGTGCGGCTGGGGCTGGGCCTGGGGATACGGCTGCGGCTGCACCTGCGCCGGTACGGGCCCGCGCCGCCGGGCCAGCAGCATCCACGCCCCCAGCGCGGCAAGCAGCACCACGCCGGCGCCGATGCCCACGTACGCCACCGTCATCTTGCTGTCGCTCGCTTCGGCGGCGGCCTCGGACTGCCCCTTCTCCGCCGCCTCCCGGTCCGCGTCGGTGACCCCGAAGCCCGCCTTCGCCAGGTCGCCGTTGTACGCGGGCGCCGACTTGGGCTCGCCCTTGATGGTGTTCCGCAGCGTGACCGTGACCGGCTTCTTCACGTTCTCGCCGACGGCCGCGTCGACGGTGACGGCGACGTAGTACCAGCCGGCGGCCGACGCGTGGTAGAGCTCGCTGATGTCGTCGTAGCGGTTCTCGTATCGCACCGGCGGAGCGACGGCCGTCGCCGCCGCGGGCTCCGCGCCGCTGTAGGAGTCCCAGCTCTTCCACACCAGCCCGCGCTGCGGCCCGTAGATCCGCACCCCGGCGCCGTCGCTGACCTCCTCCACGGTGTCGCCACCGCCGGAGCCGCCGAACTCGGCGGTGACGAAGGGCTGCTGGCCCCAGTCCACCGGCATCCGGTAGAAGCGCGTCTCACCGGGGACGATCTCGTCCTGCCACACGCCGGCGGACATCCCGGTGGCGTCGCCGAAGCCGAGCCCGCCGTCGATCTTCTTCGCGGTGCCGGAGGGCGGGGTGGGGGCGTCCTCCTCGTCGAACTCGGAATAGTCGGGGCCCTCGCTCGGGGACTTGCCCTTGAGGGCGGGCTCCTCCATGAACTTCAGCTCGAGCGGCCAGGCAGCCGGGTCCGAGGTGCCCGCACTGTCCCGCGTCACCAGCACGTTGTAGACGCCGGCCGCGTTGCACTCCCCGTACTCCTCGAGCTTGCGCTGCACGGCGCCGCCGAGGACGTAGCCGTTCTCGGCGCTGACCGTGAACTCGGCCGCGTCGCACTCGTCACCGCCAGTGCTGCTCAACGTGATGTCGAAGCTGTCGTCCGGATCGGTCTTGATGCCCGGCTTCGGCCCGATGAACGCCGACACATGGCCGGTCGTCTTCGAGCCCAGCTTCACCGTGTAGTACTTCTTGTCGCCCGGCTTCAGCGCGTCCTTGTACGCCTGCCCGGCCGCCAGCCGCGGCCCGTCCGCGCTGCTGCTCGCGCCCTTGACCGCCTTCGCCGACGAGTCCATCTCGTACGGCTCCGGCTCCCCGGCCCCGCCCTGCGCCGACGCCGCCGCCGGCACCGCGGCCAGCAGCCCCAGCGCCCCCACCGCGGCAACCGCCGCCCGGATCCTGCCGTGCACCTTCACCCCTCCTGAGATACGTCGCGCGCGCTACTGCTGCCAGTTCTGCGGCTGCCCGAAGCCCTGCTGCTGCGATGCCGCACCCGCACCCGCAGCCGCGGGCTTGCGCCGGGCGACGAGCATCCACACCCCGAGCCCGCCCAGCAGCACCACACCGGCACCGATGCCCACGTACGCGATGGTCATCTTGCCGTCGCTCTCCTCGGCCGCCTCCCCGGACTTCCCGGTCTCCGCCGCCTCCCGGTCCGCGTCACTGACGCCGAATCCGGCCGCGGCGAGGTCGCCGCGGTAGCCGGGGGCGGCCGCCGGCTCACCCTTGATCGTGTTGCGCAGGGTCACCGGGACCGGCTTCTTGAGCTTGCCGCCCAGCTCCGGGGACACCGTCACGGCGACGTAGTACCAGCCGGCGATCGACACCGGGCCGTAGTCGGTGGCGATGTCGTAGCGGTTCTCGTACTTCACCGGCGGCCCGAACACGGTCAGCGACGTCGGCTTGATGCCGCTGAACCACGCCGACTCGTTGGCGAACGACGCGCGCCCGGGGCCGTACATGCGCACCATGGCGCCGTCGTAGGCCTTGTTGATGTCGTCGTCCGTGGAGTCACCGGACTT
Source organism: Streptomyces coryli (assembly GCF_011044975.1). GTDB lineage: Bacteria > Actinomycetota > Actinomycetes > Streptomycetales > Streptomycetaceae > Streptomyces > Streptomyces coryli. The sequence continues at coordinate 30,032 of NZ_JAAKZV010000023.1, read as the reverse complement.
CGCGTTGCCGAATTCCACCGCGGAGTACGGCTGCTGCCCCCAGTCCACCGGCATCCGGTAGTAGCGGGTCTCGCCCGGCACGATCTCGTCCCGCCACACGCCGGCGCCCATGCTGCCCGCGTCGGTGAAGCCGAGCCCGCCGGTGACCGGCTTGGCCTTGCCGCCGGGCGGGGCCGGCGGGTTCTGCTCGTCCAGGTCCGTGTAGTCGGGGGCCTTGTTCCCCTTGTGGACCTTGAGTGCGGGCTCGTTGCGCAGCTGCAGCTCCAGCGGCCACGCCGACTGGTCCGAGGTGCCCTGGCTCTGCCGCTTGACCACCACGTAGTAGATGCCCGCGGCATTGCATTCGCCGATGTCCTCGGGCAGCGGGCGCAGGGCCTCGCCGCTCAGCACCCGGGAATTCTCGCTGCGGAAGGTGAGCTCCTGGTCGCCGCACTCGTCCCCCGCGGTGGAGGTGAGCGCGATGCTGAAGCCGTCCATCTGCCCGGTCTTGGACCCGGGCTTCGGCGCGGCCGTCGCCGAGACGTGCGCGGTGGACTTCGAGTCCAGCTTCACCTGGTAGTACTTCTCGTCCCCGGCCTTGAGCGAGTCCTTGTAGACCTGCCCGGCGGCCAGCCGCGGCCCGTCCGCGCTGCTGCTCGCGCCCTTGACCGCCTTCGCGGACGGGTCGATCTTGTACGGCTGCGGGTCCTGCCCGCCGCCCTGGGCCGCCGCCGGCGAGAGCGGCAGCGCCAGCAGCGCACCCAGCACCCCGGTCGCGGCGCCCGCCGCCACCGCCGTGCGCATCCTGCCGCCCATCACCACTCACCCCTCGTCGGTACGGTCCCGTTCCCGCTGCCGCTCGCGCCGCGCCGTGTCCGTACGACGATGAACGCCACCGCCGCGGCCACCAGCAGCGCGCCGCCCGCGATGCCCGCGAGAAGCGGGAGGGACAATCCTGTCCCATCGGAGCCCTCGCTGTCCGCGCGGGTCCCGGCGTCGTTGTCGTCCTGTGCCTTCAGCGCGGGCGCGTTGTGCTGCGGGCCGGCCTTGGCCTTGCCCGCGGTCTCCACGCGCAGGACCACGCCGATGGCGGTGTTCTTGGCGAACTCCGCGGCCTTCGGGCCGAGGGTGACGGCGAGGTAGTAGTCGCCCTTCATCCGGACCGGCTGCACGGCGCCGTCGGAGTCCTCCCAGCGGTTGGTCCAGCTCACCGGCACGGTGCCGAAGTCGACCGCGGCCGGCTCTGCGCTGTAGTCGCTGTGGTCGTCGAACTCGGAGTCCTTGACCGGCACCCGGCGCGGCGAGTACGCGTCGGTGTGCACGAAGCTCGACGCGACGGGACGCTCGTCGACGGTCGGCTCATTGGCGAATTCCGCCTTGTAGCGCAGCTGCTGGCCCCAGCCGACCGGCACCTTGTAGTAGCGGGTCTGGCCCGGCAGCACCTTGTCCTTCCAGACGCCGCTCTCGATGGCAGTCGCGTCGTTGAAGCCGGTGCCCCCGGCCACCGTCTTCGGCTGACCCGTCGGCAGCCTGGCGCCCTCCGGGCCCCAGGCTCCGTACTCCGTCTCGGACTGGGCCGGGGTGATGCCCTTCTTCAGCGGGCCCTCGGTGCTGTAGACGAGCTCGATCGGCCAGCGGGACTGGCTGGACTCCGCCTCGGTCTCGCGCTCCACCTTGAGCAGGTAGGTGCCGGCCTTGTCGCAGCTGCCGTCGCCGTCCTCGGTCGGGATGCGGCTCGCGGCCGCGGTGATCGGCGTGGCACCTTCCATGCCGGGGAAGCCCACATTCCCGTTGGGGGCATCGCACGGGAAGGCGTAGTCGTCGGCCGTGGTCAGCTCGACGTCCAGGCCGTCGGACATGCCGGTCTTCACGCCCGGCTGCGGCACCGCCGTCACCGCGAAGTCCGCCGCCGTCTTCGCGTCCAGCTCGGCCGTGTAGTACTTCTTCTCGCCCGGCCCGATCGAGTCCAGGTACTGCCCCGGCTGGATGCCGGTGGCGCCCTTCGGCCGCAGCGACCCGGTGATCTGCTTGCCCTTGAAGCGGTAGCCGTCCGCGGACAGCCGCCCGGCGCGCTCCAGCTGGCGGGCGAGCGCGGCCGCGTCCGGGGCGTCGTAGTACGAGCCGTGGCCCTGCTCGGCGATGCACTCCAGCTGCCGTTTGGCCTTGCCGCGCACCTGGAAGCCGATGGTGTCGATGCGCAGGTCGATGCCCTTCTTGCCGAGCTGGGCGGCGACCTTGCAGGGGTCGGGGGCGCAGTTGGACTCGCCGTCGGAGATCAGCACGATCGAACGGTGGCCCAGCGCACCGGCCTTGGGCTCGGGGAGGTCCTTCGCGGCCTGCTGCAGCGAGTAGCCGATGGGGGTGTCGCCCTTGGGCTTCACGCCCGCTACGGCCTGCTTGATGCCGTCGCGGTCGAGTGGCTGGACCGGCTTGGCCAGCCGGGTGTCGGTGCAGCCCTTCGGCTTGTCGGCACCGTAGACGCGCAGCCCGGTCGGGTACGCGTCCGGCAGGCTGTCCACCACCGAGCCGACGGCTTTGCGGGCCGAGTCCATGCGGGTGCCGCCGGAGCCGTCGCGTTCCTTCATCGAGCCGGAGGAGTCCAGGACCATCACCATGGAGCTGTTCCCGTCGGCCTTCGGCCCGTCGGCCGCGGGCGCCGCGGCGCCGGCGGCGGGCAGCGGCCCGGCCAGCAACCCGACGATCGTGCCCGCGATCAGCGCGGCCGCACCGCGGCGGCGTGGTGGTGAGCACCTGAGCGTTGTGCGTCCGCTGATCGTCTGGCGCAAAAAGATGCGGCACCTGCATCGCACGAGCTGCCGTCCCCCTCGTCTGCATCCATATGCGGCTACCGCCGCGTGGCATACGCAGCACCCTAGGGCGTGTGCAGTAGCAAATTCCAGCGGCTTTGCGTCACGGTACGGAAACAGCGGGCGCACGACAGGGCCCCGGCCGCCGCTGGGCGGGACCGGGGCCCTGTCGGTGTTCTGGTGTTCTGGTGTCCTCGCTCAGACGCCGGAGCCGGACGGCACGGAGTCGGTCGCCTCCGTCCACAGATCCTGCTCGGCGCGGTCCGCCTGGACCTGGCGGTACACGAGGAGCCCGCCCACGGCGGCCAGTGCGATCAGGAGCAGCTTCTTCACTGCGCTACCTCGTCCTTCAATAGACGTTGGGACCTTCTGGAGCCCGATGATACACAGCGCCGGAAGCCAAAAACCCCCGGTCCCATGGGACCGGGGGCTGAAGGTGTCTGTGCGGGTACCAGGACTTGAACCTGGGGCCTCATCCTTATCAGGGATGCGCTCTAACCGTCTGAGCTATACCCGCGGGCTGACCCCTGAAGATTAGCGCACGAAGCCCCCATGCCCAAAATCGGTTCCCGCGGCCCTGAGCAGCGCGACTACTCGTCCTCCGCCAGGGTCACCTCGACGCCGCCCACGAACCCGGCGGAGAGGTTGTAGATGAAGGCCCCGAGCGTCGCGAGGGCGGTGGCGAGCACCACATCGATCACCGCGATCACAGCCGTGAAGAGCAGCACCCGCGGCAGCGACAGGAACGACTCCAGATCGAAGCCGGTCGAGCCCTCCGAGCCGGTCGCCTCCGCGAGGGTCGCGCCCACCGTGGAGAAGACGCCCATCGCGTCCAGCACCATCCACAGCACCGCGACCGCCACGATCGTGCACAGCCCGAGCGCGATGGACAACAGGAAGCTGACCTTCATCACCGACCACGGGTCGGCCTTGGCGACCCTGAGCCGCGCCTTGCGCGTCCGCGGCACCGTACGGGCCCCGGTGCGCGAGCGCCGCGTGGCCTGCTCCGTACGACGGCCGCTGCGGGTCCGCGTCGCGGTGCCACCGCCGCCGGTGCCACCCCCGCCGGGCGGCGCGTACGCCTGCGGCGGGTGGTGCGGCGACGTGGGCTGCGGCGCAGCCGCCGGCGGTGCGGGCGGCAGCGGCCCGGCGCCGGAGGCGGGCGCGGACTCGTACGCCCCCTGCTCGCCCCCCTGCGCGGAATCGTGCTCGCGGGTATCGGTCACGGTGCCCCCCTGACCCTTGGACGAAGCGGAGCCACTGGCCTCCTGCTGCGGCGGCTTCGAGGACTCGGCCGAGGCACCCCTCTGACCGCTCTCCGTCCCCGCCTGGCTTCTGCCGGCGCCGGTGGCTCCACTCACGTCGTACTCCCTTTACGCCTTAGGCGTCCGGCGTGGGCGCCTCGCCCTCGCCATCCGCCGCCTCGGTGGCCTCCCCGGTGGGGTCACCCACCTGGTCCGCCGCCTCTTCGACCTCTTCGGCTTCGCGCCCGGCCTCGGCGTTCCGTGCGATGCCGACCACGGCATCCTTCTTGCCCAGGTTGATCAGTTGGACGCCCATGGTGTCACGGCCCGTCTCCCTGACCTCGTTGACGCGTGTCCGGATCACGCCGCCGCCGAGCGTGATGGCGAGGAGCTCGTCCGAGTCCTCCACCACCAGCGCGCCGACCAGCTCACCCCGGTCCTCGACGATCCTCGCCGCCTTGATCCCGAGGCCGCCGCGACCCTGGACACGGTATTCGTCAACGTTTGTGCGCTTCGCGTACCCGCCGTCGGTGGCGGTGAACACGAAAGTACCTGCCTTGACGACATTCATCGAGAGGAGTTCATCTCCCTCGCGGAAGCTCATCCCCTTAACACCGGAGGTCGCGCGGCCCATCGGGCGCAGCGCTTCGTCCGTTGCGGTGAATCGGATCGATTGGGCCTTCTTGCTGACAAGCAGCAGATCGTCCTCCGGCGAGACCAGCTCGGCACCGATCAGCTCGTCCGGCCGGCCGTCGGGCATCTCGCGCAGATTGATCGCGATGACGCCGCCGGAGCGGGGCGAGTCGTAGTCCTTCAGCGCGGTCTTCTTCACCAGGCCCGCCTTCGTGGCGAGGACGAGGTACGGAGCGATGTCGTAGTCACGGATGGCGAGGATCTCGGCGATCTGCTCGTCCGGCTGGAAGGCCAGCAGGTTCGCCACGTGCTGGCCGCGGGCCTCCCGCCCGGCGTCCGGGAGCTCGTACGCCTTCGCCCGGTAGACCCGGCCCTTGTTCGTGAAGAACAGCAGCCAGTGGTGGGTCGTGGAGACGAAGAAGTGGTCGACGATGTCGTCTTCCCTGAGGCGGGTGCCGCGCACGCCCTTGCCGCCGCGCTTCTGCGAGCGGTAGTCCTCGGTCTTCGTACGCTTCACATAGCCGCCACGGGTGATCGTGACGACGATGTCCTCCTCGGCGATCAGGTCCTCGATGGACATGTCGCCGTCGAAGGGCACCAGCTTCGAGCGGCGGTCGTCGCCGTACTTCTCGACGATCGCGGCCAGCTCGGAGGAGATGATCTTCCGCTGCAGCTCGGGGGAGGCCAGGATCGCGTTGTACTCATCGATCTTCGCCTGCAGCTCGTCGTGCTCCGCGGTGATCCGCTGGTGCTCCAGAGCGGCCAGCCGGCGCAGCTGCATCTCCAGGATCGCGTTCGCCTGGATCTCGTCGATCTCCAGCAGGTCCATCAGGCCGCGACGGGCCACGTCGACCGTCTCCGAGGCCCGGATCAGGGCGATGACCTCGTCGATCGCGTCCAGGGCCTTCAGCAGGCCGCGCAGGATGTGCGCCCGCTCCTCGGCCTTGCGGAGGCGGAAGGTGGTGCGGCGGATGATGACGTCGACCTGGTGCGCCACCCAGTAGCGGATGAAGGCGTCCAGCGACAGCGTGCGCGGCACGCCGTCGACCAGGGCGAGCATGTTCGCGCCGAAGTTGGTCTGCAGGTCGGTGTGCTTGAACAGGTTGTTCAGCACCACCTTCGCGACCGCGTCCCGGCGCAGCACGATCACCAGGCGCTGGCCCGTACGCGAGCTCGTCTCGTCGCGCACGTCGGCGATGCCGCTCAGGCGGCCGTCCTTCACGCCGTCGGCGATCTTCTGCGCCAGGTTGTCCGGGTTGACCTGGTACGGCAGCTCGGTGACGACCAGGCACTGGCGGTCCTGGATCTCCTCGACCTCGACCACCGCGCGCATCGCGATGGAGCCGCGCCCGGTGCGGTACGCCTCCTCGATGCCCTTACGGCCCACGACCAGCGCGCCGGTCGGGAAGTCCGGGCCCTTGATGCGCTCCAGCAGCGCGTCCAGGAGCTCCTCGTTGGAGGCCTCCGGGTGCTCCAGGTACCACTGCACGCCCGCCGCGACCTCGCGCAGGTTGTGCGGCGGGATGTTGGTGGCCATGCCGACCGCGATCCCCTGCTGGCCGTTGACCAGCAGGTTCGGGAAGCGGGCCGGGAGGACGGTGGGCTCCTTGGAGCGGCCGTCGTAGTTGTCCCCGAAATCGACGGTCTCCTCGTCGATGTCGCGGAGCATCTCCATGGCCAGCGGCGCCATCTTGCACTCGGTGTACCGCATGGCGGCCGCCGGGTCGTTGCCCGGGGAGCCGAAGTTGCCGTTGGAGTCGACCAGCGGCATCCGCATCGACCACGTCTGGGCCAGGCGGACCAGGGCGTCGTAGATCGAGGAGTCGCCGTGCGGGTGGTAGTTGCCCATCACGTCGCCGACGACGCGGGCGCACTTGTAGTAGCCCCGGTCCGGGCGGTAGCCGCCCTCGTACATGGCGTACAGCACGCGGCGGTGCACCGGCTTCATGCCGTCGCGTACGTCCGGCAGCGCGCGGCTCACGATGACGGACATCGCGTAGTCGAGGTAGCTGCGCTGCATCTCCGTCTCGAGCGAGACGGCGTTGACCCGGAGCACGCCCGACGAGTTCATGTCGTCGGCGTCCGGCTGCGGCTGGTCAGGGGTGGGGGTGGTCTCGTCGGCCATCGCTGGTCTTCAGTCCTTGTCTGGTTCGTAAGGCCTTGAGCGGCCGACTCAGATGTCGAGGAAGCGGACGTCCTTGGCGTTCCGCTGGATGAACGAGCGGCGCGCCTCCACGTCCTCGCCCATCAGGATCGAGAACAGGTCGTCGGCCGCGGCCGCGTCGTCCAGCGTCACCTGCCGCAGCACGCGGTGGTCGTAGTCCATCGTGGTGATGCGCAGCTCCTCGGCGTTCATCTCGCCGAGGCCCTTGAAGCGCTGCACCGAGTCGTCCTTGATCCGCTTGCCCTGCGAGCGGCCCAGCTCGATCAGCTGGTCGCGCTCGCGGTCGGAGTACGCGTACTCGAACTCGTCCCGGGTCCACTTGATCTTGTACAGCGGCGGCTGCGCCAGGTAGACATGCCCGCCCTCGATCAGCGGCCGCATGAACCGGAACAGCAGCGTGAGCAGCAGCGTCTGGATGTGCTGGCCGTCGATGTCCGCGTCGGCCATCAGCACGATCTTGTGATAGCGCAGCTTGCCCAGGTCGAAGTCCTCGTGGATGCCCGTGCCGAAGGCCGAGATCAGCGCCTGCACCTCGGTGTTCTGCAGCACCTTGTCGATACGGGCCTTCTCGACGTTCAGGATCTTGCCGCGGATCGGGAGGATCGCCTGGTACTTCGGGTTCCGGCCGGACTTCGCCGAGCCGCCGGCCGAGTCGCCCTCGACGATGAAGATCTCGCACTTCGTCGGGTCGTTGGACTGGCAGTCGCTCAGCTTGCCCGGCAGCGACGCCGACTCCAGCAGGCCCTTGCGCCGGGTCAGGTCACGCGCCTTGCGGGCGGCGACCCGGGCCGTGGCGGCCTGGATGGACTTGCGGATGATGTCCGCGGCCTCGTTGGGATTACGGTCCAGCCAGTCCGTCAGGTGCTCGTGCGTGACCTTCTGGACGAAGGTCTTCGCCTCCGTGTTGCCCAGCTTGGTCTTCGTCTGGCCCTCGAACTGCGGCTCGCCCAGCTTGACGGAGATGATCGCCGTAAGACCCTCGCGGATGTCCTCACCCGTGAGGTTGTCGTCCTTCTCGCGCAGCAGCTTCTTGTCGCGCGCGTAGCGGTTGATCAGGCCCGTCATCGCGGCGCGGAAGCCCTCTTCGTGGGTACCGCCCTCATGGGTGTGGATGACGTTCGCGAAGCTGTAGACACCCTCGCTGAACTGCGAGTTCCACTGCATCGCGATCTCGACCGAGATCTTGCGCTCCGGGTCGGACGCCTCGAAGTCGATCACCGTCGGGTGCACCGGCTCGCCCTTGCGCGAGTTCAGGTGCTTCACGAAGTCGACGATGCCGCCCTCGTAGCAGTACGTGACGCTGCGGGCCTTGTCGTCGTCGGCGGTGTCCGCCGTGTCCGCGCCCGAGGTCTGCTTCGCCGACTCGCGCTCGTCCGTCAGCGAGATGGTCAGGCCCTTGTTCAGGAAGGCCATCTCCTGGAAGCGGCGCGACAGCGTCTCGAAGGAGTACTCGGTGGTCTCGAAGATGTCGCCGTCGGCCCAGAACGTGACCGTGGTGCCGGTCTCCGACGTGGCCTCGTGCTTGGCGAGCGGCTCGACCGGGACACCCAGCTTGTAGTCCTGCGTCCAGCGGTAGCCGTCCGTGCTGATGTCCACGGCCAGCCGCGTCGACAGCGCGTTCACGACGGAGACACCCACGCCGTGCAGACCGCCGGAGACCGCGTACCCGCCGCCGCCGAACTTGCCGCCCGCGTGCAGCACGGTGAGCACGACCTCGACCGCCGGCTTCTTCTCCACCGGGTGGATGCCCACCGGGATGCCGCGGCCGTTGTCGGTCACCCGCACGCCGCCGTCGGCGAGCAGCGTCACGTTGATCGTGTCGCAGTAGCCCGCCATCGCCTCGTCCACGGCGTTGTCCACGACCTCTTGCACCAGGTGGTGCAGGCCGCGCTCGCCGGTCGAGCCGATGTACATGCCCGGTCGCTTGCGAACCGCGTCCAGGCCCTCCAGCACGGTGATCGCGCTGGCATCGTACGACTGCTTGTTGGACTCGTTGGAGTTGCCGGAATCGGCCACGAAGCGCCCTTTCTGGCACAGCACGGGCCACTCTTCCGCACGCGGGGGCATGCGGGAGCGGCCACGTCATTTCGACTTTTCCGCAAGTGGGCGGGTTGCTCTCCAGTGTACCGGTAGCCGGGGACAGAATGGCGGTTTGCCGGGCCCTGAAGCAGCATGTGCCGCCTTGGATCCCGTCCTTCCGAGTCCCCACACACAGGCCGGGCCTCCAGAAGCCTCTGAGCGCCGCTCAGCGCTTCGGGCCGTCAACCCGGATCGACTGTGACCGAAGTCACGCCCTTCACATGCATATGACGGCGCCTCGCGCGTACGCCGGCCGCCCCGAGAGGGTCATCCGTACGTGTCCCCGGGCCCCTGGCTGCCCGGCGCCCGCAGCCGGCCGCCGTACCGCTGCGGTGGACCGCCCGGCCCCTGCACCTTGATGAACGTGACCGTCCCCTGGCCCAGCTCCTGGTTCAACCGGGCCACGAACTGCGGCGCCAGCAGCCGCATCTGCGTCGCCCACGCCGTCGAGTCGCAGCGCACCACCAGCACCCGCTCCTCCTCGTCGTACCGCTCGGGCGCGCAGTGCTGCGCCACCTCCGGTCCGACGAGCTGCGGCCAGCGCCCCATCACGCCGCCCACCGCGGCCGGCGCCTCCCAGCCGCGCTCGGTGATCAGCCGGCTCACCGCCGCGCCGAACGACAGCGGGTCCCGCCCGTCCGCCCGCGCCCCGGACCGCAGCCCGCCACCGCGGCGCGCCTGCCGCTTCTGCTGCGCGGCCGCACCCCGGGCGCGTGCCTGCTCCTTGGCGGCGCGCAGCGCCACCCGGGCGAGGTCGACGCCGGAGGGCTCGGGGGTCTTGGGCGCTTCCGCAGGCTGCGACGTCTCTTCGGGGCCGGGACCGTCGGTCATACGCGCTCCACCGCCCCGTCCGCCACCGCGAACCGCGTCCCGCTCAGCACACCGGGCACATCCTCGTCCACCGCCGCCGTCACCAGCACCTGCTCGCCCGGCGCCACCAGCTCCGCCAGCCGCTCCCGGCGCCGCACATCCAGCTCCGCGAACACGTCGTCCAGCACCAGCACCGGCTCCGCACCCTCCGCGCTCAGCAGCTCGTACGACGCCAGCCGCAGCGCCAGCGCGTACGACCACGACTCGCCGTGCGACGCATAGCCCTTCGCGGGCAGCTGCCCCAGCTTCAGCACCAGATCGTCCCGGTGCGGCCCGACCAGCGTCACCCCACGCTCGATCTCCTGCTTACGGGCCTCCGCCATCGCCCGCAGCAGCAGCTCGCACAGCTCCTCCCGGGTCGACGCCGCGGCGAGCGCCTCGCCCACCGACGACCGGTACTCCAGCGCCACCGGACCGCCGCCCGGGGCCAGTTGCTCGTACGCCTTGTCGGCAAGAGGCTGCACCGAACCGACCAGATCCAGGCGCTGCGCGAGCAACTCCGCGCCCGCCCGCGCCAGATGCTGATCCCAGACGTCCAACGTGGACAGATCCATCTGCCGGCCGCCGTGCCTGCGCGCCATCGCCGCCGTCTTCAGCAGCGTGTTCCGCTGCTTGAGCACCCGCTCGTAATCGCTGCGCACCCCCGCCATTCGCGGCGACCGCGCAGTGATCAGCTCGTCCAGGAAGCGCCGCCGCTCACCCGGATCGCCTTTGACGAGCGCCAGGTCCTCGGGCGCGAACAGCACCGTCCGTACGACACCGAGCACCTCGCGCGGCCTGACCTGCGACGATCTGTTCAGCCTGGCCCGGTTCGCCTTGCCGGGGTTCAGCTCCAGCTCCACCAGCTGGGAGCGCTCGCCCTGCGTCACCGCCGCCCGGATCACCGCCCGCTCGGCGCCCATCCGCACCAGCGGGGCGTCGGAGGACACCCGGTGGCTGCCCAGCGTCGCCAGATAGCCGACCGCCTCGACCAGATTCGTCTTCCCCTGGCCGTTCGGGCCCACGAAAGCCGTCACGCCCGGGTCGAGAGGGACCTCGGCCCGGGCGTACGAACGGAAGTCGGCGAGCGACAGATGCGTGACGTGCATACGGCTGCGCGGACCTCCCCCTGCTACTGCTCCTGAACTGCTACTTCTTGCTCTCCACGGCGTGACCGCCGAACTGGTTCCGCAGCGCGGCGATCATCTTCATCTGCGGCGAGTCGTCCTGCCGCGAGGCGAAGCGGGCGAACAGCGACGCGGTGATCGCGGGCAGCGGCACCGCGTGGTCGATCGCGGCCTCCACGGTCCAGCGGCCCTCGCCGGAGTCCTGCGCGAAGCCGCGCAGCTTCTCCAGGTGCTCGTCGTCGTCCAGCGCCCGGACCGCCAGGTCCAGCAGCCAGGAACGGATGACCGTGCCCTCCTGCCAGGAGCGGAAGATCTCGCGCACGTCGGTGACCGAGTCCGCGGCCTCGAGCAGCTCCCAGCCCTCGGCGAAGGCCTGCATCATCGCGTACTCGATGCCGTTGTGAACCATCTTGGCGAAGTGCCCCGCGCCGACCTTGCCGGCGTGCACGCTGCCGAACTCGCCCTCGGGCTTCAGCGCATCGAAGATGGGCTGCACCTTGGCGACATTCTCGGCGTCCCCGCCGTACATCAGCGCATAGCCGTTCTCCAGGCCCCACACGCCGCCCGAGACGCCGCAGTCGACGAAGCCGATGCCCTTGGCGGCCAGCTCCTCCGCATGCTTCTCGTCGTCGGTCCAGCGCGAATTGCCGCCGTCGACGACCACGTCGCCGGGCTGCAGCAGCTCGCCCAGCTCATCGACGGTCGACTGCGTGGCGGCACCCGCCGGCACCATCACCCACACGACGCGCGGCCCCTCGAGCCGCTCCACCAGCTCCTTGAGGCTGGATACGTCGGCGAGCTCCGGGTTCCGGTCGTATCCGATGACGGTGTGGCCTGCGCGGCGAATGCGCTCGCGCATATTGCCGCCCATCTTGCCGAGGCCGACGAGACCGAGCTCCATTAGTGACCCTTCCCAGCGAAATGTCCGTAGCGTCTACGAGCCTACGCCCGGGTCAGCCGCTCAGCCTCACGGGCATGATCAGGTACTTGTACTGGTCGTCCGCCTCGGCGTCCACGGCCGGCTTGCCGCTGAGCAGCGCGGGCTTGGTGGACGTGGTGAAGGCCAGCTGGGCGACCGGGGAATCGATCGCGCTCAGGCCGTCCAGCAGGAACGTCGGGTTGAAGGCGATCGAGATGTCATCGCCCTCCAGCGTCGCGTCCACCCGCTCCACAGCCTGTGCGTCGTCGGAGGACCCGGCCTCCAGGGTCAGCACACCCTGCTCGAAGCTCAGCCGCACCGGCGTATTGCGCTCGGCCACCAGGGCGACGCGCTTCACGGCCTCCACGAACGGCGCCGTCTCGATCACCGCCACCGAATTGAACTCGGTGGGGAAGAGCGTCTTGTACTTCGGCAGATCGCCTTCCAGCAGCCGGGTGGTGGTTCGCCGCCCGGCGCCCTCGAAGCCGATCAGGCCCTCGCCCGCACCTGAACCCGCCAGCGCGATCGTGACGGTGTCACCGCTGGTCAGGGACTTGGCGGTGTCGAGGAGCATCTTCGCCGGGACCAGCGCCACCGAGGAGGCGTCGGCGGTCTCCGGCTTCCACAGGAACTCGCGGACCGCGAAGCGGTAGCGGTCGGTGGAGGCCAGTGTGACCGTGTCGCCCTCGATCTCGATGCGCACACCGGTGAGCACCGGGAGGGTGTCGTCCCGCCCTGCGGCGACGGCCACCTGCTGGACGGCGGCGGAGAAGACCTCGCCGGGGACGGTGCCGGTCGCGGTGGGCATCTCCGGCAGCGCCGGATACTCCTCCACAGGCAGCGTGTGGAGTGTGAATCGCGAGGAGCCGCACACCACGGTGGCGCGGACGCCGTCGGATGAGATCTCCACAGGCCTGTTGGGAAGTGCGCGCGAGATGTCGGCGAGCAGCCGGCCGGAGACCAGCAGCTGGCCCTCCTCCTCGACCTCGGCCTCGACCGAGACCCGGGCCGACACCTCGTAGTCGAAGCCGGACAGGCTCAGGGTGCCCTGCTCCTCGGAGTCGGCCTTCAGCATCAGGCCGGCGAGCACAGGCGTCGACGGGCGGGCAGGCAGGCTGCGAGCTGCCCAGGCCACCGCCTCTGCGAGTACGTCGCGCTCCACACGGATCTTCAACGGGACCGCCTCCTGCAGTACGCCGGCTCTTCTGTCTGCGGGGAACAGTCTGACGTACGGCACCGACAGCGTGGGGACGGTCCCGGTCAACTCGTCTCAGCCCGCCTCGGCTCGCGATCCCCAACTTGTGCACAGGCCCCGCTTCGAAGCGAATCCCGGGCTAGATATCCGTAGAGGTAGTAGTAGGGCCTGTGGACACCGTGGAAAACCGTGTCTGTGCAGGTCAGCCCCACTTTTTTGCCCACAGGTGCTGTGGGCGGTGCCGGTGGACAACCCGGTGATTCTGTGGACCGGCCGATTCTGTGCACAGCGGATTCACAGCCAAGGCCGTCTTAGCCACAGCTCCATCCCCAGATTTACCCCCTTCCCACACAGGCCAACCGACCCCCTTGGTGTGACAGCTTTCACACGTACCGGTGAAGGGGCGCGTTGCGTTGCCGAACAGTGGACAGCGGTGTGGAAAAGGTGTGGACAGTATTGATTCTGCTGTGGGCGGCCTGTGGGCGGTGAGGTGCGGCCTCCTGTGGACGCAACCTCCGTCCCCAGTCTGTGGACATCTTCTGACCACAAATCCACACGCTGCTGAACTGGATCATCGCGGGTTATCCCGACCGGGTCCACAAGCCTACGTGGGTAACTTCGGCCCTCCCCAGGGTGTGGACGGCCGATCATGGCGCAGCGTGTGGAGAAGTCCATGCACAGGCTGTGGATTCGAACAGCGAAGAGCCCCCAGGGAGTTCGAGGACTCGATCCCTGGGGGCTCGGAGGGCTTGAGAGGGCTTGAGAGGGCTTGAAGGGGCGTCTGAGGAGCCGCTGTCAGCTGTTCTTGATGCGGTTCGTGAGCTCGGTGACCTGGTTGTAGATGGACCGCCGCTCGGCCATGAGGGCGCGGATCTTGCGGTCCGCGTGCATCACGGTCGTATGGTCGCGGCCGCCGAACTGGGCGCCGATCTTCGGCAGGGAGAGGTCGGTCAGCTCCCGGCACAGATACATGGCGATCTGCCGGGCCGTCACGAGCACGCGGCTGCGGGATGAGCCGCACAGGTCGTCCACGGTCAGGCCGAAGTAGTCGGCCACGGAGCTCATGATGGCCGGCGCGGTGATCTCGGGGGCCGCGTCCTCGCCGCCGGGGATGAGGTCCTTGAGGACGATCTCCGTAAGGCCGAGGTCGACCGGCTGCCGGTTGAGCGACGCGAAGGCCGTGACGCGGATGAGGGCGCCCTCGAGCTCGCGGATGTTGCGGGAGATGCGGGAGGCGATGAACTCCAGTACCTCCGGCGGTGCGTTGAGCTGCTCTTGTACGGCCTTCTTGCGGAGGATCGCGATCCGGGTCTCCAGCTCGGGCGGCTGGACGTCGGTGATCAGGCCCCACTCGAAGCGGTTGCGCAGCCGGTCCTCCAGGGTGACCAGCTGCTTGGGCGGCCGGTCACTCGACAGCACGATCTGCTTGTTGGCGTTGTGGAGCGTATTGAAGGTGTGGAAGAACTCCTCCTGCGTCGACTCCTTGGAGGCCAGGAACTGGATGTCGTCGACGAGCAGGATGTCCATGTCGCGGTAGCGCTTGCGGAAGGTGTCCGCCTTGCCGTCGCGGATGGAGTTGATGAACTCGTTGGTGAACTCCTCGGAGCTCACGTATCTGACCCGGGTGCCCGGGTAGAGGCTGCGGGCGTAGTGGCCGATGGCGTGCAGCAGATGCGTTTTGCCGAGGCCGGATTCGCCGTAGATGAAGAGCGGGTTGTACGCCTTGGCCGGGGCTTCGGCGACGGCGACCGCGGCCGCGTGGGCGAAGCGGTTGGAGGCGCCGATGACGAAGGTGTCGAAGAGGTACTTCGGGTTCAGCCGGGCGGTCGGCTCGCCGGGCCCGGTCGCGGGCGCCGGTTGCGCGGCGAGCGGCCCCGGGGCGCCGCTGGGCGCGGGGAGCTCGGCGCTGCCGAGGGAGACGGCGCCGGGGGAGCCGGGGAGCGGCGGGGGCGTCTGGCTGGGGAGCTGGGGGCGGCGGCCGTACGGGTCGTGCTGCCGCTGGCCGCTGTTGTAGTCGCCCTGGTTGTAGTCGCCGTGGCTCGGGGCGGTGTGGTTCGGCGCGGAGTGGCCGGGGCCGCCGTGCTGGTCCGGGGGCTGCTGGCGCGGGAAGGCCGGCGGCTCGGGGCGGTGGCTCTGGTGGCTGCCGGGGCCCTGGTGTCCTTGGTGGTTCTGCTGCCCGGGGCCGGGCTGCTGCGGGGCGGGCGGCGCGGCGCGGGGCCAGGCGGCGGGCTCGGGGTGGTGCTGCTGCGCGTACTCCGGGTAGGCCGGGCGGGCCGTGGGCAGCTGCGCCTCGTCCTGGCCGCGGCCGTAGTCGTCGCGCGGAGTGTGGCCGTAGTCATAGTCGGCCGGGGGCTGGGGTGCCTGGGGCGCTTGTGACTGGTGGGGCGGCTGGTGCTGCTGCGGGGCCGGCTGGTGGTGCTGGGGCTGGCCGGGGACGGCCGGCTGCTGATGCTGCTGCTGCGCGGGCGGCGGCGTGGGCTCGGCTTCCGCGGGGCTGACGGTGATGGCGAGCCCGATGGGCTGGCCGCAGGCCCGGCTGAGCGCGTCGCTGATCGCGGGGGCGAGCCGCCCTTCGACGACGCCCTTGGCGTATTCATTGGGTACGGCGATGACCGCGGTGCCCGCCACCAGGACGAGCGGCTGGCAGTCGCGCAGCCAGCGCTGGTCCTTTGCCTCTACGGCCTGACCACCTGGTCCCCCGTCGAGCAGCTCTTCGAGCACGCGTGGCCACACTGCCGCCAGGTCTGCAGGTAGGTCAGCCACAGGGCACTCTCTCACTCGCTGCGCGGGGTGAACGCCCGGTAGGGCGGGATTGACGGCGGGAACTCGCCACGCTACTCAGCCTGGCCTGCACCATTCAAGTCGTTGTCCACAGGGGTGTGCATGATTGTCCGGCGCCGCCCGGGTCCTTGTCCTGGGCCCGGACCGGTTTCCTTGCCGGTTTGACCGGAAGGTACAGGCGCACGTACCGTAGCGAGGTCGAGTTGTCGACGGCTGCTGCCGCCTGCCTCCGATCGGCCGGCGCCGCACAGATCTTCACCTGTCAGGCGTATTGCGAGCCACTCGCGGGCGCACGGTGCCAGCCGTCGGCTCTACACACACCGTCTCGTAACCCGCGAGATCCAAGCTTTTCTGGAGCCCCCGAGTGAGCAAGCGCACTTTCCAGCCGAACAACCGCCGTCGCGCCAAGACCCACGGCTTCCGGCTGCGTATGCGTACCCGCGCCGGCCGCGCGATTCTCGCGTCCCGCCGTAGCAAGGGTCGCGGCCGCCTTTCCGCCTGATCCGTGGTCTGAACCGTGCTGCCTGCTGAGCATCGGCTGAGGCGGCGCGAGGACTTCGCGACCGCGGTACGACGAGGGCGCCGGGCCGGGCGCCCGCTCCTCGTCGTCCATATGAACAGCGGTACGGGCCCGCACGCACCGGGGGACATTGGTCCTCCGGCGCGTGCGGGTTTCGTCGTCAGCAAGGCAGTGGGCGGCGCGGTCCAGCGCAACCTCGTGAAGCGTCGGCTGCGTCACCTGATGCGGGACCGGCTCCCGGAGCTGCCCGCGGGTAGCCTGGTGGTCGTACGCGCGCTGCCGGGCGCGGCCACGGCTGATCACGATCAGCTGGGCAGCGATCTGGATTCGGCGCTGCGGCGACTGCTCGGAAGGGCGCCGCTATGAAGTACCCGCTGCTTTTGCTGATCAAGATCTACCAGTGGACCATCAGCCCGCTCCTGGGGCCGGTCTGCAAGTACTACCCGTCGTGCTCGCACTATGGCTTCACGGCCATCGACCGGCACGGCGCGGTGAAAGGCACGGCCCTGACCGCTTGGCGCATCCTGCGCTGCAACCCGTGGTCGCTCGGCGGAGTCGACCACGTACCGCCCCGTAAGCATCCGGTCTGGCACCGGCGTCTGCGTCTTTGGATGAGCAGGCGCAGAGGCGAGACTCAGCCCAAGGCCCAAGGAGCCTGATTAGTGGACACGATCCTCAATCCTCTCTATATCGCGGTCTCCTGGATCATCGTCCAGTTCCACAGCCTGTACTCGCTTGTCTTCGACGCGAGCAGCGGCTGGGCCTGGGGTCTGTCCATCGTCTCCCTGGTGGTCGTGATCCGTATCTGCCTGATCCCGCTCTTCGTGAAGCAGATCAAGGCGACGCGGAACATGCAGGTTCTGCAGCCGAAGATGAAGGAGATCCAGGAGCGCTACAAGAACGACAAGCAGCGCCAGTCCGAGGAGATGATGAAGCTCTATCGGGAGTCGGGTACGAACCCGCTCTCGAGCTGTCTCCCGATCCTGGCGCAGTCGCCGTTCTTCATCGCGCTCTTCCAGGTGCTGAACAAGATCGCCGGTAACCACGAGGTCGGCGTTCTCACCCAGGAGCAGGTCTCGCAGGCCCGCGAGGCGCACGTCTTCGGTGCGCCGATCGCGGCGAAGTTCATGGACAGCGCGAGCAAGGTCCAGGAGCTGGGCGCCACGCTGACCGATGTCCGCGTCGTCACGGTCATCATGATCGTTCTGATGTCGGCGTCGCAGTTCTACACGCAGCGTCAGCTGATGTCGAAGAACGTCGACACCTCGGTGAAGACGCCCTTCATGCAGCAGCAGAAGATGCTGATGTACATCTTCCCGGTCATGTTCGCCGTCTTCGGCATCAACTTCCCGGTCGGTGTCCTCATCTACTGGCTGACCACCAACTTCTGGACGCTCTGCCAGCAGATGTACGTGATCAAGCGCAACCCGACGCCGGGCAGCTCCGCGCAGCGGGAGCTGCTCGAGAAGATGGCGCCGCGGATCGTGTCCCACGGCGGTGTGCGCTCCCGGCACGACCGGGCGATCGTCAAGGCCATCGCGCTCAAGGAGGACAAGTCGCGCGCGGAGGCCGAGCGGAGTTTCGTCAGCACGCTGGCGAAGTCCCAGCTGGTGGCGAACGAGGACGGCTCGGTCGTGAAGGGCGAGCCCAAGCCCCCGGCTGAGGAGCGTGCGGCGCGCCGGCAGCAGCCGAAGCGGCAGCCGAAGTCGAAGCGGCAGACGGGCGGCCAGACCGGTGGCCAGCCGGGCCAGGCGCCCTCCGACGATGAGCAGGACGGCGGCGGCAAGCCGAAGTCCGGCCAGCCGAAGGATGCCAAGCCGTCCGGCTCCGGCTCGTCCGGCTCGGGCTCCGGCAACCAGCGCAGCCGGGCGAAGTCCGGTCAGCGCAAGGGCCAGCAGCGCCCCAAGTCCCCGTCCTCGAAGAAGTAAGCAAGAAGGAGTCCTGAAGTGACGGACACCCCGACCGCCGTTCCCGAGGCGGACGCGGCCGACGCGACCGACGTCCCCGACACGGCTGACGAGGCCACGGACGGTCTTTCCCGCCTGGAGCAGGAGGGCGAGATCGCGGCCGACTACCTCGAGGGGCTGCTGGACATCGCCGACCTCGACGGTGACATCGACATGGATGTGGAGGGCGACCGCGCCTCCGTGTCGATCATCAGCGAGGGCGACAGCCGCGACCTGCAGAAGCTGGTGGGCCGCGACGGTGAGGTGCTGGAGGCGCTCCAGGAGCTGACCCGACTGGCGGTGCACCGGGAGACGGGCGACCGCAGCAGGCTGATGCTGGACATCGCCGGCTTCCGGGCCCGCAAGCGGGAGCAGCTGACGGAGCTCGGCACCAAGGCGGTCGACGAGGCGAAGCAGACCGGCGAGCCGGTGAAGCTGCCGCCGATGTCGCCGTTCGAGCGCAAGGTGGTGCACGACGCGGTGAAGGCCGCCGGGCTGCGCAGCGAGTCCGAGGGCGAGGAGCCCGAGCGTCGCGTGGTTGTGCTGCCGGCCTGAGTCGGACCGGCCCGGCCTGACCCGGCCGGTCAGGTGACACCCGTATTGCCAGTGAGAGGACGGTTCCGTGACGGACACGGCTGAGCTGCCGCCCGCCCCTGAGGCGGCTCAGAAGGTCTTCGGCGACCGGCTTCCGGACGCGGTGCGGTACGGCGAGCTGCTGGCGGAAGCCGGGGTGCGGCGCGGCCTGATCGGGCCGCGCGAGGTGCCCCGGCTGTGGGAGCGGCACCTGCTGAACTGCGCGGTGCTCTCCGAGGTGGTTCCGGAGGGCGTGACGGTCTGCGACGTGGGCTCGGGGGCCGGCCTGCCGGGCATTCCGCTGGCGCTGGTGCGGCCTGACCTGCGGATTACGCTGCTGGAGCCGCTGCTGCGGCGGACCACCTTCCTGCAGGAGGTCGTGGAGCTGCTCGGCCTGGACCATGTGTCGGTGGTCCGGGGGCGGGCAGAAGAGGTGCTGGGCACCTTCGAGCCGGTGCATGTGGTGACGGCGCGGGCAGTGGCCCCGCTGGAGCGCCTGGCCGGCTGGGGAATCCCGCTGCTGCGCCCGTACGGGGAGATGCTGGCACTGAAGGGCGACACGGCGGCAGAGGAACTGCAGGCGTCGAAGGCGGCGCTGGCGAAGCTGGGCGTCGAGGAGACCTCGGTCGCGCAGGTGGGGGTCGGCGTGGTGACGCCGCCATCGACGGTGGTGCGCGCCGTGGTGGGTGAGAGCCCGGGCGGTGTGCGGTTCGCGGCGAAGCGGGCACGAGCGGCCAGAAGGTCGCCGGGGAAGGCCCGCCGGCGGCGCTGAAGATCACACCGGGCTCTGCTGTCCGGTTTGTTCCTTTAATGCGGCTCATTCCAATTTCGGAGTGTCTGCCGCAGCGTGCGACGCGCCGCGTGCATCGTGTTTCACGTGAAACGTCGCTCACTACTGCCGGGAATCCTGAATCGTGGGCGTGAGGCCGCCGAGTCTCATGGCCCGCCGTCGGGATTTGACCGAGATTCATCCACAGGAGAACGGGGCTCGCTGGTTCCTACCCCCGACGGCATGGCAGGCTCTGTGCATCGCGAGTCTGAAGTCGAGGAGAGTGAATCCTTGCGGTCCGACGCTAACGTCGCGGGCCCGATGGCCGATCCGGTCCCCGGTCCGCGTTCCGAAACGGTGGATGTTTCACGTGAAACACCACCCCCGATGGACGACACCCCCATCGGTCGTGCCGCTCAGCTCGCCGTTGAGGCGCTGGGGCGGGCGGGCGAGGGCCTGCCTCGCCCGGAACAGACCCGGGTGATGGTCGTCGCCAACCAGAAGGGTGGGGTCGGCAAGACCACCACCACCGTCAACCTGGCCGCATCCCTGGCGCTGCACGGCGCCCGGGTGCTGGTCATCGACCTCGACCCGCAGGGCAATGCCTCCACTGCCCTCGGCGTCGATCACCATTCCGAGGTTCCCTCGATCTACGACGTCCTGGTAGAGGGGAAGCCGCTCGCGGACGTGGTGCAGCCGGTCCCGGACGTGGAGGGACTCTTCTGCGCCCCTGCCACGATCGATCTGGCCGGTGCGGAGATCGAGTTGGTCTCGCTGGTGGCCCGCGAGAGCCGGCTGGAGCGGGCGATCAGCGCATACGAGCAGCCGCTGGACTATGTCTTCATCGACTGCCCGCCCTCACTGGGGTTGCTGACAGTGAACGCGTTGGTGGCCGGCGCCGAGGTGCTGATTCCGATCCAGTGCGAGTACTACGCGCTGGAAGGGCTGGGCCAGCTGCTGCACAACGTGGATCTGGTCCGCGGCCACCTGAACCCGAAGCTGCATGTCTCGACGATTCTGCTGACGATGTACGACGGCAGGACGCGGCTCGCCTCGCAGGTGGCCGACGAGGTGCGCGGGCACTTCGGCAAGGAGGTCCTGCGCACGAGCATCCCGCGCTCGGTGCGTATTTCGGAGGCCCCCAGTTACGGGCAGACGGTGCTGACTTACGATCCTGGATCGAGCGGATCGCTGTCGTACCTGGAGGCGGCGCGGGAGATCGCGCTGCGCGGTGTCGGGGTCAGCCATGACTCCGTGCCGGCCCAGCCGAGCGGCGGCGCTCAGGGTGGAACACGTCATGACGGAGGGGCGCAGTGACGGAACGACGAAGAGGGCTTGGCCGCGGCCTCGGCGCGCTGATTCCCGCGGCTCCGACAGGCAGTGATGCCGGTCCCCTCGTGGGGGGTGCGACGACGTCACCAGGTGCGGTGCCGGTCATAGTGTCGGAGCGCGATCTGCCCTCCCCCACGGTGCCGGAGGCGCCCGCGGAGGCAGATTCGATTCCGCCGCAGGACATCGGCGAGCCCCAGGAGTCCCCCGCAGAGGTGCCGGGCGTCGACGAGGTGGCCGGTGCGCACTTCGCCGAGGTCCCGCTCGATGCGATCACGCCGAACCCTCGCCAGCCACGCGAGGTCTTCGACGAGGACGCCCTCGCCGAACTGGTCACTTCCATCCAGGAAGTCGGCCTTCTGCAGCCCGTGGTGGTCCGGCAGCTGGGTCCGGAGCGGTACGAGCTCGTCATGGGCGAGCGCCGCTGGCGGGCCTGCCGCGAGGCCGGCCTGGCCCGTATCCCCGCCATCGTCCGGCAGACGGACGACGAGAAGCTGCTGCTCGACGCGCTGCTGGAGAACCTGCACCGCGCCCAGCTGAATCCGCTGGAAGAGGCTGCCGCCTACGACCAGCTGCTGAAGGACTTCAGCTGCACGCATGACGAGCTCGCCGACCGCATCGGCCGCTCGCGTCCGCAGGTCACCAACACGCTGCGGCTGCTGAAGCTGTCGCCGAAGGTGCAGCAGCGGGTTGCCGCCGGGGTGATCTCGGCCGGGCATGCCCGCGCCCTGCTGTCCGTGGAGGACTCGGACACCCAGGACCAGCTGGCGCACCGGATCGTGGCCGAGGGGCTCTCGGTGCGGTCGGTGGAGGAGATCGTGACCCTCATGGGGGCGCGCCCGAAGTCCGCCAAGCCGAAGGGACCGCGGGCCGGCAGCCGGATGTCCCCCGCGCTGGTGGACCTCGCCTCCCGGCTCTCGGATCGCTTCGAGACCCGGGTGAAGGTCGACCTGGGCCAGAAGAAGGGGAAGATCGTCGTCGAGTTCGCCTCGATAGAGGATCTGGAGCGGATCCTCGGCTCGATCGCTCCGGGCGAGGGCAAGGTGCTCGAGAAGCGCCTGGCCGAGGAGGACGCGGACGACGAGGAGTGAGCCCGGCCCCTTGCAGGGGGCTGAGGGCGGAGAGCGGGTCGTGTACGTACACGACCCGCTCTTTACGTTGTGGTGGGTAACGCCGCAGTCATCCCCTCGATACGATGCGTAGGCGTGTGGAGGGGGGACGGCCATGCGAACGGTGAGCCGCACCGGACTGGTAACCGTGGGCCTCGGCCTGGGTGCCGTGAGCGGGTTCATTGGCAGTCTGATCCGCGAGCGAGGCGCCTTGGCCGCTGCGCGAGGTGCTCCGGGAGGAGAGGAACGCAATTCATGGGGCGACGTCTCGCGCCGCTTACGCTCGACAACCTTCCTGACGTCCCCAAGCGGTGCAGATCCTGTGTCTTCTGGGAGCTCGATCCTGTCAGCGGAGAAGCCGCGGTAAAGGCCGGCCGTCCGGAGCTGGAGAAGGAAGCCTGGATCTCCGGTGTGCTGCTGGAGTGGGGGTCCTGCGGCCGGGTCGTCTATGTCGACGACGTGCCGGCGGGCTTCGTGATGTACGCACCGCCCGCGTATGTCCCGCGTTCCACCGCCTTCCCGACGAGCCCGGTGTCGGGCGATGCCGTCCAGCTGATGACGGCCTGGCTGATGCCGGGCTATCAGGGGCAGGGGCTGGGTCGGGTGCTCGTGCAGACGGTGGCGAAGGATCTGCTCCGGCGGGGCGTGAAGGCGATCGAGGCCTTCGGTGATGCGCAGTGGCGGGAGCCGGCCTGTGTGCTTCCTGCCGAGTATCTGGCCGCCGTGGGCTTCAAGACCGTACGGCAGCATCCGCGCTATCCACGGCTGCGGCTCGAGCTGCGGACGACGCTCTCCTGGAAGGAGGACGTCGAGCTGGCGCTGGACAAGCTTCTCGGGGCCGTTCAGAAGGATCCGGTCCTCCGACCCCTCTGAAGGGCTGCCGGGCGCTCAGGCGGGCATACAGGGGCATATCAGGGCAGGCAAACGGAAGGGCCCGACCCCCAGCTGGGGATCGGGCCCTTCTTGGCGTGTGTTTCACGTGAAACACACGCGGAAATCAGCCGATGAAGTCGGCGAGATCGCGCTCCAGCGCGGCCTTCGGCTTCGCACCGACGATCGTCTTCACGACGTCGCCGCCCTTGTAGACGTTCATCGTCGGGATCGACATGATGCCGTACTTCGCGGCGGTCGCCGGGTTCTCGTCGATGTTCAGCTTGACGACGGTGATCTTCTCGGGGTTCTCCGCGGCGATGGCCTCGAGCGACGGGGCGATCTGGCGGCACGGACCGCACCAGGCGGCCCAGAAGTCGACCAGCACAGGCTTGTCGCTCTTGAGGACCTTCTCCTCGAAGTCTGCGTCGGTTGCGGTGACCGTGGCACCGGCCATGGTGTTCTCCTTACCTCGGGTGTTGCGCTGGCGGGGTGGGTGGATCAGACGGCGGAGGCGGCCGTCTTCTCCGGCTCGGCGGTCTTCTCACCGTCCATGAGGGCGGCGAGGAAGCGCTCGGCGTCCAGGGCGGCGGAGCAGCCCGTGCCGGCGGCGGTGATCGCCTGGCGGTAGGTGTGGTCGACGACGTCGCCCGCAGCGAACACCCCAGGGATGTTGGTGCGGGTCGAGGGCGCGTCCACCGTCAGGTAGCCCTCGTCATCCAGGTCCAGCTGGCCGGTGAAGAGTTCCGTCCGCGGGTCGTGTCCGATGGCGATGAACAGACCCGTCACCGCGATCTCGGACTTCTCGTCCGTCTTCACGTTCCGCAGCGTGAGGCCGGAGAGCTTGTTCTCGCCGTGGATCTCGGTGACCTCGCTGTCCCAGATGAACGAGATCTTCGGGTCGGCGAAGGCGCGCTCCTGCATGGCCTTGCTGGCACGAAGCTCGTCCCGACGGTGGACGACCGTCACGGACTTGGCGAAGCGGGAGAGGAAGGTGGCCTCCTCCATGGCGGTGTCGCCGCCGCCCACCACGACGATGTCCTGGTCGCGGAAGAAGAAGCCGTCACAGGTCGCGCACCAGGAGATGCCGCGGCCGGAGAGCTCGTCCTCACGCGGCAGCCCGAGCTTGCGGTGCTGGGAGCCGGTGGAGACGATCACGGTCTTCGCGCGGTGGACGGTGCCCGCGGTGTCGGTCACCGTCTTGATCTCCCCCGTCAGGTCGGCGGAGACGATGTCGTCCGGCACCAGCTCGGCGCCGAAGCGCTCCGCCTGGGCCCGCATGTTGTCCATGAGGTCCGGCCCCATGATGCCGTCCCGGAAACCGGGGAAGTTCTCCACGTCGGTGGTGTTCATCAGCGCGCCGCCGGCGGTGACAGCTCCCTCGAAGACGAGGGGCTGAAGAGCCGCGCGGGCGGTATAGAGCGCCGCGGTGTATCCCGCGGGCCCCGAGCCGATGATGATCACGTTGCGGACGTCGCTCACGGGAATCTTCCTTGTCTCCTGCCGGGCAGCTGTCGATCTTTTCGCTACTTGGTGCGGCTTCCACCCCACCCAACGGATCCTACGGCCCGGGCATTCCCGGTGCCGCACGCCACGGCTACGGGCGCGGGTAGGTGGACTTCTGCAGCAGCTCGGAAGGGGTTCCCGGCTCGGTGACACAGATGGCCGAGACGGCGTACGCGTCGACCTGTGCGCGGTCGCCGGGGTGCGGCAGCACGACGACGTAGATCTGCTGGCCCCGGATGGTGTTCTCGTTGACGGCGACCGGTTGCTCGGAGCGGTGGATCACGTCACGGATGCAGGTGGGTACGACAGGTGCGTCGCGGTGATCCTCGCCCTTGGGCGTCCCCTTGACGGTGGCATCGCCGCTGCCTTCAAGGGTGTCGTTGTCGGGCGCCTCGAGGAGGGTCTTGACCCTGTCGCCCAGTTCCGCGCGCGAGATGGACGGCGCCATCTTGCCGCTCGCTGCGCCCTCCTTCGCGACTCCTGCGTCGTCGCTGGATCCACCTCCGGCTCCGTCCACTGCGACGGACCCCAGCCAGACGCCGCCGGCGATGACTGCGACGGAGGCGGCGACGCTCAATGCGAGCCGGGCGCCACGTCCTCGTTGCTTTCCTCCCGGGTGCGATCGTCCGGGTCGGGTCGAAGCGGAGGCGTGGCCGGCGGGACGGTCCGCGGTGCGCGGTCGGGGCAGCCCGGTCGTCGTTTCACGTGAAACAGCGCTCGGCTCGTCCTCCGTTTCACGTGAAACCGCATCCGGCCCCGACGCCGTTTCACGTGAAACAAGCGCCTCGGCGGCCAGCGCCGCGTCGATACGGGTGGCGATGTCCTCCGGCATGGCGGCCGGACCCGGCAGATTGCCGAGCAGTCCGCGGATCTCATCCAGCGAGGCTTCGATGTCCGCGCAGACATCGCACTCCGCGAGATGCGCGCGCACAGCGCTGCTCTGCTCTGGCGGGAGCAGTCCCTCGGCGAGTGCGGAGATGTCCGCGACCTCCGGGTGCCCGTCCGTGGAGGCGGACGGGTGGGCTTCCGATGTCACGGGATCTCACCTCCGCCCTTGACGATGCTGTTCTCCGGCGGATCTGCGGGACCTGCCGTCTGTGGGACGGATGCGTCATCCGTCTGGTTCCGCTTGGGGCGCAGGTGCGTCAGCAGCGGCAGCAGCCGGGCCCGGCCGCGGGCGCACCGGCTCTTCACCGTGCCGACGGGAGTCTCGAGGATCTCAGCCGCCTCGGCCACCGGATACCCCTGCATGTCGACGAGGATGATGGCGGCGCGCTGCTCGGCGGGGAGGGTAGCGAGGGCGGCGAGGAGCTCGCGGTTGAGGTCGCGGCGCTCTGCGGGGGCGGCGGCCGACTCGGCGGGTTCCAGCAGTTGCTCGAAGCGGTCGGTGTCGGCGACGGGCGAGGTGCGGCGGGTGGCGGCCTTGCGGGCCCGGTCGAGACAGGCGTTGACCGTGATGCGGTGCAGCCACGTTGTGACGGCCGACTGGCCGCGGAACGTATGGGCGGCCCGGTAGGCGGATACGAGCGCGTCCTGGAGGGCGTCAGCGGCTTCCTCGCGGTCCCCGAGCGTACGCAGCGCCACGGCCCAGAGCCGGTCGCGGTGGCGCCTGACTATCTCTGCGAAGGCATCGGGGTCACCGGAGACGTGGCGGGAGAGGAGCTCGCGGTCGTCCGCGGCGCTGCCGCCGGCGTGGTCCACCGTCTGCCCCCTCCCCTGGTGCTCATCGTCAGTCCTTGACCTTGATATCCGAGATCTTGCCGCGGAACTCACCGTTGTTCTGCGGCAGCTCGGTGAGCCAGACAAGAACGTACCGCGTCATGACAGCCTTCTTCGGCCTCAGCGTGACATCGGTTCCGTTACCACTCGCAATACGTGTGAAGCCGTCCAGGGACGTGGGCATGGCCGAGGCGCTCTTCGGTGCCGCCATCGCCTGGAGCTTGGTGTCGCCGATGGCCTTCACGTCGACGCTCCCCACCCGCTGGACCTTGCCGAGATCCAGGATGAGGCCGACGCCCGGCTTGAGATTGCCGAACTTCGCGGAGGTGTACCACTGGGTCTGCCAGAAGGTGCCGGCATCCCCGTCGATGGCATTGCCGGTCCGCTCGGGGTTCTCCTCGCCGTTGCCCGGAGTGGGCGGGTCGAAGTCCTTCACCTTCTCGATGGCGATGGGCTTGCCGTCCTTGCCGCCCGGGTCGTCGTTGCCCTGCGTCTGGCCGGAGTCGTCGGACGACGTCCCCTGGTTCATGAGCGTGTCGGCGAGCTGCCAGCTGCCGAGGGCCAGCGCGGCGATCAGCAGCCCCGAGACGCTCCACTTGACCGCCTTGCCGGTGCGGCCGGGCAGCGCGGGCGGCGCCGCGGCCGCCTGGGCCCCGATGCCGGGACGTCCACCCGGGCCGTTCGCGCCCGGGCGGGCGTACGAGCCCTGCTGATAGGTCGTCCGCCCGCCGCGCGGCGGCAGGCTGTAGTGGGTCTCCGGCGGCCGGATCCGCGGCATCGCGGCGACGGCCTCGGCGAGCTCCTCGGGCGTGGTGCACGGCGGCTCCAGCCGGGAGGGGGTGGCGCCGTCGTTGACCAGCGCCCGCATGGCGAGCTCGGACAGGCCGCGGTGCACGCCGGCACGCACCTGGTCCGGCGCGATCAGCCCGACCTGCTTGGGCAGCCCGCTGAGTCCGTACGCGTCGTCCTCGTACGGCCAGCGGCCGGTGAGCCCGGCGTAGAGGAGGGCGCCGATCGCTTCCGTGTCGTCGCGCTGCGGGTGGTCCGAGCTGAGGCCGCGCAGGGCGGCGAGGATGGCCAGGCCGCGGATGCGGTACTGGCCGGACGAGGTGCGCAGCACCGAAGCGGGGGTCAGAGCCAGGTGGGCCAGACCCTCCCGGTGGGCCGCGGCGACGGCCTGGGAGATCTGGCTGACGAGCTGATAGGCGTCGTGCGGCTCAAGCGGCTGGCCGGTGGCGAGCAGCGTGGACAGCTCGGTGGCGTCGGGGAGCCACTCGTGGACGACGTAGACGAGCTGCTCCTCCTCGACGGCATCGAGGACTTGCACGAAGCGCGGGTCACCGAGCAGCGCCGAGGAACGGGCCGCGGCGAGCACCGGGCGGGCACGCGGGTGTTCGGCCGGCAGCACGTGGACGCCGACGGCGCGGCGCAGCTTTTCGTCCACCGCCCGCCAACTGCTGAATCCATCCAGACGGGTGAGGCATTCTTCGAGGCGGTAGCGCCCGGCCAGCTTGTGGCCACTGTGCAGCTCGGGTGGCGACGGATTCTCCGAGGCCTCGTCCGCGCCGCCGTTCCCCTCCGCGTCACTCACCGGGTCCTTGCCACCTGCCGCGTCGTCGACGGCCGCCGTACTACGATCCGCCACCGTCGTTCCAGCCTCCCCATTCCATGTGCGTCACCGCCACGAGCCAAGACAATTGTGCCCACACGTTGCCGTTAAGCACGACACGCGGTGGCTGCCGATGGTTGCGCGTATACCCCGCTTTTAGCGGCCGAGGCGGCCGCGCACCATCCCGACCAGTGTGTTGAGCTCCTCGACCCGCAGCCGCTTGGCGGCCACGTAGAAGACTGCGAGGAGCACGGCCCCACCGACGACGGTGGCGGCGAGGGCCGAGAAGAATCCGTCTCCGAGCGCTCCGAGGATCACCCAGGAAAGCATGCCGCTGATGAGCGCCGCCGGAATGCTGGCGAAACACAGGCGGGCGTAAGTGCGGACGACGCGGGCGCCGTCGAGATCGCCGCCGGTGCGCTTCTTGAGCCGGGCCCAGGCGACGCCCACGCCGACCGCGTAGGCGAGCCCGTAGGCGGCGGCCATGCCGGCGACGGCGAACTGGTCGGGCAGCAGCACGTAGGCGATCGCTGAGACGCCCGCGGAGACCGCGGCGACGATCAGGGTGTTGTAGAAGGGCGTCCGGGTGTCCTCGTACGCGTAGAAGCCGCGGAGGACGACGTACTGCACGGAGAAGGGGATGAGCCCGAGGCCGAAGGCCATCAGGACGTAGCCGAAGGACCGGGCGGTGTCGTGGCCGGCGGAGCCGAACATCAGCAGACACATCGGCACGCCGAGAGCGAGCAGACCGAAGGCGATCGGCACGATGGCGACCGCGGAGGTGCGCAGCCCGTGCGAGATGTCATCGCGGACCGCCGCGAACTCGCCGTCGGCGGCCGCCCGGGAGATCCGCGGGAGCAGCGCCGCCATCACCGAGACCGTGATGATCGCCTGCGGCATCTGCCAGATCAGCAGAGCGCTCTGGTACGCGGTGATGCCGCTGCCGGGGTGCTCCTTGCCGGCGGCCTTGCCGGCCGCGGTGGCGAGCTGGGTGACGACGATGTTGCCGAGCTGGTTGGCGAGGACGAAGAGGACCGTCCACTTGGCGAGCTTCGCGGACTTGCCGAGGCCCTTGCCCTTCCAGTCGAAGCGCGGCCGGACCTTGAAGCCGGTCTCCCGCAGGTACGGGATCATCGCGAGCGCCTGGACGACGAGGCCGAGCAGGGTGCCCGCGCCGAGGAGGCGGACGGCCTCCGGCGGGATGTTGTCCTCGGTGAGGCCGGAGGAGCTGTTCGTCCCGTACACCCACAGGAAGAGGGCGAGGGTGCCGATGACGACGACGTTGTTGAGGACCGGGGTCCACATCATGGCGCCGAAGCGGCCGCGGGCGTTGAGGATCTGCCCCATCACCACGTGGATGCCCATGAAGAGGATCGTGGGCAGGCAGTAGCGGGCGAAGGTGACGGCGACCGCGTTGGCGTTCGCGTCGTTGGCGATTGGTGTCGACAGCAGCCGCACCAGCAGCGGGGCGGCGAAGAACGCGATGAGGGCGAGCGCGCTGAGGAGGACGGTGACGATGGTCAGCAGCCGGTTGGCGAAGGCCTCGCCACCGTCGTCGTCGTCCTTCATCGAGCGGACCAGCTGCGGCACGAAGACGGAGTTGAGGCCGCCGCCGATGGTCAGGATGTAGATCATCGTCGGCAGCGTCCACGCGACGGTGTACGTGTCGTTGAGGGTGGCGCCGCCGAGCGCCGCGACGAGCATCAGCTGCCGCAGGAACCCTGTTACACGTGAAACGAGCGTGCCCGCCGCCATGACGGCGCTGGACTTGGCGATGGACGCCACCTTGCCGCCGCGCTGGCCGGGCACCGCCGGCTGCGCGGGCTCCGGCTGCTCCTGCCCGTATGGCTGCTGTGCGGCGTGGGCGCCCTGGTCGCGGTAGAGGTGCGCGAACGCGTCCGGCTCCTGCTGCTGGTCGCCGGCGCGGGTGACGAGGTCGTCGACGCCGAGGTACATGGTGCCGGTGGAGGCGTCCCCGTACGGCAGATGCCGGCCGGGCCCGTCCGGCTCCGGCGCGGGCGCCTGGCCCCACAGCCGGGGGTCGGGAGCGTGCTCGGGCGCCGGCGGCTGCTGGTACAGCGGCTGCGCCGGCGGCTGGCTGCCGGGCGGCGGCGGAGGGTGCGCGGCCTGGTCGTAATAGGCGTCGGTCAGCGGATCCGGCTCGCGGTAGGGGTCGTACGCATACGCGTCCTGGACATACGGATCCTGCGCCTGCGGCTCGCCGGTCTGCGGGTCCTGGGCGTACTGATTCGGTGCGGGCGACTGGGCGGGCGGCTGCCCGGGCGGCGGCGGCACCGAATCAGTA
>NZ_JAAKZV010000239.1 GCF_011044975.1 Streptomyces coryli | reverse complement strand
CTCCCACCCCCGCCGCTTCAGCCCAGCGCGATGAGCGCGACCGCGCCGCCGGCGCCCGCCAGGCCCAACGCCTGCCGCCCACTGCACCGTTCGCCGAGGAAGGCGAGCGCGAGCAGCACCGGCACCGCCGGATAGAGCGCCGCCAGGACCACCGCGACGGTGGCCGGCTGGAGGCTCGCGGACAGCCAGTACAGGGTGGTGGCGGCGGTGCCGAGGACGCCCGCGGTGGCCGCGATGACCGTGTCCAGGGCGGGGAGCCGGAGCGGCACGCCCGCGGCGGCCGCCGGCGGGGCGAGCACCGCGATCGATACGGCCCTGCTGACCGCGATCGGCCACAGCCCCGCCGACTCCGGGAGCCGCGCGAGTGCCAGGAAGTGCACCGCGAATCCCACGCCCGCCAGCAACGCCGGCCGGATGCCCGCCAGTTCGGTGCCCGCGCCGCGGGAGACCAGCCAGACCGCCGGCAGCGCGAGCGCGATCCCGGCCAGTGCGGGGGCGGAGGGGCGGTCGCCCAGCACCATCAGGCCCGCCAGCACCGGCACACCCATCGCCGTCACATCGCTGACCGGCACGACCGTGCTGATCGGCCCCGAGTTCATCGCCCGGTACAGCAGCCCCACCCCGACCCCGGTGGCGACCCCGGACAGCGAGCCCCAGCCGAGCGCGCCGGGGGAGGGGGACGTCCCGGCGGCGGCCGGCGCCGGCACCGCGACCAGCAGCCCTGCGCCCTGCGCGTGCAGCGCCACGGTGAAGCCGTGGTGGCGCCGGGCCGAAAGACCGCTCAGGAAGTGGGTCGCGCCGAAGCACAGCGCGGAGGCCAGAGCCAGTGCCTCACCCATGGGTTAAGGGTCAGGCGCCCGCGCCGCGGGCCGCCTTCTCCGCCTCGCCGACGGGGCAGTACGCGTCGCTCACGCACGCCTCGCGATCGCACAGGCGGCAGATGCGGTGATGCGCGGCCTCCGGGTCGGGGCCTGAGCGGGTGGTCGCGTACAGGCCGTCGAGGACCTTCTCCAGCAGCGCGCCGAGGGTGTGCCGCTCGTCCTCGCCGAGCCCCTCGAGCGCGGCGGTGAGGCGCGCCTGCCGCCCGTGGATCAGGACTTCGGCCGTCTCCCGGCCCTTGTCGGTCGGATAGATCCAGGTGAACTTGTTGGCGGTGCGACGGCGCTCCACCATGGCCGCGCGCGCGAGCGCGTCGACCATCCGGACGGCGGCGGACTGGGTGAGTCCGACCCGGCGGCCGAGCTCGGTGACGCTGATGCCGGGGTTGGCGTGCAGCGCGATGAGCGCGGCGGCGCCGCTCGGGCTGGCTGCCGAGGCGGCGACCGGGCCGCTGACCAGTTCGTCCGTCACCGCGAGCGCGGTGGCACCGAGGAGGTTCGCGGTTCGCTCGTTCGTATGCATGAGTCATGCATACCCGTGGAGCCGGTGATCTATGCCCGGTGGTGGACGGATTTTCGGGTACCCGGCGCCCCGGAAGGAGGGATCCGGCCATGAATACACCGCACGACCCCGGGACCCACCCCGAAGACGAGGGCATCCCCGACCTCCGCGACGGCTCGCCCGCGGCCGAGCAGGCCGAGGACCCGCAGACGATGCCGGTCCCCGGCGACGAGCCGGTGGCGGCCGAGGGCCACACCGGCACCACCGCCGAGGAGGCGGCGGACGGGGCGCCGCTGGACGAGCGGCTGGCCGCGGAGCAGCCGGAGCCGGGCGCCGAGGCCGACGAGCCGCCGGACGAGCAGACCGGCGAGACCCCGGGCGACGAGCTGGACGATCTGCTAGGCGACCTGCCGGACGAGCCCGGCGACGAGCTCCCGGACGAGGAGGCAGGCCTCCTGGTCGACGACCCCAACCCCGGCGCCCGGCTCGCGGAGCAGGACGTCTTCTCGCACACCGACCCGGCCCCCGGCCGCTCCGCAGAGGAGCAGGCCGTCCACACCCGGGGCGACGACCGCGACCTGGGGCAGGGCGGGCCGGACTGAGGGAACCGGGGCGTTACCTGCCCGCGCGCCCGGGTACTCGGCGTTCGTGACTGAGAAAAGCACGTATCCGAAGCCCCGCGAGCGCGAGGCCGGACCGCAGAGCGGCGACCTTACGGAGCCGATGGCCCGGATCGTGCGCGAGGAGATCCACACCGAACTCCGGGTGGCGCGGGACGAGTTGCGGCGTGAGCTCACCCGCCCGCCGCACCCCCGCACCGCCCGGCTCTACACCGGCGCCGGCGTCACCGCCCTGTACGCGGGCGGTGCCGCCGTGGCGCTGCTGGTGCTGCTGCTCGCCATGGCCGTACCGGCCTGGGCGGCGGCACTGATCATGACGGCCCTGCTCGTCATCGCCGCGGTGGCGTTGCGGGAGGCCGCCAAGCGCCCGTCGCCCGCGCCGCACGCCGGTCAGCCGGCGCCGCCGGCGATGGACCCGGACCCGAGGGGACGGGAAGGTGGCTGAGCACCCATCGACACCATCCGTAGGCACGCTGGTCAAGCAGGCGTCGGAGGAGTTCTCCGACCTCGTACGGTCCGAAATCCGGCTCGCGATGGCCGAGATGGCCGCGAAGGGCCGCCGGGCCTCGCGCGGCGGCGCGCTCTTCGGCGCCGCCGCCGTGCTGGCCTTTGTCGCCTTCGAGGCGCTGGTCGCGGCGGGGATCGTCGCGCTCGGGCGCGAGCTCGGGTACTGGGCGGCGGCGCTGATCGCCGGCGGCGCGCTCTTACTCGCCGCCGCACTGTGCGCCGCGGCCGCGCGGCGGCAGGCACGCAAGGCCGCGCCGATGCGCCCGGAAGAGGCCATCAGCGGCGTCCAGACGGACCTGGCAACTATCAGGGAGAGGGCAGTACACCATGACAAGCACGCACAACGCGCAGGAGAAACTGCGCGAGCAGGTGTCGACCGCGCGTGAGCGCCTCGGCGACACCGTCGAGGAACTCGCCGCGAAGGCCGACGTGAAGCACCGCGCCCAGGAGAAGGCCGCGGAGATCAAGCACGCCGCCCGCGACAAGACCCCGCAGCAGGTGCGCACCGCCGCCGAGCGCGCGGCCCGCACCGGCCGCAAGCAGCCGCTGCCCACGGCCGTCACCGGGACGGTGCTGGTCGTCGGCCTGGCGTACCTGGTGCTGCGGCGCCGGAACGCGAAGTGACCGCCACGACCGAGCGGGCACAGGACACGAGCCATCTGGACGAGCTGGCCGCACAGTTGCGCGTGGACGCCGTCCGCGCCGCGGCCGCCGCCGGGTCCGGGCACCCGACATCCTCGATGTCGGGTGCCGACCTGATGGCCGTGCTGCTCGCCCGCCATCTGCGCTACGACTTCGACTGGCCCGAGCACCCCGGCAACGACCGCTTCGTGCTCTCCAAGGGGCACGCCTCGCCGCTGCTGTACGCGGCGTTCAAGGCCGCGGGCGCCATCACCGACGACGAGCTGCTGACGTTCCGCAAGCACGGCAGCCGCCTGGAGGGCCACCCCACCCCGCGGCTGCCGTGGGTGGATGTGGCCACCGGCTCGCTCGGCCAGGGCCTGCCCATCGGCGTCGGCATGGCGCTCGCTGCGCGCCGCTACGACGACCACCGCCCCGCGCGGATCTGGGTGCTGTGCGGCGACAGCGAGATGGCCGAGGGCTCGGTCTTCGAGGCGCTGGAGCACGCCGGGCACGAGCGGCTCGGCAACCTCACCGCGATCATCGACGTCAACCGCCTCGGCCAGCGCGGCCCGACCCGGCACGGCTGGGACCTGGGCGCGTACGCCCGCCGCGCGCAGGCCTGCGGCTGGCACACGATCGAGGTCGACGGCCACGACGTCGACGCCATCGACGAGGCCTTCGCCCGCGCCACCCGGGTCACCGACGGCCCGACGGCGGTCATCGCCCGTACGGTCAAGGGCCGCGGCGTGTCCGCGGTGGCGGACCGCGAGGGGATGCACGGCAAGCCGGTGCCCGACGCCGACGAGGCGATCGCCGAACTGGGCGGCATCCGCGACCTGTCGGTCCGCGTGCAGCGCCCGCCGGCGGCGGTGGCACAGCGGCCGCCGGAGCCGCGCGAACTGCGGCTGCCGGTGTACGACCAAGGCTCCGACGTCGCCACCCGCAACGCCTACGGCGACGCTCTCGAGGCCCTCGGCGCCGCCCGTACCAACGTGGTCGCGCTCGACGGCGAGGTGGCCGACTCGACCCGGGCCGAGGCCTTCCACAAGGCGCACCCGGACCGTTTCTACGAGTTCTACATCGCCGAACAGCAGCTCATCGCCGCCGCGGTGGGGATGCGCGCGCTCGGCCTGCGCCCCTTCGCCGCGACCTTCGCGGCCTTCCTGACCCGGGCCCACGACTTCCTGCGGATGGCCGCGATCAGCAGGACGGCGATCACCGTCTGCGGCTCGCACGCGGGCGTGGCGATCGGCGAGGACGGCCCGTCCCAAATGGGCCTGGAGGACCTGGCGATGATGCGGGCGCTGCCCGGCTCCACGGTGGTCTATCCGTCGGACGGCAACGCGACCGCCCACCTGGTCGCCGCGCTGGCGGACGCCCCCGGCATCGGGTACATCCGCACCACCCGCGGCGCCACGCCCGTCCTGTACGGACCGGACGAGGACTTCCCGATCGGCGGCAGCAAGACCCTCCGCTCCTCCGCCGACGACCGCCTCACCCTCGCGGCGGCCGGGGTCACGG
The DNA here is from genome assembly GCF_011044975.1 of Streptomyces coryli. Lineage (GTDB taxonomy): Bacteria > Actinomycetota > Actinomycetes > Streptomycetales > Streptomycetaceae > Streptomyces > Streptomyces coryli. Next base: position 7,414 of record NZ_JAAKZV010000239.1, on the reverse strand, counting down.
TGCACGAGGCGCTCGCCGCCGCCGACGTCCTCGAAGGCGAGGGCATCCCGGTCCGGGTCCTGGACCTCTACTCGGTCAAACCGGTGGACACCCGCACCCTGCACCGGGCGGCCGCGGACACCGGCCACATCGTCACCGTCGAGGACCACCGCTCGGAGGGCGGCCTGGGCGACGCGGTGGCGGAGGCCTTCGCCGACGGCCGGCCGGCGCCGCGCCTGACGCGGCTGGCGGTGGGGGACGTACCCGGCTCGGCATCGCCTGAGGAGCAGCTGCGGGACGCCGGGATCGACGCCGCGGCGATCGCGGACACCGCGCGCCGGCTGCTGGGCTGAGCCCGGCTTCGCGGAGTGGTTCGGCCGGCGCCGAACCACTCCGCCCGTAGCGTCGGGGGCATGACGCACCAGAGGTTCGACCACTTCGCCCGCCTGCACCGCCGGGCCGCCCCGCTGCTGCTGCCCAATGCCTGGGATTACGCCTCCGCCGCCGCCCTCGCGGAGCAGGGGTTCGAGGCCATCGGCACCACGAGCCTGGGTGTGGCCGCCGCCGCCGGGCTGCCGGACGGGGCCGCCGCCACCGCCGACGCGACGGGGGCGCTGGCCCGGCGGCTCGGGCGGGGCTCGTTCCTGTTCACCGTCGACGCCGAGGGCGGCTTCAGCGATGACGCGCAGGAAGTGGCCGGGCTGGCCCGGACGTTGTACGAGGCGGGCGCGGCCGGGATCAACCTGGAGGACGGCCGGGCCGACGGCACGCTCGCTCCCATGGAGCTGCACGCCGCGAAGGTCGCCGCCGTGAAGGCCGCCGTGCCCGGACTGTTCGTGAACGCGCGCACCGATACGTACTGGCTGGGCCGCGGGAAGGAGGAGACCGCGACGCGCCTCGCCGCGTACGAACAGGCGGGCGCGGACGGGGTGTTCGTGCCGGGGCTCTCGGACCCCGACGGCATCGCCGCGCTGACCGCTGGGCTCGCGGCGCCGCTCAACGTCCTCTACTCGCCGACCGGTCCCACGCTCCCCGAGCTGGCGGCGCTGGGCGTACGCAGGGTCAGCCTCGGCTCGCTGCTCTACCGCACGGCGCTGGGCGCGGCCGTGGCCGCCGCGACCGCCATCCGCGACGGGCGGGCGATTGGCCGGACGGCCCCGTCGTACGCGGAAGTTCAGCGGCTGGGGGAGTCCGACTAAGGTCTGCACCAATCCTTGACGGTGTTCTGACAAGCTGTAAGTCTAGACCAATGTCTGGACCCCCCACCTTCAAGGAGCAGGCATGATCAGCAGGAAGAAGCGGGCCGCCGTGATCGGCGCCGGGATAGCTCCGCTGCTCGTCCTCGCACTCCCCTCCTCCCAGGCCAGCGCGCACGGTTACGTCTCCGGCCCACCCAGCCGGCAGGCGCAGTGTGCGGCCGGCACGGTGCCCTGCGGCGACATCAAGTACGAGCCGCAGAGCGTCGAGGGCCCGAAGGGGCTGCGCAGCTGCAGCGGCGGCAACTCCCGGTTCGCCGAACTCGACGACGACAGCAAGGGCTGGGCGGTGACGAACGTCGGCAGCACCGCGTCGCTCACGTGGAAGTTCACCGCGCGGCACCGCACCTCGAACTACGAGTACTTCGTCGGCGGCACCAAGGTCGCGGACATCGACGGCAACAACGAACAGCCCCCCGAGACCGTGACCCACAACGTCAACCTCGGCGGCTTCACCGGCAAGCAGAAGATCCTCGCCGTCTGGAACGTGGCCGACACGTCGAACGCCTTCTACGCCTGCATCGACGTCAACATCGGCTAACCCGCGGGCACTCGTCCGCCCGCTGCCCGCACAGCCGACAGCGGGCGGGCGATCGACTCCAGCGAGCGGCGCTCGCACGGCAGCGCCAGGAAGGCCGCCACCACGCCGGCCGCCGTCATCACCCCGGCACCGAGCTGGAAGGCCAGCACCGTATCGGCGACCACCCCGGACTCGGTCAGCTTCGCGAAGATCATCGGCCCGGTGATGCCGCCGGCCGCCGTCCCCACCGCGTAGAAGAAGGCGATGGCCAGCGCCCGCGTCTCCATCGGGAAGATCTCACTGACCGTCAGATAAGCGCTGGACGCCCCCGCCGAGGCGAAGAACAGCACCACGCACCAGCACGCCGTCATCGTCGTCGCGCTCAAGTGCCCGCCGTCGAACAGCCAGGCCGTGGCGAAGAGCAGGATCCCACTGGTCAGATACGTGCCCGCGATCATCGGCCGCCGCCCGACCGTGTCGAAGAGCCGGCCGAGCAGCAGCGGCCCGAGGAAGTTCCCGGCCGCGATCACCGCGAAGTAGTACCCCGTCTTGTCCGCCGGGGTGCCGAAGAACTTCGTCAGGATCGCCCCGTAGCCGAAGGTGATCGCGTTGTAGAGGAAGGCCTGGCCGATGAAGAGCGCCAGGCCCAGCACCGTACGCCGCGGATAGGTGGAGAAGACCGTGCGGGCGACCGTCAGGAAGCCGGTGCTCTTCCGCTGCCGGATGGTGATGGAGTCCGCGGGCGGCGGCAGTTCACGTCCCGTCTCCGCGGTCACCCGCCGCTCCACGTCCGCGACCAGCTTCTCCGCCCCCTCGCCGCGGCCGTGGATGAACATCCAGCGCGGCGACTCCGGCACGTTCCGGCGTACCAGCAGGATCACCAGGCCCAGCACCACGCCGAGCAGGAAGGTCAGCCGCCAGCCCACATTCGCGGGGAAGACCGAGGTGTTGAGCATCAGCACGGACAGCAGCGCGCCGCCGATGGCGCCGAGCCAGAAGCTGCCGTTGATGATGAGGTCGACCCGGCCGCGGTATTTCGACGGGATCAGCTCGTCGATCGCGGAGTTGATGGCCGCGTACTCACCGCCGATGCCGAAGCCGGTGAAGAAGCGGAAGACGAAGAACCACCAGGGGTTGAAGGCGAGTCCGGTCAGCGCGGTGGCCGCGAGATAGACGGCCAGGGTGATCAGGAACAGCTTCTTGCGGCCGAAGCGGTCCGTCAGCCAGCCGAAGAACAGCGCCCCCGCGCAGGCCCCGGCGACATACAGCGCCGCCGCGATCCCGGTCACCTGCGCCGAGGTGATCGGCAGCCCGCTGCCCTCCTCGGAGAGCCGGGCGGCGATGTTGCCGACGACCGTGACCTCGAGCCCGTCCAGGATCCATACGGTCCCGAGGCCGATGACGATCATCCAGTGCCAGCGACTCCAGGGCAGCCGGTCGAGTCTCGCGGGTACGTCCGTGGTGACGACCGGGTCCCTGTCCACCGTTCCGCCTCCGTTCAGCAAGGACCGTAAGGACGAGCTAGAGGAGCTAGAGGAGCTAGGCGAGCGAGCCGAGCAGTTCCCGGCACGACTTCTCGCACCGCGCGCAGGCCTCCGCCTGCAGCGAGGCGCGGGTCTCGGTGCCGGCGTACGGCGCAAGCCGTTCGGCCTGCTCCGCGCAGGTCTCGGCGCAGAGTTCCACCTGGGCGTAGAGCTCGGGCGCGTCGTGTCCTGGGTGCCGGCTGAGCATCCGCGCGGTGCGCTCGCAGATCTCCGCGCACCGGACGTCGACGCGGCTCCACTGCTCGGGCTCGTCGGGACCGATGGCGGGCAGGCACGCGGCCGCGCAGCGCTCGCATTCCTGGGCGCAGACGAAGGCTTCCTCGATGAAGCGGACCAGCGTCTGGCGGTCGGCCTCACCGGTTCGGGTGTTCATGAAGCGCCGCCTCCTTTCCTACCGCGCACGAGTAGCCGCGCTCGGGCGGCTCTAACGCCTGTTTGTGGTGCAGGGGCCGGGGTACCGCGAGCCGCATGAACACCGATCACAAGACCGTCGCGCAGGCGCTGCGCGACACGCACGGACGCACGTACGCGGAGGACGCCGGCATCCGCCTGCGCGACACCCCGCAGCCGCTCTACCAACTGCTCGTCCTCGCCTGCCTGCTCAGCGCCCGCATCCGCGCCTCGGTCGCGCTGGCCGCGGCCCGCGCGCTCTTCGACGCCGGGATGCGCGACCCGCGCCGCATGACGGAGGCCACCTGGCAGCAGCGCGTGGACGCCCTCGGCGAGGGTGGCTACCGCCGCTACGACGAACGCACCGCCACCCAGCTGGGGGAGGGCGCGCAGCTGCTCCTCGACACGTACGGCGGCGATCTGCGCAAGCTCCGCGACGAGGCGCAGGGCGACCCCGACGAGCTGCGCCGGCTGCTGCGCCAGGTCCCGGGTCTCGGCCCGGCCGGCGCCGACATCTTCCTGCGTGAGGCGCAGGGGGTGTGGCCGGAGTGCGCTCCGTATCTGGACGCCAAGGCGCGCCAGGGCGCGGAACGTATCGGCCTGCCGAAGGACGCGGCCGAGCTCGCGGATCTCGCCGGCGACGGCGAGGACGCCGCGGTCTTCTCGGCCGCGCTGGTACGGGTCGCGCTGGACAAGCAGGCGGCGGAGGATGTCAGGGAGGCGGTGGCCTGAGCCGGCGGTTTGCCTTCCGTACGCCCCGGGCACTCGGCTGCCCTGGTCGAACGGGAGGTGACACGCAGATGGCCGCGCACCGCAGGGTCGAGGTCAGCCGGCCGGACAAGGAGCTCTTCCCCGGCGACGGCACCCACGCCGCGATCACGAAGGCGGACTTCGTCGACTACCACCGGGCGGTGGCCCGCTGGATGGTGCCGCATCTGCGCGGCCGCCCCGTGAGCATGGAGCGCTATCCGGACGGCATCGACGGGGAGTCCTTCTTCCACAAGCGCGCCCCCGACCACTTCCCCGGCTGGATCGCCCGGGTGCAGGTGGCGAAGGAGGACGGCAAGCTGACGATGCCGCTGTGCGAGGACGCGGCGACGCTGGCGTATCTCGCGAACCAGGCCGCGATCACCCTGCACCCGTGGCTGAGCCGCACCGATCTGCCCAAGCACCCGGACAAGCTCATCTTCGACCTTGATCCGCCCGGCGACGACTTCGACATCGTGCGCTGGACCGCCTTCGAACTCCGCGGCCTGCTCGCCGACATCGGCCTGCGCCCGCTGGTGATGACCACCGGCTCCCGCGGCCTGCACGTCGTCCTGCCGCTGGACCGCTCGCAGACCTTCGACGAGGTGCGGGCCATCGCCCGCGAGATCGCCGATGTCCTGGCGGGCCGCCACCCCGACGACCTGACGACGGAGCCGCGCAAGAACAAGCGCCACGGCCGCCTCTACCTCGACCTCCAGCGCAACGCGTACGCCCAGACCGGTGTCGCGCCGTATTCGGTGCGCGCTCGCCCGGGCGCTCCCGTGGCGACGCCGCTGACCTGGGACGAGCTGAAGGACGAGGCGATCGGGCCGCGGCACTGGACCGTGCATTCGGTCCCGGAGCGGCTGGAGAAGCACGGCGACCCGTGGGCGGCGCCGAGCCGCAACCGGCGCTCGCTGCGGGCGGCGCGGAGGCGGCTGGGGGAGCTGTTCGGCGGCTAGGGCGGCTAGGGCCGCTAGGGCCCGCTAGGGCGTCAGGGGCGTGGCCAGGGACGGCCTTCGAGCCGCTCGATGTCCTCGTTGAAGCGGTGCAGCATGGCCGCGAACCGGGTCGCCTCCTCGGCCGACCACCCCTTGAGCACCTTCTCCAGGCCCTCGACATTCTCCGTACGATCCGCCGCCAGCCGCCGCTCGCCCTCCGCGGTGATGCGGAACTTGCGCGCGATGCCCCCGTCCGGGTCCGGGATCCGCTCGGCGAGGCCGGCGCGCAGCAGGCCCGCGGTCTGCCGGTTCAGGGTGGAGGTGTCGAGGCCGAAGGCCTCCCGCAGCTGGCCGATCGACATCGGCCCGTCCAGCTGCAGCCGGCTGAGCAGGACGTAGGCGCTGCGGTCCAGTCGCTCGCCCGCGTCCCGCTTCGGCCGCGGCCGGGCCAGGACGTGGTGCCGCATCAACAGCATCGTCTCGAACTCGATCAGCTGGGTCGGCTTGTCCATGACGCCAGATATAGCACCTGATGCTGTGCACCGTGCAAGGTGTGTGCACGATGCATATCACGTGTACGATGCACATCCATGAAGACAGCCCCCCGTCCCGGCGTCATCGTCGGAGTGCTCGCGCTCGCGGGCATCCTCGCCGCGCTCACCCAGACCCTCGTCGTGCCCCTCATCGGCGAGCTGCCGCGGATGCTGGACACCTCGGCGTCGAACGCCTCCTGGGTGGTCACCGCCACGCTGCTCTCCGCCGCGGTCGCCACGCCGGTGGCCGGCCGGCTCGGCGACATGTACGGCAAGCGGCGGATGCTGCTGCTGTCCCTCGTCCCGCTCATAGCCGGCTCGGTCGTCTGCGCGCTGTCGTCCTCGCTCGCGCCGATGGTCGCGGGCCGCGCGCTGCAGGGCATGGGCATGGGCGTCGTGCCGCTCGGCGTCAGCCTGATGCGGGACGTGGTGCCGGCGGAGCGGCTCGGCTCCGCGATCGCCGTGATGAGCGCCTCGATGGGCGTCGGCGGCGCGCTCGGCCTGCCGTTCTCCGCGGGCATCGCCGAGAACGCCAGCTGGCGCACGCTGTTCTGGGTGGTGGCGGCCCTGAGCCTGGTGGTCGCCGCGCTGGTACGGGCCGTGGTGCCGGCCGGCCGGGGCGGAGCCGTATCGGCGCGCTTCGACGGCCTCGGCGCCCTCGGCCTCGGCACCGCGCTGATCTGCCTGCTGCTCGCGGTCTCCAAGGGCGCCGACTGGGGCTGGGGGAGCGGCACGACGCTCGGCCTCTTCGCGGCGACGGTGCTGATCCTGCCGCTGTGGGGGTGGTGGGAGCTGCGGATCCAGGACCCGCTGGTCGACCTGCGGGTGACCGCCGGGCCGACCGTACTGATGACCAACGCCGCCTCGATCCTGGTCGGCTTCGCGATGTACGCCCAGTCCCTGGTGGTCCCGCAGCTGCTCCAACTGCCCGAGGCCACCGGCTACGGCCTCGGCCAGTCGATGCTCGCCGCGGGCCTGTGGATGGCACCCGGCGGCCTGATGATGATGGCGCTCTCCCCGCTGGGCGCAAAGCTGTCGGCCGCCCGCGGCCCGAAGGTCACCCTGGCGGTGGGCAGCCTGGTCATCGCGGCCGGCTACGGGGCATCGCTTCCGCTGATGGGCTCCACGCTGGGGCTGCTGGTCGTGACGATCCTGTGCAGCACGGGGGTCGGCCTCGCGTACGGCGCGATGCCGGCGCTCATCATGGGCGCGGTACCCCAGTCGGAGACGGCATCGGCCAACAGCTTCAACACACTGATGCGCTCGATCGGCACGTCGGTCTCGGCGGCGGTGATCGGCGTGGTCCTCGCCAACATGACGACACCACTGGGCGGCCACGCACTGCCGTCGGAGTCGGGCTTCCGGATGGCAATGCTGATCGGCTGCGCGATGGGCCTGGTGGCCTCGGCGGTGGCGATCGCCATCCCGGTCCGCAAGGCGGCGGCACGGGAGCCGGAGCCGTCTGCGCCGGCGGTATCGGCGGGGCAGTAACCCACCCACCCAC